>JANNGP010000175.1:0-76030 GCA_031403915.1 Betaproteobacteria bacterium
ATAACCAGATCACCGGAAACATTCAGCGTCGTCCGGCACATATCCAGCAAACGATCAACACCAAGTACAATGCCGATGCCTTCAGCCGGGATGCCGACCTGCATCATCACGATAACGACTAGTGGCAAGGCACCACCCGGGACACCAGCAGTACCAATACTGGCCATCATAGCCATCAACACAACGAGTACCTGGCTACCGAACGAAAGATCGATGCCATAGACCTGCGCCAGGAATAGCACTGTCACGCCTTCAAACAGCGCCGATCCGTTCTGGTTGGCCGAGGCACCAATAGTGAGCACAAAACGGGCAATCTTCGGTGGAATCTTGAGCACTCTTTCTGCGGCCTCAAGAGCAACCGGCAAGGTTGCATTCGAAGACGCCGTCGAAAAGGCATAGACATAGACTTCACGACACTGGTTGAAGAACTTCCACGGAGAAACCTTTCCGAACACCTTCAGGAAGACGCTATATACAACCAGTTGCTGGATCAGCAAACCGACCACAACCACCGCCGCGTACATCGCCACATTCTGCAGGAATCCCGCACCCAGTTTGTAGGCCGTATTGAAAACAATGCCGAAAATACCGTACGGTGCCACCTTCATGGCGAAGTCAACGACTTTAACCGACGTGTCAAACACCGTTTGCATGAAGCTGACAAAGGCGTTGTCTTTCTCCTTGACAACCAGACTCAGCGCATAACCGAAAATCAGGGCAAACACCATGACAGCAATGATTTCGCCCTGGAAGGCCTTGGTCATCGATTCAACCGGGTTTTGCGGAATCAGGTCAACAATGTACTGGAACCACACCTTGTCGGCTGTCGCCGCCACATTGCCCTGAATCTTGAGAACCGAGGCGTTTGATGCCAACGACACTTTGTCAAACTCCATCCCCTTGCCCGGCTGCACAAAGTTGGTCAGGACGATAGAGATCATGACCGCGCAGAAACTTAGCGCAACCGTGTAGCCGATCGACCTCGATGCAATCTTGCCCAACCCGCGCCCCTGAGCCAGCTCAAAGACACCAAGCATCAGCGCTGAGAGAAGAAGAGGAATCACGATCATGAAGATGGTTCTGAGGAACACAGCACCAGCGAACTGGCACACCTCGGAGAACTGCTTCATGAAGGGATAGTCCTTCATCGGCAGCGCGTAATAAGCAACCAGGCCGAAAACCAGACCCAGACAGAAACCCAACAATAATTTTTGGTACTGTTTCATCAAAAAACCTCCCAATTGTTATTAATACCGCCTAAGGCGGACAAATAAGGCTCTTCTAATAAACACGTCTCTAAATACGGTAGCGGGTAGAGTGTCCTGCGTTTGATTATGATCGTCAAGATTGGTATTCAAGGCCAATGAATAGATTTTCTTGATGCAGAATGCCTTACGCAATACACAAGCAATTCAATCATCAAAGACCGATCAGCGTCAGAGCCAAGGGTGTGGTCAGGGCCGCCAATCCGGTGGACAACACCAGGCTGCTGGCGACGGGGCCTTCGAGCACCTTGAAGTGCCGCGACATGAGATAAACATTGGCTCCGACAGCAATCGAAGCCAGCAACACCACTACCCTGGTTTCCATGGGTGGCAAACCCAGCAAGCGCGCCAGCGCCCAAACTACCAGCGGTTGAATGATTAATTTGACGGCGCTGATGGCCACGCTGATTTTCCAGCCCTCGCGCACCCCGTACTCGGCCAGCCCCATTCCCAGCGCAATCAGCGCCATCGGCGCAGCGGCCTGCGCCAGCATACCCAAAGGCACGTCGATAGCCACCGGCAACGGCCATCCGGTCAAACCAAACAACGTGCCGGACAGAATGCCGGCAACCACAGGATTGGTCAGCACGCCTCGCAAGGTCTTTGCAAAACCACGCACAGAAAAATTGCCGTGCCTGGCCCATTCGACAGAAACAGTCACCAGCGTCCACAGAATCAGTGCGTTGAACACCAGCACCAATGCCACCGAAGGCACGGCCGCGTCCCCCAAGGCCATTTTGGCCAGTGGCAAACCGAGCAGTATGTTGTTGGAGAAAATCCCACCCAGCGCAAACACCGACTGCGACACACCGTCCAGAGCGAATAATTTCCATGCAATCAGTCGACCGATCGCAAAAACAATCAGGCAGCCACCAAAGAAGGCGATCAGCAAGCGGGCATCAACAGGCGGCAACGATGAAAAATCACTCATCAGGCGAAACAACATGGCCGGCAGCGCTACCGAGAAAACAAATTGGGAGAGGCTCTCCGACATCGCCTTCGGCCAGCCGGTAAAGCGCATCAAGGCATAGCCGACAAAAACTAACGAGAATAGCGGCGCAGCAAGCGCGACGTGGTGCAGAAAATTATTCATGAAAATCCATTGTTGCAATCACATCCAAATAACCCTGAAGTTTATAGGATTTGAAGAAGGCTGCGCTGAGCTTAAAAACGGGAGACAATACGCGCCGTAGAAAAAGTCACTATTCTTCCGTTTTATATTCCATCACCTCTACTCATGCCATCCTGCACGTATTCTGCGCCTTCAGGCTTCACTCTACTCCACGCTGATCGCGAGTTGCTCGTCCTCAACAAGCCGAGCGGACTGCTTTCCGTCCCCGGCCGAGGCCCTGAAAAACAGGACTGCCTGATCACGCGGGTGCAGGTCGACTACCCGGATGCGCTGATCGTGCATCGACTGGATTTTGACACCTCTGGCCTGCTGGTTATGGCACGCGGCAAGGAAATGCATCGCTGCCTGAGCATTCTGTTTCAGAATCGGCAGGTGGATAAGCGCTACGTCGCCATGGTCGATGGCCAGCTAGACGAGAGCGCCGGCGAAATCAATCTGCCGCTCCTGGTGGACTGGCCCAACCGCCCCCGCCACATCGTAGACTACGTTGCAGGCAAGCCTTCACTCACCCGCTATCGCGTATTGAGCCACAACGCTGATAAGCACTACTCCCGCGTCGAATTGACACCGGAAACCGGCCGCACCCATCAACTCCGGGTGCACATGCAGGCGCTGGGCCACCCCATCCTCGGTGATTCGCTGTATGCCGATGCAAAGGCTTTTGAAAAAGCAGATCGTCTGCTCTTGCATGCCGAATACCTTGCTTTCCCGCACCCGAAAACCGCACAACCTTTAAGCTTCACCTGCACCGCAGATTTCTAGCGTCTTGCTTCCACTCAACATTCAGGATCAACATGAAATTTTCGAATCATCCACTCTGGCTTGTCGGCTTCCGCCCCTTCTTTGCGCTGGCGTGTTTATCCGGCCTGAGTCTGCCCATTCTGTGGGTACTTATTTTTTCGGGCAACTTGCCGGCACCGGTCACCTCGTTCTCACCCAATCAATGGCATGCGCACGAAATGTTCTTTGGCTTCGGCTGGGCCGTACTCGGCGGTTTTCTCCTGACCTCAACCAAGAACTGGGTAAAGATTCGCGGCTATCACGGCAATGCCTTGATTTTTCTGGCTTGCGCATGGCTGCTCGAACGCGCCGGCATGTGGTTTGAAGGCACCTTGCCGCCCGTGCTGTTTCGAATTTCAAACAATCTCTTTCTGGTTTCGATTGTCGTCATGCTGGTGTACTCGCTGGTCAGATACCGGAAAGATGATTCATTCCGTGACAACACCTTCTTCCTCATCATGCTGCCCGCCTTTTTAATCACCAAGACTCTGATGCTTAACGCCGACTATTTCCAGATCGGCATCAGCATGGCCATCGGACTTTTTCGTTTGGCTTTTCTGGTCATGCTTGAACGCACCCTGACCCAGTTCATGCGCGGCATATTCAACGTTGAAATTTTGCGTAATCCGCTACTCGACAAATCAATCAAGCTGCTTGGCCTGATGCTCGTTTTTGTCGGCCTGATGCCGGCGCAATTGGCCGGCGGGATCGAGTTGCTGCTCGCCCTGCTGCTGATCGGCCGCTTTATTTTCTGGAAGCCTCAGTTGGCGGTGCAAAAGCTTGAGCTGGGCATCATGTATCTTGGTTATCTGGCCATCGTAGCCCAGCTGCTGATTGAGTTCTCGAGCCTGATCGCGCATCCGGTATGGATTGGCACACTATCCATCCACGTCTTCACCCTGGGTGCCATGGGTCTGATCATTCCCGCCATGCTGGTGCGCATTTCAAAGGGGCACACCGGTCGCAAGGTGTCTTTCGACGCTCTCGACAAATGGGTATTGAAGATCATGATTTCGGGCTTTGCGCTACGTGTCATTGCACCGCAACTCTATCCAGCTGGTTATCTGGAATGGCTTGGCCTGGCGGCTGCCTGCTGGTTTGCCGGCTTTTCAATTCTTGGATGGCGTTACATTCCTTACCTGATGCAAGCGCGCGTCGACGGCAAAGAGCATTAATAAAAACGGAGGCGCAGAGCCTCCGTTTTTTCCAAGCCATCGCTGGCAATCAGCTTTTCACTCAGTTTTCCATGTAGGCCTTGAACCGGTTCAGTCCCTCTTCAATCATGGCAATGTCGATGCCAGAATAGGCAAAACGCAGGTAGCGCTGGGTTTCACTTGGATCTGCGCGACCGAAGTGCAGTCGGGTACAAAACGAAACCCCCGTCGTGTGCAACACATCCCGACGAAATTCTTCGTAATCCGAAATACCCTTGATGGCCATGGCTTCTGTCGCATTGGGGAAAAGATAGAAGGTGGCTTGCGGCTTCAAACACTTTATCCCCGGGATGCTGTTGAGCCTATCCACAGCCATGTCACGCCGCGCCTTGAGCGTTTGCACGATCTGCTGGACTCCCGACTGATCGCCAGTCAGACCTTCAATGGCGGCATGCTGAATAAAGTGTGTGGTGCACGACTCGTCGTTCAGATTCAGCTTGGCGATCCAGTCGATGATGCTTTTCGGGGCCAATCGCCGCACCGAGACGCCAACCTGTCATGGCAAAACGCTTGGAGAAGGTATAGAGAATGACGCAGCGGTCGACCATGTCCGGCAAAGATAGAAGAGTGCGCGACTTACCTTCGTAACGCATATCGAAGTAAGCCTCGTCGGCCAGAACGTACAGATTGTATTTACGTACAATCGCGGCAATCTGCTGCATTTCTTCCGGCGTTGATTCAGCGCCGCTCGGGTTGTGCAGATCGTTGTAAATCAGCAGTTTGGTTTTGGGCGTGATCAGCTTTTCCAGCGAGTCAACATCAAGACGATATTGACCATCAACCTCCTGGTAGGCGTAGGGCAACCCCTTCCCTCCGTGATACTCGATCATCGATTCGTAAATCGGATAGCCGGGGTTGGGATACAAGACCTCGTCCCCCGGATTCATCATGGTCATGATGAACTTGCCGATGACCGGCTTGCCGCCTGGCTGGATGGCGATGTTGTCGGCGGTATAACGGGTGCCGTGTGTCGCGTTGATATCATTCGCCAGCGCATCACGCAGTTCAACAATGCCGGCATTCGAGCAATAGCCGGTTTTCCCATCCAGCATGGCCTTGTGCGCCGCAGCAATTACGTTATCCGGGGTACGGATATTGATGTCGCCGAGGTGAAACGGGAATATGGCGTTGCCCTTGGCCTTCAACGCGGCGGCTTCCTGGGACACTGCAAACGCAGTTTCCGTCCCGAGCCTGGTTAGCCTCTCTGCAAACATCTTTAGAACCTCGCTATCAATGGAATATGGAAATCAGCAGTGCTTGAATTAATTATTCTGCCTGCCGTGCCGGCGCCGGAAACACAAATCCGCGTCTGGGTCGGCCAAAGGCTAAAGTATCCTCCGCATCGGCACCGCGGTCAAACAACAAGGTGCCGGAAAGAGCGTGAAACTGCTACAAAACCATTGCCATTGCTAGAGACAGGGTTAAAGTCTATTTTTTCGAAGCAGAATTTTTTATGGAAACCAACCGAAGCATCACAACGCGGCCTTACCCGCAGGCGGGCGTTCATGGTGAAACCGGATCAACTCAAAGGGGCAATCTTCCCGGGAGCGACACAATTACCACAGGGCGCCTTGGGCAACGAGCCAGTAGCGCACGAATTTCCCCACTCCCATAAAAAAAGCGCATTGCCAGGCAGTCAGTCGTAGCCAACCTGCCGTAACGCACAGCGCATCGCCAATGATGGGTACCCATGCAAAAAGCAGCACCGGGGAGCCCCAATGCCGTACTCGATCACTTTGGGTCAAGCGGTCAAGCTTTTGCCAGCGCGGGAGCCAGCGTCCGCACGCATAGGACGTCATGCCGCCAAGTGTATTGCCGAGCGTGCCGAGCAGCAGTGCTTGCCACAAGGTATCCGGATGAAGTTTGAGCAAACCGAACAGGACTGCCTCCGACCCGCCGGGCAGCAAAGTAGCGGCCAGAAAACTGGATAGAAACAGCCCCCATAGTCCAGTGTCGGCGCTAATGTTCAAAGAGTCCATTCAGTCAAGGTGCTGGCGCGGCGACTCAATGCTTCGAGCCATTCTTGATGTGGCGCTAGCGGCCTGCATCAGGGATGCCTTTGTCTATTAATGGCACGGTAGCCTTGCGCATCGCCGCTGATTTCATGCCATAGCTCGCGCATCGGAATGCGGTTCCTGATGGTGCGGTCGACCCACTCGGTCGGCATGGCGCTGCCGGGATGAAAACGCACCCCCCAAATCGGCTCAAAACTATCGGTACGAAGCGAATAGCGGGCATCGCCGATAACCGTCGGATCATCGGCGGCGTGTGCCACCCAGCCCGCCGAAAAATAACTGAAGCGCGCGAAATCTCGTTGTACGTGCGGGTCGGCACGCTCTGCCGGCGACAGATCCTTTTCGCCAAGTAATGTCACTGTGTCGCCCGGTTTCCAGCGAACGGCGTCGCCCCCGATTGCCCGGATGCGATCCATGTGCAGCGTGTTTCCTGACTGGTAGCTTGAACGCCATATGAATGGATTGCCGATCGTTGGAAACATTTCAGCACGTGTGATGATGTGGGCGCGAGATGCGGCGATTTCCTGTTGAACAGTAAGCGCTCTGTCACGCTGCCAGGCTGCAGCGCCGATGTAGGCGAGCCCGAGCATGAGCGCGACGATTGCGGGCGCGCGCGTATTGCGGCGTAGGGCAAATACCAGTCCGACCAGCAACATCAATGTAAGCAGCGGCCCGACCGTGGTTACCCAGTGCCACGATGTGCGCAATGGTGAAAATGGCCAGAGCAGATGCGTACCGTAATTGGTGCAGGCATCGAGCAGCCCGTGTGTGGCATAGCCCAGACTGCCTGCCGTAAAGAGCGCTCGCCATTCTGGACGGTAGCGCTTTTGCGCCAGCCAGGGCAACGCCGCCAGGAACCCGCCAACGGGGATGAAGGCAAAGGAATGTGTGAAATGCCGGTGATACTCGATCGCCAGCAGGGGGTCGGTAGCGCTCTTGATCAGAATGTCGGCATCGGGCAGCAGGCCGCCCAGCGCACCGACCATCCAGGCCCGACGCCCGAGGCGCGGGCCCAGCGCGGCCTGGGCTGTCGCCGCGCCAAGCAGTGCGTGTGTCAGAGGATCCATGTCTTTTTGCGGGAGAGGAGATGTTGCTGATTATCCCAGATCAACGGGTGCAGCACCTAAATTGGCGTGCTCTGCTCAAGCCATGGCGGGATTGGTCAGCCGGACGATATGACGCAGATGGCCGTTTTCCCAGATTCTGATGCGGCGAAGGACAACAAAAAAGCCCGTCCGATGAACACCGGAGGGGCTTGGGTCTCGCAATGCATGACAAATGCGCTTATGCGCTGACTTCATAGTTAAATTGCAGGTGAACACATCAACGGATAACAGATTGGTGATGTTGAAGCAAAAACGCCATACCGCCGTCAGGTGGTATGGCGTCCAAATCTACTCCCGATGCATTACTTGACCGGGGGGAAATACCAAGGCATGAGATAAGCCAGTATGAGAATCACAACAATGCCTATGCCCAACAAGACAAACGCATACCTGACCGTTTTGTTAAGAATGTCACCTTCCCTGCCAACCAGTCCGGTTGCTGCAGTAGCAATCGCGATGGATTGTGGAGAAATCAACTTACCCATGACCGCGCCCACCATGCTGGCGGTAACGGTGATCAGCGGATTAAGCTCCAGTTGCATGGCTGTAACACGCTGCAGGTTGCCGAACAACGCACTGGATGACGTAACCGATCCGGTAAGGAAGGTGCCCACGAAACCAATGAAAGGTGAAAACACCAGGAACATTGCGCCCGTTGCAGCAAATGCCAGTCCCATTGTGAAGGTAACACCTGCATAGTTGGAAAGGTGTGCAATGGAAAGAACGCAGATGATGGTGAGCATTGCAAACTTGAGTTGAACGAAAGTTTCTTTCAAGACCTGGAAGAAGGTTGAAGCCTTCATCCTGAAAATAAACATCGTGATCACGGCAACAATTAACAGTGCTGTGCCGATTGCGGCAAACATGTCAAATGCGAAGGCTGCCTTGTAAATTTCCGGTGCCTTTACGATCGGTGCCACCTTATAAACCACGCCGTTTAGACCAGGCCAGCCTCCGGGCATCGAGATGATAAGACCCAAGCTCTTGGAGAAGGCTTTAAACGCCTGAGTAGACCAAATAAACATGAACACCGTAACCAGAATAAACGGGGTCCATGCATACAGGGTTGTGCTTTTTGGGTAAGTTGTTTGCGCCGAGTCTGCAATCGGCGCGTCACTATCAAAGCGCCAGATCGTGGCAGGCTTCCAGAATTTCAGGAAGATAATTACGCAAACCAGAGAAATCAGCGGAGCTAGCAGACTTGGCAGCGCTGGCCCCATATACTGCGTCACAATCCAGTTTGGAATGATGTAGGAGATACTCGCAACGATACACACTGGCAGAACTTCCTTGGCTGCCTTCCACCCACTCATGACAACAAGCATGAATATTGGAATGATCACAGCATAAAAGCACATGACGCCGCCAACCGAAGCGGTAACAATGTTGGCATCAATCCCTGAAACGTTTGCCATTGTGATGGTCGGCATACCCACCGGGCCGAATGGAACAGGAACTGTGTTGCCTACCAGACAGACAATTGCCGCGGGTAACACAGGAAAGCCGAGGCCAATCAACATGGCCGCTGCAATCGCGACTGGTGCACCTTGGGCGGTTGTTCCCTCAAGGAATGCGGAAAAGCAAAAGCCGATCAAAATGGCTTGAATGCGTCTGTCGTTGGAAACGGTTGCGATGGACGACTTGATAATCTCAAAATTGCCGGATTTGATAATCAGGTTGTACATGAAAACTGCGAAGAAGATCAACCAACATAGGGGTAACAGACCGTTCGCCACGCCAAAGGCTGTTGCCGCAAGAGTCGTTGTTATTGGCATATTGAAAACGATCACGGCCACCAGCATGGTGAGCACCAAAGTGAAGAAGGTGGCCAGATGGCCCTTCATCCTTTTTATCGCCAATGCCCAAAACAGAAAAAACATGGGTATAGCTGCGCATAACGCTGTTAGAAAGACACTCCCATTTACAGCAAAATAATTCTGATGCCACTGCATAGCATTACTCCCTCTAGGTTATGAATTATGTTGTATGAAAAGAATGGAGATGAACCCAGGAATTATCAAAATATTGTTTTAAACCAGACCCCCACATTTATATAAAAAGCATTTGCCACTGCTTCACGCAATGAGCAATGCATGCAAATTGCCATAAAACCACTTTTGAGTATAGGGTTTAAATTGACAAAAGTGTAATGACAAAAAGACACTAATTTACGCATGGGAAAATGGCTTCCCTTATTGGCAAATAAACAAGGACAGTCGAAATAAAAACGGCGCCCCGCAGGGCGCCGTTTTCAGGCTTGTAAAACCGCGAGGAGCTTAAAGCGTAACCGTCTCCGCCACATCACGGAACTCGGCGATCTTGTCGAAGTTCATGTAGCGATACACGTCGGCAGCCTTGGCATTCACCACTTTGACCTGTTCCATGTACTCGGCCACGGTCGGGATCTTGCCCATCAGCGCACAGATGGCGGCCAGTTCGGCCGAGCCGAGATAGACAAAGGTGTCGATGCCGAGACGGTTGGGGAAGTTGCGCGTCGAGGTCGAAATCGCCGTGCTGCCCTTCTTGATCTGCGCCTGGTTGCCCATGCACAGCGAACAACCTGGCATTTCCATACGCGCGCCGCTCTTGCCGAGGATGGCGTAGTAACCTTCTTCGTTGAGGATCATGGCGTCCATCTTGGTCGGCGGGGCGATCCACAGGCGGGTCGGGAGGTCGCTCTTACCTTCGAGCACCTTGCCGGCGGCACGGAAGTGGCCGATGTTGGTCATGCACGAGCCGATGAAGACTTCGTCGATTTTGGTGCCGGCGACTTCGGAGAGAAACTTCACATCGTCCGGGTCGTTCGGGCAGGCGACGATCGGTTCCTTGACGTCGGCCAGATCAATCTCGATCACGGCGGCGTACTGGGCATCGGCATCGGCCTTGAGCAATTGCGGATTGGCGATCCAAGCCTGCATGGCCTTGATTCGGCGAGCAAGGGTGCGTGCATCGGCGTAGCCGTTGGCGATCATCCACTTCATCAGCGTGATGTTGGAAGTCATGTATTCGATGATCGGCGCCTTGTCCAGATGCACGGTGCAACCCGCAGCGGAACGCTCGGCCGAGGCATCGGAGAGTTCAAACGCTTGCTCGACCTTGAGATCGGGCAGGCCTTCAATTTCCAGGATGCGACCCGAGAAGATGTTCTTCTTGCCCTGCTTGGCGACGGTCAGCAACCCTTGCTTGATGGCGTAGTAAGGAATGGCGTTGACCAGATCACGCAGCGTGACGCCGTCCTGCAGCTTGCCCTTGTAGCGCACTAAAACAGATTCCGGCATATCCAGCGGCATGACACCGGTGGCGGCAGCAAAGGCCACCAGACCGGAGCCGGCCGGGAAGGAAATGCCGATCGGGAAACGCGTGTGCGAATCACCGCCGGTACCCACGGTATCGGGCAGCAACAGGCGGTTGAGCCAGCTATGGATGATGCCGTCACCCGGACGCAGCGACACGCCGCCACGGGTAGTAATAAAACTCGGCAGCGTGCGATGGGTATTGACATCAACCAGCTTCGGGTAGGCCGCCGTGTGGCAGAAGGATTGCATCACCATATCCGCCGAGAAACCGAGGCAAGCCAGATCCTTGAGCTCGTCGCGCGTCATCGGGCCGGTGGTGTCTTGCGAACCGACAGTAGCCATTTTTGGCTCACAGTAAGTGCCGGGAATAACGCCCCGCTGTTGACCATTTTCTTCAGGCAAGCCGCAGGCGCGTCCAACCATCTTCTGTGCCAGCGTGTAGCCCGTGCCGGTATCGGCGGGATTGTGCGGCAGACGGAACAGTGTTGACACCGGAAGCCCGAGTGCCTCACGCGCCTTGGCCGTGAGGCCACGCCCGATGATCAGCGGAATGCGGCCGCCGGCGCGCACTTCGTCGAGAATGACTGGTGTCTTGAGCTGTGATTCAGCAATGACCTTGCCGTTCTTGAACGCGGTAACTTTCGTCGTCGCCATGTCAATATTGAGCTCGATCTCGTCGCCCATATTCATTTCGGAAGCGTCGATTTCGACCGGTAACGCACCGGCATCTTCCATGGTGTTGAAGAAGATCGGCGCGATCTTGGTGCCCAGGCAGAAACCGCCGAAACGCTTGTTCGGCACGAAGGGGATGTCTTCGCCGGTAAACCACAGCACCGAATTGGTTGCCGACTTGCGCGAAGAACCGGTACCTACCACGTCACCAACGTAAGCGATCAGGTTGCCCTTTTTGGCCAGCGCTTCGAGTTGCTTGAGCGGGCCGCGATTGCCCGGCTCGTCGGCTTCGATGCCGGGACGCGGGTTCTTGAGCATGGCCAGCGCATGCAACGGAATGTCAGGCCGCGACCAGGCATCCGGCGCAGGTGAGAGGTCGTCGGTATTGGTTTCGCCAGTGACCTTGAACACAGTGAGCTTTTGTGACGTGGGCACTTCCGGACGCGAGGTGAACCACTCGGCGTCAGCCCACGACTGCAGTACGGATTTGGCGTTGCTGTTTCCTTTGTCAGCGAGTTCCTTCACGTCATGGAAGAAGTCGAATACGAGCAGGGTCTTTTTCAGCGCTTCGGCAGCCACGCCACCGATTTCGGCATCACCCAGCACGTCGATCAGCGGCTTGACGTTGTAACCGCCGAGCATGGTGCCAAGCAGTTCAGCCGCCTTGGCTTTGGAGATCAGCGCGCACTTTTCTTCACCCTTGGCGACCTTGGCCAGAAACTCGGCCTTAACCTTGGCGGCGTCATCCACACCAGCGGGAACGCGATAGGTGATCAATTCGACCAACACCTGCTCTTCGCCCTTCGGCGGATTTTTGAGCAGCGCAATCAGTTCGGCAGTCTGCTTTGCAGTCAGCGGGAGGGGCGGAATACCAAGCGCAGCGCGCTCGGCGACATGGGCACGATAGGATTCAAGCACGGCAACATCCTTTCCAAAAACAGATTGCACAACAAACCTTGCGACCGGCGGCCGCCCTCTCAAGTCTTATATATGTTATAGGATTCCGAAAGCACTGTGAAGTTCGACAAACAATACGCAATATAGCCTTTTTGCCTGGCTTAAGCACCGAGCTGGGAGCCGCGCAGAATGGCGGTCTACAAAACAATATCTCCGAAAACAAAGCAGGCGGCTGATTGCAAAGCACTATGCTGTGCAGGGCACGTAGATATTAGCTTCCACAGCAGCCATAACGCAGACCGCCAACCCGTGCGCCTCGCAGGGCAGCACATCGGACTAAACCCCCGTCACCGGTTCGACCAATTCCACCGACTCGCCACCATAATTCACCCGCTGGCCCGGCCGCAGTTTGGCGCGCTTGCGCGTTTCGACTACGCCATCGACCATCACCTTGCCAGCGCCGATTTCACTATGGGCAAAACCGCCGGAATGACACAACCCGGTCGTTTTGAGCAGTTGATCGAGCTGAATGTATTCACCACGCACTTCGAGAATCATTGTTTTCCTTTATACCAAAGAGGCCAGACCGTGACGTGCCCGTGCCCGCGCACAGGCATCACAACCCGCCTCAAGCTCACGACAAGGCGACGGGCGGGCGTCATAAATCGAACAGGCAACACGCTGACCGATATCTCCGGACAACGCCTCACAGCGCGGCGGCGAGGCATCCGTGCCAGTCATGCGGACAAGCTGCGCAGTCACCGGCACTGTGTGCGCCAACGGCACGCCGCCTGCCCACGCAAACTGTCCGCCGGCAAGTTCCAGCGGATGAAAGTCGACACGAAAGGCCGCACAGCACGCACCACAGGAAAGGCAGACATGATCAGGCATAATGGCCGAACACAGGCATCGTAAGCGGCGGATTGTCTCGTAGTTCAAGGCCGCCAGCAATGCGCACGCTCAATTTCGGAGTTATAACCGTCCATGCAACAATCCCCAATGCTCTCCCTGCTCGCCGCCCTGCTGCTCATGCCTGCCGCCGCCGCTGCCAACGAGCCGAGCGAAACCATCCGCAGCGCGCGCTATGCCGAACCGGTCGAGCGCTACGGGCATTTCGCGCTGGGCAAGCCGCACGAATACGCACGCCTGAACGTCACCGGCAGCAGCGGGAAGTCGTACGAATTCGCCCTCCCCGACGATGAGGTGTTTGAGGATCTGTCACCGCGTTTGGTCAAAATGACGGCGGACGGGGACACCGAACTGTTGGTGATCATCAGCAATAAGCGCAGCGGTGCGCGCATGGCGCTGATCCGGCTTCAAGCCGGCAGGCTGGAGATCGCCGCCCAATCCGCAGCCATCGGCCAGCCCAATCGCTGGCTGAATCCGGTGGGCGTCAGTGATCTGGATGCGGACGGGCAGGCTGAAATCGCCGCTGTGATTACGCCGCACCTTGGCGGCACGCTGAAGATCTACCGCCGCAAAGCTGCCGAACTCGTTGAGGTCGCCACGCTCGGCGGTTTCTCCAACCACATTTACGGCTCACCCGAACTGGGCATGTCGCTGCCTTTCAACTATCAGGGGAAGGCCGTTCTGATCGTGCCGGACGCCATTCGCCAGAATCTGCGGATCGTAGCGCTGGATAATCAAACGCTGCGTGAAATAGCGCACTGCACATTCAACGTGCCGATCAACGGCGCAGTCACCCGTCGTACCAATGACTCACTTTCTGTCAGCACTTTTTCCAGCCGCAAGATCGTGAATCTTTCCGCGTGCCAGAAAATCAGTCCCTAGCCAAAGTCAGAGCCGCACGAAACAAGGCGTGTCCCGAATCCAAGTATTTACGCTCAAACGGTGTGAGCGGATTCGCCGTACCATACTCCTCGCACACCGGCGTTTTCTGTGTGATGAAATTCACCGCAAAACAAAACTCCTCGACGTAGATGCGCCAGTTGCTGCGGCACTCCAGAACCCCGCCCAGTTCAAGCATCGACATGAACACGGGATGGCCGTGCCAGCGCCGCGAGAGGTGGCCGATCTTGGGCCACGGATTGGGATAGAGCAGATAGTGCCGATCCAGACGGAGGCCGGCGTCGTTCATCAATCGCCAGTAGTCGACGAGATCGGCGCGCACCAACTCAATATTGGGTGGCAGGGGGTCACGCTTTTCGCGCATCAGGCGCGACTCGGATTGATCCACGCCAATGACGTAATGATCGGGAAAGGCCTGCGCCAGCGCGATGCTGCTCTCACCCGTGCCGCAGCACGAATCCAGTATCAGCGGCGCATGCGGTGCCACCCGCTCGCGCCGCGCCATGCTCGACTCAAAAGCGGCCCGGTTGTAATCGGCATAGGGCTTACAGAATGGTGCATCACGATGACGCGCAAGGAGCAATCCAAGCCGTTCGTGGATACCGGTCTGGGCGCTGACTGGCACACTGGAATTGGCGCGCATGCTTAGGGTGTTCTCTCAGGCTTTGGGCACCATGCACGAGCCATCTGTATCTGCAGGTGGGGCTTATCAGTTATCGATCAGCGACGACGTCTGCACGCCGATGCGCACGTTGCCCCAGTGCTTGCCAGCCACCATCAGCGGGAAGGCCATGTCGGACACGATTTCTCCGGTATCGCGCAGGTAGGTCTGTAGCAGGAGCGGGTCAGTATTGGCGGCGGCGCGTGTTTCGGTACCGTTCGCAAAGAAGCGCCTAGAGCGGTTGCCAACCAGATCGCGCTCGTAGTCGCCGGTCAGCGGCTCGCAGCGATTGTGCGACGGGCAATAGCCGTCGTTCGCCACGGGTATGCAGAAAAAAGTGGCCGGGATTTCCTTGAAATAGCGCTGCATGATCGGTTGCACACGCTGGTGCACGGCATCGTCGTAGCGGGTCGTGAATTTTTGCGGCTTGGTATTCGATATTTCGCGGTAGTTCTTGTCGAAGACATCAACACCACTGTCAGCGACGGCCTGAAGTTCACGTTGCATTTCGTCGCGAAAGCGCTCGCACAGGAGCAATGTTTTTTCGAGCGAACCACGACCAATCTTGCAGTTCGACACTTCCCGCATGACGAATTCAGCCTCATGCGAAAGATCAGTGGTGGCCTTCTCGGCGGCCTGCATGCGCTGGGCGACAGCCTGGCTGTGCGCTCGGATCTCGGTGACACGCGCATGTACGTTGACGTTGTTGCTGACGATTTCCTGCAGCGCCGTCGAGATAGTAGCCAGCGCCGTGGCCGATTCCTCGAAATCGCCGACAAGGCGGCCGAAGTGCCCCGCCGCTTTTTCGACAACTCCCTGTGAATGCACGGTGTCCTCGCTGATCACCGCGGTTTCGGTCTGGATATGCTCGACCTGAGCACGCATGCCGCTGATGTCGTCGCTGATCTGGCCGGTGGACTGCTTCACCTTCTCGGCCAGCTTCCTGACTTCATCAGCAACCACGGCAAAGCCACGGCCGGCCTCGCCCGCGCGGGCCGCCTCGATGGCGGCGTTGAGAGCCAGCAAATTGGTCTGGTCGGAAATTTCCTTGATGACGCCGACGATGGCCTGGATACTCTCGGAACGATTGTTGAGATGGTGGACGTTGTCGCGGAAGTCTTGAACCTTCTGCTTTACGCTGGCGATGCGCCGCGAGGCATCCTGCATCTCGCCGTAGGCTTCGTGGGCGTGCGCCAGATTATCCTCGGTCAGCCCGGCGATTCGCGTCGCGCTGTCAGACGCGGCGGCAAGTGATTCGCTGGCTCGTGTCGACGCCTCGTAGACGCCCTTAGCCAGCTCTTCCTGCTCCTGCGCGCGCGTATTGACTTCTGCAATCTCCTTGCGCACGCCGCCCGAGCTGAAGGCGATCGACAGCGTGTGCGAGCGCACGTCGCCCAGCATCTTCTGAAGTTTTTCGAGGAAGCTGTTGAAGCCACGAGCAATCGGCGCCGACGCCCCCGTCGCGTCGAGATTCTGCGAAAAATCTGCAGCCTGCCCGCCAAGGCGGTCAAAATACTCGGCGACGACATCCCGAACAGCAGCACGCCCACGCAGCAACGCCATGCCTGCTGCGCCGGCAACGAGACCGGCAAGCAAGCAACCGATTGAAGTGGCATCCATGATTGTCTCCCCTACCGTCGTCTTGAACGGAGCCCAGCATCTGTAAACCTGTGCATCATCGCATAAGAATAGTGGAAAACGACGCGTCATAGCGCTTAAGTAAATTATCAATGTCAGGTGGCGCACGCAAGACCCGCACCTCGCTGTATAGCGCGTCGGCATCTGCAAAGGTTGTGCGTAGCGAGCCCAGCCAGAGCTTCAGCCGCCCCGGTGCATGATGCGGCTGTACCCGCGCCTGAATCTGCGCCCAGAAACTCGCGATCAGCACGAGACATTCCGGCCAGTCCGCCGCGCGATCTGCGGGCAGCACTTCTCCGGCGTTACTGGCCTTGATCCGCCGTGCCAGAAAGGGGTCGGTGACCGCACCGCGCCCGATCATCACATCAGCGCAACCGCTCACTTCACGGCAACGCGCGTAATCCTGCGGCGTCCACACCTCGCCATTGGCGATCACCGGAATGCGCACCGCTTCACGAATGTGTGCCACCCACTCCCAGTGTGCGGGCGGCTTGTAGCCTTCGAGTTTGGTCCGCGCATGTACAACGAGCGAGGCGGCACCCGCGGCCTCCATGGCTCGTGCGCAATCGAGCGCCTTGCCGGTATCCGCAACGCCGAGCCGCATCTTGGCCGAGACGGGAATGTGTGCCGGCACGACCGCGCGCACGGCCGCGACGATACGTTGAATACGCTCCGGCTCATCGAGCAGGATCGCGCCGCCGCCATGCAGATTGACCGTCGGTGCCGGGCAACCAAAATTGAGATCGATGCCGACCGGGCCGAGTGTTGAAAGTTGAGCCGCATTGTCGGCCATGCACGGCGGATCACTGCCGAGCAACTGCACGACAACCGGC
The DNA here is from genome assembly GCA_031403915.1 of Betaproteobacteria bacterium. GTDB lineage: Bacteria > Pseudomonadota > Gammaproteobacteria > Burkholderiales > Rhodocyclaceae > Propionivibrio. The sequence continues at coordinate 17,319 of JANNGP010000175.1, forward strand.
GTACCGGCACGCGTGCGGCAGCCGCTGGCCAGCTCCGGGCACTTGCGCAGAAAGGTGCGTGGTGGCAGCAAGGAGCCGGAAACGCGCACGAACTCGGTCACCGCACCATCGTAGCCACCAGCCTGCGTGAGCACGTCGCGCAGAACGTAGTCTGCCAGGCCTTCCATCGGCGCCAGAAACAGCTTACTCATTCAGCCACACGGCCGCGCAGCACCTTTACCATGCCGCGCTTGACCTTGCTCTCGATCCGTTTCTTCTGCGCGCTGCGTGAGGGCTTGGTCGGCCGCCGTACAGCCGGCACAAAGGCGGCACGGGCGATCAACTCTCGCAAGCGGGTCAGGGCATCGATCCGGTTGCGCTCCAGACTGCGGTGTTGCTGCGCCTTGATAACCACCACGCCCTCGCTGCTGATCCGTTGGTCTCTCAATTCCAACAATCTGGTTTTTATCTCATCGGGCAGGGAAGATGCGCCAATGTCAAAACGCAGATGGATGGCGTTCGAGACCTTGTTGACGTTCTGGCCGCCGGCACCCTGCGCGCGAATGGCAATGAATTCAACTTCCTCTTCGCGCAGCAGGATATGTGGAGAATGGGCAGACATGGGGTGATTAGTGCTTTCCGCGCTTCAACGCAGGGGGTGGCGCGCAGGGCTTGCTGGCTCAACCAAAGAGTGCGTCAATATCGAAATCGTCGTCGGCAGGCGCTTCGGACGCCCCCTTCTTGGCAATAGCCCCGTCTGCGATCAAGCGCTCGTAGCAGCACACCTGATTGCGGCCATGTTCCTTGGCGTAATAGAGCGCTTCGTCAGCCCGGCCAACCACGTCGGTCGGCACATCCATACCGGACACGGCAGTGAACCCGATCGAGCAGGTGACCTTGCCGACCTGCGGAAATTCATAGGCCTCGACCGTTGTGCGAAAACGATTGAAGGCTGCCGAGGCCAGCTCTTCGGTTTCGGCATTGAGAATCACCACGAACTCTTCACCGCCGAAACGGAACAGCCGGTCACCGCCACGGAAAGTCTTGCGCATGAGCTCGCCCATACGCAGCAAAACTTCATCACCAAAGAGGTGTCCAAATGAATCGTTGACCCGCTTGAAGTGATCAATATCAATTACGCACAACCACGCCGGCGTGCCCTCATCAAGACCATTACGTCGATCCTCGAAGCCATCGTCGGGGGCATCCGTCGAAGAGGCGGTCAGCAGCCGGTCAAAAGTCTCGTCGAAGGTTTTGCGATTAAGCAGACGGGTGAGCGTATCCAGCTCGCTGTAGTCGAGCAGCTTGATCTGGTTGCCATACATGCGTGCCAGACTGGAAATCTCTTCAGCATGATCGACACTATCCGCCTGATCAACGTCATAGGCCAGAATCATCTGGTCAGTGCCCAGTTCGGAGGACTGCAGTATCCGGGCGCCACAGTTGCGGCCATGAATGATACGCGTAAGCAACTTCCCGTCGTTGCGCAGTTCTTCGAGAAACTCGGGCCACATAGTAACGGCCGATTCCATGATCGTCGGCCCTGAAAAAATCCGCAGAATCAGCTCACCCTGCGGTTCGCGGGAGAAAATTCCAACATTCGCATCACTGCCCAGCAGTGTCCCTACGGCACGCAACAAGGCACGGGGCATTCTGTCCCGATCTCTGCAAGAGGAAATCGCTTCAACGTTTTGCAGCAGGGACAACACTATGTTGTACTTTCAAAAATAGCCGAATTGGCAAACACTGGCGGATATAGCGATGGGAGCCCCATCAATTCTATGTGCGTATGCCGCACAGAACAACACTTGACACCATTATTTTCTGAGATTTCTATGCGCCTCGTACTGGATACCAACATCGTCATGGACATGCTGCATTTCGCTGACCGCCACACCCAACCTCTGCAAAAAGGCATAAGCAGCGGTGACATGCAGTGTTTCACGGATATGGCGTGCCTGGCCGAACTAAAGCGGGTGACCGGCTACCCGGAGTTCAAGATGGACGATCTGCGCCGCAAGTCGCTTATGGGGGACTACCTGGGCTTCGTTACGGTATTTGACGCGGCAGGCGCGGAGAATTTCATTTTGCCGCGCTGCCGCGACGAGGACGACCAGAAGTTCCTGATCCTTGCCGCCCGCTGCCAGGCCGACCTGCTGATCACCCGGGACAAGCTGCTGCTCAAGCTCGCCCGCCACCGGCACAAACCGCCGCCCTGCCCCATCGTGACCGCTGAGGCGGCGTGCAAACTACTTAACCTGGTTTAACGCGCGGCGAAAAACCCAGTTTGTTGCATCCGAGGCCGGTGCATCAAAGGCATAGCCTTCTGACGTGAATTTCTTTAACTCATCTGCTTTCTTGATCCGCTTATCCAGCGCAAAGCGCGCCATCAAGCCACGCGCACGCTTGGCGTAAAAGCTGACGACTTTGTATTGACCCGTGCTTTTATCACTGCCTTTTCCAGCACTCCAGTCCTCGAATACCGGCTGGATGACAGGCACAGAGAGCTGCTTCACCTTGATCGACTTGAAGTACTCCTGTGATGCCAGATTGATCAGTGCCGTGGATTTGCTCTCAGCCAAAGCCTCATTGAGTGCGTCAACAATGCGCTCACCCCAGAAGGCATACAGATCCTTGCCGCGTGAATTGTCCAGCCGCGTTCCCATCTCCAGACGATAGGCTTGCATCAGATCCAGCGGACGCAGCACACCGTAAAGCCCGGACAAAATACGCAAATGCGCTTGCGCAAATTTCAAGCCGGCCGGAGACAGGGTCGCGGCATCCAGCCCCTCATACACATCGCCGTTGAAGGCCAGCAGCGCCGGTCTGGCGTTTTCCGGCGTAAAGGGCTGCACCCAATCGGCATAGCGCGCCACATTCAGCACGGCCAGTTGATCGCTGACCCCCATCAACTTTCCCAGTTCAAGCGGGGAAAAAACGCGCAGTCGCTTGATCAGCAACTCAGCCTGATTGAGGAACACAGGCTGCGTGTACTCATCAACCGTGAGCGGTGTCTCAAAATCCAGCGTTTTGGCAGGTGATAGAACAATGATCATGGCTCACATCCAGATGCGGGGAGTCCCGGCACAATTATCCTAGAAAAAGCAGTTGAACCACGAAGAACACGGAGCTCACTCTGGGCGATTGCACTTGAAACCATAAAACCCACCACAGAGACACAGAGGCACAGAGGGGTCACAGAGAAGTACAAATAAAACCTGGAAATTCGTTTCAGTGTGGCTTTTCTCTGGCAATTCGTTTGGTTTTCTCTGCGTTGCTCTGTGTCTCTGTGCCTCTGTGGTGGACTTTGAAGTTAAATGCGATTGCCCTGCGCGGTTTTCAAGCCGCCATTTATCCAGCGCTTCCCTTGGTACAATAGCGGATTGTTACACCCTGCAGGCTCCCCACCATGAAACGCAACCGTCTTTCTTCGCGCAAACGCATCTCGGCTGACGCCACCGAACTGGGTCGTCTCGCTACCGGACTGGCGGAGTCGGGCGGCAAGCTGGAGGATGCGTTCTGGGAAAAACAACTCTCGGAACTCGTCGACAAACTGCTGCATGATGGCGCCGAGGATGATCTGAACGCCTCACTGGATCGACTCTTTGACTCGCATGCCGCAGCGCATGATTGTCTGGCCGACATCATTGAATCCCGGGCTGAATCCTGCGTACTTTCGCATCAGGGGCAGGATTTCGACATTCTGCTTTTCAATGTGCCGATACTCGCCTGGTCGCGTTTCTCGATCCCGGCCGGAACGATCCCCAAAAGCACATTGCAAACTCTCAAGGTTCATCTCGGTGCGCATGTCTTTTCGGCGGGCGCCCAACTGTCCCTGGCCGACTACCTGTACAGCCCGGACCAACTGCCGCGCAGCTTTGTGGACACCTGGCAACTGATGCGCGATCTGGGTGGCGCGGCACTGAACAGCACCGCATTGAAACTTGATGTATCAAGCTTGCCGGAAACCAACCAGTTTCTGTCCGACACGCGTTATCTGATCGGCGCCATTGCCGTGCCACGCGGCATGCCCCTGTTCCGCTGGAATGAGTCGGATGCCTGCACACGCGAATCCGCGCATAAGGAGTGGGTCAAACAGGGCGGCCCGTGTCTTGAACCGCTGCTCACCGGATGTGCATTCCAGACGCTGCTTGCTGACGCGTACCATGCCGCCTGCCGCACCGCCGACATGGCCTCGCGCCCCTACTCCCTGCGCGCTTCGGTGGCCTTCCTGCAGACCACACTAGGCAAAACGGCCGAGGATTTGCGTGCGGTGATTGGCGGCTTTCATGACAAACGGCTGGAGGAATACCGGATTGGTTTCGGGCCGCGCGCTGATGACTCGATTTTTCATGGTGTCATCTGGCCTTTACTCGGCATAGAGGATGAAACCACCGATGTCGCCGGGGAAATCGAAACCATCCTGCGCGAATCCGGCATCAAGGAAGTCGTGATTCACAATCAGCAGTTTCCCTTCGAGTTCTGCGACGACTGCGGCGCGCCGCTTTATCCCAACGTCGAAGGCGACGCCGTACACGCTGAATTACCGGAGCAAAACAACGCCCCGTCGCAAACCCTACATTGATTCTTTCATCCTAAAAACCCCAGTTCAAACCACAAAGAGCACGAAGTACACGAAGAAAAACCCAAAAGTTTATTGATCACAATCCTCACCTGTTGGGTGAGTTGTCCGCTGTGGCATTGATTTATTTTCCCTTGGTGCTCTTCGTGGTTAATTGCTTTTTCTAGGTTCATTATGAGCAACACTGATCTGCTGCAACGCAGCCTCAACGCCGTCTGGCACCCGTGTACGCAAATGAAGCAGCATGCTGTTCACGATCTGCCGCTGCATTTGCCACTTATCCCGATTGCACGCGGCCAGGGTGCCTGGCTCTATGACTTCGACGGCAAACGCTACCTCGACGGCATCAGTTCGTGGTGGGTCAATCTCTTCGGTCACGCCAACCCGCGCATCAACGCGGCGCTGCGCGCGCAGCTCGACGAACTCGAACACGTCATCCTCGCCGGCTTCACGCACCGCCCTGTCGTCGAACTCTCGGAGCGCCTCTCAGCGCTCACCGGCGGAAAACTTGGTCACTGCTTCTACGCTTCGGATGGTGCCTCGGCCACCGAGATCGCGCTGAAGATGTCGTTCCACTATTGGCGCAATCGTAGCCGCGAAGCGAAGCAGAATTTCCTGTGTCTTGAGGGCAGCTACCACGGCGAAACCGTTGGTGCGCTGGCTGTCACCGATGTGGCCCTCTTCAAGGACGCCTACGCGCCACTGGTGCGCAGCGCCGCCACCGTGCCGACACCTGATGCACGCAATGCGCGCGATGGCGAAACACCCGTCGACGTGGCTCGTCGCGCTGCCGCCGCACTTGAGCAGCATCTGGATCAACATCATCAAAGCATCGCCGCATTGATCGTCGAGCCGCTCATCCAGTGCGCCAGCGGCATGGCCATGTACGACCCGGAATACCTGCGCCTGGCCCGTGCGTTGTGCGACCGCTACGAGGTGCATCTGATCTGCGACGAAATCGCCGTCGGCTGCGGCCGAACCGGCACCTTCTTCGCGCATGAGCAAGCAGACATTCGCCCCGACTTTCTCTGCCTGTCGAAGGGCATCTCCGGCGGTTACCTGCCGCTCTCGGTTGTGCTGACCACAGACACGGTCTACAGCGCCTTCTTCGACGATGCCACTGCGCGCGGCTTCCTGCATTCGCATTCCTACACCGGCAATGCGCTGGCCTGCCGCGCGGCGCTCGCCACGCTAGCCATTTTTGCCGAAGACAGCGTGCTTGAACAAAACCTCGCCCGTTCGCAAAAACTCGCCGGAGCGTTCGCGTCGCTCGCCGATCATCCGCAGGTCAAACACCTGCGCCAGCGCGGGATGATTCTGGCTTTCGATGTCGACACTGACGATGCCTGCTTCTCGCGCAAGTTCTACCGCGCCGCGCTCGACCGCGAAGCGCTGGTGCGGCCGATCGGCAACACGGTGTATGTGATGCCGCCCTACATCGTCAGCGACGACGAAATCGCCCACCTCGGCAATGCCGTTGCCGGCGCCCTGGATGAATCACTACAAACATAAACACACGCCTTGATACCCAACATTGCCCTTGCGCAAAAGGCTATTTTGTATTACCGTTAATACACCGCTCACCACCAAGGACTCACCATGACTACGACCGTTCGCCTCCCGCATCGCCTTGAACAATCATTGGCGCAGTATTGTACCGAGGCACGGCGCAGCAAATCCGAGGTCATTATCGAATTGCTTGAACAGCGTTTTACCCCGGAACCCACGGAAAAATCGCCCTATGAAATCGCCTTCGAGGCGGGATTCATCGGCTCTTTCGCATCTGAAAACGCATCCAGCGCGCCGATAAAAGAACGCGTCAAAGCCGCCATCCGCCTGAAACACGGGCGTAGTGCCGCATGACCGTTCTCCTGGTCGACACCGGCCCTCTTGTCGCCCTGGCCGACCAAAGAGACAAGGCTCACATACGTTGCACGAAGTTCCTCAAGGACTATCGAGGCCGTTTGCTCACCACTTGGGCGGTACTTACCGAATTTTCCCACCTCGCACCCTCTGTTGCGTCGACACTGCCGCTCTGCCGCTGGATTGAGCGTGGCGGACTGGACCTTATGCCTCTCGGCAAGGAAGAACTGATTACCGCCATTGACTGGATCAACCGCTATGCCGATCGACCGATGGATCTTGCGGATGCTTCGCTTGTCGTTGCCGCACTAAAAACCGGTAGCGTTTCGATCTGGACACTCGATCGCAACGATTTCGAAACGTATCGTCTGCCGGGGCGGAAGCGCTTCCAGCTGGTTTGACTTTCATGCCCGAACCCAAACTACTTTCCGACCTTGCTGCCGAACTCGCGCAGCTTGACGATGCTGGCCTCAAGCGCCGCCGCTGCACGCTGCACACACCTTGCGGCCCGCTGGCGCAGGTCAATGGCCGTGAACTGATCAGCTTTTGCAGCAACGATTATCTGGGCCTGGCCAACGATACGGCACTGATCGCGGCGGCACGCGCCGGCGCGGCACAGTGGGGCGTCGGCTGCGGCGCCTCGCACCTTGTGAGCGGCCACCTCGAACCACACGAAGCACTTGAGCAACGGCTCGCCGCCTTTACCGGTTTCCCTCGTGCACTGTTGTTCACCACCGGCTACATGGCCAATCTCGGCATCGTCCCGGCGCTGGTCGGGCGCGGCGATGCCATCTTCGCCGACAAACTCAATCACGCCTCACTGATCGATGCCGTGCAACTCTCGCGCGCCGAGAGCCATCGCTACCCGCACGGCGATCTCGCCGCGCTGGAAAAACTGCTCGCCGCTAGCAGCGCAAAGCGCAAGCTGATTCTCACCGACTGTGTGTTCAGCATGGACGGCGACCTCGCACCGCTGCCCGGCCTGCTCGAACTCGCCGAGCGCTACGACGCCTGGCTGGTGGTCGATGATGCGCACGGTTTCGGTGTTTTGGGCAAGCAAGGGCGAGGCAGCCTCGCGCACTTCGGCATCAAAGCTCACCCACGCATCGTCTACATGGGCACGCTGGGCAAGGCAGCCGGCGGCGCGGGGGCATTCGTCGCCGGCGCGGAGACCGTGATCGAATGGCTGGTGCAGCGCGCCCGCACTTACATCTTTACCACCGGTTCCAGCCCGGTCATCGCCTGTGCGCTGCTGGCCGCACTTGATTTGATCGAAGCTGGCGACGCCCGTCGCAGCCACCTCATCCAACTCGCCGCGCAGTTGCGCGCCGGCCTGGCCGGCACGCGCTGGCAACTGATGCCCTCGCCGACCGCCATTCAGCCGGTACTGATCGGCGACAACCACGAAGCACTGCGCGTGGCCAATGCGCTGTTCGAACGCGGACTGTGGGTACCGGCCATCCGCCCGCCAACCGTACCCAAGGGCACAGCGCGACTACGCATCTCGCTCTCGGCGGCACACAGCACAGCACAGGTTGAGCAACTAATCAGCGCGCTGCGGGATCTGGCATGAGCGGGCTGCGCGTCACCGCCTTCGGCAAGGGGCGCGACCTCGCGCTGATTCACGGCTGGGGCTTCGGCAGCGCCGCATGGGAGGGCGTCGGCGACGCACTTGCGCAGCGCTTCCGCGTCCATCTCATTTCACTTCCAGGATACAACCGGCCTGCAACACCCGTGGATTGGCGTTCTTCAGACAAACAAGCCGAAGAGGCGCATGAATACTTCCTTTCAGAGCAGGCCTCTTTCGAAGCCACAGCACAAGCGCTTGCTGCGGCACTGCCAACCGGTTGCGCCCTCTGTGGCTGGTCGCTCGGCGCGCAGCTCGCCATGCAAGCCACCTTGTGTTCGCCCGAACATTGCTCACGCCTTATTCTCGTCGGCGCGACGCCGCGTTTCGTGCAGGCCGAGGGCTGGCTGCATGCCCAACCACCCGCACTGCTCGACACCTTTTGCACCAATGTTGCACAGGATACTGCTGTCACACTGCAACGTTTTGCCGCCCTGCTCAATCAAGGCGATTTCCGTGCCCGCGCCAACACCCGCTGGCTCAACGAACGCAGCACAACCATAGACGCCTTGACCTTGATGCACGGGCTGCACTGGCTACGCAACGTCGACCTGCGCGAACAAGTGGCAAACATCGCGCTGCCAACACGGCTGATACACGGCGACCACGACCCGCTGATGCCGCTCGCGGCGGCCCAATGGCTGAACGACACACTGCCCGACTCAACACTCGAAGTATTCGCAGGCGCGGCGCACGCGCCTTTCCTCAACGACCCCGAACGTTTTGTCTCGCTGCTCACCCATGCTGCCCTCAATTAAAGAACGCGTTCGCGAATCGTTTGACCGTGCCGCCGCAACCTACGACGGCGCCGCCGTCGTCCAGCGCCGCGTTTGTGATCGCCTGCTTGAAGCTTTCGACCCAATCTGGAGCGCCCCCACGCGCATACTCGATGCCGGCTGTGGCACCGGCTACGGCGCGCGCCGGTTGCGCACGCGCTGGCCGCAGGCGCATATCACCGGCGTGGACTTTGCACCGTCGATGCTCGCCATTGCCGGCCCGGCCACCGACGCGTGTTTCACCGCCGACATCGAAGCCTTGCCGTTCGAGCAACAAAGTTTTGATCTCTGGTGGTCCAGCCTCTCGATTCAGTGGTGCGACAATGACCGGGTATTTCCCGAAGCGGCGCGCGTGTTGCGCAAGGGTGGGCAACTTGCCGTCAGCACGCTCGGCCCCGCCACCTTTCAGGAACTGCGTGACGCTTTTTCCGGCGTCGACCAGCACCGCCACACCTATCCCTTCAGCGAGCCGGATGCCATTCGTGACAGCATCGCTGCTGCCGGCTTCCGCGACATCACCCTGCTGCGCGAAAAGCACACGGTGCACTACCCCGAGCTCAAATCGCTGCTACGTGCGGTCAAGGATATCGGCGCGCATAATGTCGGCGAAGGCGCGCGCAGCGGCATGATGGGGCGCACCGCCTGGGGGAAAGTTCAGGCCGCCTACGAGAAGCACCGGCAGCCGGAGGGCCTGCCAGCCAGCTACGATGTGATTCTCTGCTATGCGAAGAAATAAGCTCAGAAACCCAATTAACCACGAAGCTCACGAAGGACACGAAAAAAAGCAATAACATTGAACACTTTCTGAAATTTCCTGTTTCTCTTTGTGCTCTTCGTGTTCTTCGTGTTCTTCGTGGTTATCTGCCTTTTCAAACTATGAACTCATCTAACAAATCCGCCTGGTTCATCACCGGTACCGACACTGAAGTCGGCAAGACTTTCGTCACCTGCGCCCTGCTGCACGCCTTGCGCAACCAGGGTGTCAAGGCCATCGGCATGAAGCCGGTCTCGGCCGGCACCGATGCCGACGGCAAGAATGAGGATGTCGAACAGCTGATTGCCGCCGCTGGCGTCAAGGCACCGCGCGAACTGATCAACCCCTACCTGTTTGCGCCGGCCATTGCACCGCACATCAGCGCCGCAGCAGAAGGTCGCAGCATCGATATCGCGCACATCGTCACGGCTTTTGAATCGCTGCGCACAATGGCGGATGCGGTCCTCATCGAAGGCGTCGGAGGTTTCTGCGTACCGCTCGGGCCCAATACCGACACCGCGGATATGGCCGAAGCACTGGGGCTGCCGGTGATTCTCATTGTCGGCATGCGTCTCGGCTGCATCAACCACGCGCTGCTCACACAGCAGGCCATCGCCGCCCGTGGCCTGACGCTCGCCGGCTGGATCGCCAACCGTATTGATCCGGATATGGCCTGCCTCGAGGAAAACCTAGCGACACTCAAAGCGCGAATCAATGCACCGCTGCTCGGCGTCATTCCGCCCAACAGCGCGCCTGAAACTGCAGCGGCTTTAATCAGGCTCCCTGACTAAAAGCCTGACCGCCACGAGCACCTCAAATCATGGGAGCCACGGCATCCTGAAAGCGCGTGTTAACATCCAGCACCTTGTCCCAACAAGACAGAAAAGCCTCAACGCACGCCGGATCGAAATGCTGACCGGAATTTTCTGAAAGATAGGCTCTCGCAGTCTCAACCGGCCAGGCTCTTTTATAGGGGCGCTCGGAAGTTAATGCATCAAAAACATCAGCCACTGCCACAATCCGCCCGAAGATGGGGATAGCCTCACCGCTCACACCGTACGGGTAGCCCGATCCGTCATATTTTTCGTGATGCGCAATGGCGATAGAGGCTGCCGCCTGGAGAATCGACGACTCGCTCCCTTTGAGCAACTCGAAACCAAGGGCGGAATGTGTTTTCATCACCGAAAACTCTTCCGGTGTCAGCGTTGTCGGCTTAAGCAGAATGTAATCAGGAATACCGATCTTACCCACGTCATGCATTGGTGCGGCTTGCAGTATCAAGGCCTGATCTTCGGCAGAAAACCCGAGGCGGCCGGCAATCAGGCACGAATAATGCGCCATACGCTGAATATGCGCGCCGGTTTCCGGGTCACGAAACTCGGCCGCGCGCGACATGCGAAACAACAACTCATGTTCCCGTGAATGAACTGCGGCGGTCGCTTTTCTGACCTCATCGGCCAACCAGGCGGCCTTGTCAGCCAACATGCGGCGACTGGCACCCAGTGCGAGCATATTGCGCACCCGTGCCGAAAACTCAATGCGATCCACCGGCTTGGTCAGAAAGTCAGTCGCCCCGTTCTGCAAGGCTTCATAACGCACATCCTTGTCGTCATTGGCCGTAATCATCAGGATCGGAACCTCTTCCCGTCCGGGCACCGCACGCAGACGTGTGACAAACCGTATGCCATCCATCTCCGGCATCATGTAATCGACGATGATGAGATCAGGCTGGTTTTCCGAGCACCAGGCCAGCCCTTTTGGCGAGGCTTGAAAACACAAGTGCTCACAATCACCCAATTTTCTGACCAGCGCACTGAGCAGCGTCAGATTGATTTCACTGTCATCGATGATGGCGATTCGGTTCATGCCGCTCTCCATACGCTCCATGCAAACTGGATTGAGTATAACAAAACTGGGGGTGTTCTCATTTATCCGCTGGATTGCGCATGAATGAGAACACACCCCAAGCTCGTCGCACATGCAAAAACCCGTCATAATGAGCCCTCAAAAAACTCTTCAGAAGAGATTAATTGGAGATTGTTCATGATTCACGCACTTGCATTTACCACGGTCAAGCCCGGTATGCTTGAGCAAGCCATTGAGGTTTATCGCACGCTGGTTCCGCAAGTCATGACAATCCGGTGCCGGTAAATGGACTTGAAGGCTATGCAGACCATACGCCTGAGCTTGTTTACTATTCTGCACAAGCCAGTGCCTACCCATCGGGTCACACGCTATTTCAATTATTTTCTGGCGGCGATCATTGTGGCCAACTGTGCGGCGGTTGCGCTAGAGACGGTGCCATCGATATTTGAACCCAATCGGTTGTTGTTCCGGGCGCTGGAAGCTTTCTCGACGGGGTTTTTCATCATCGAATACGCCCTGCGTCTGTGGGTCTGCGTCGAGCAAGACCGTTACAGCAAGCCGGTCAGCGGCCGACTGAAATATGCAGCGCATCCGCTCCCGCTGTTTGACCTGATCGTCATCGCAACCTTGTGGGCACCGTGGGATCTACGTTTCCTGCGCATATTCCGTCTCTCGCGTTTGCTCCGTGTGCTGCATCTGGAAGGACTGGATCACTCGTTCAAGGCCATCGTCGGCGCGGTCGGACGGCGCAAACATCTGCTCGTCATTTCGACACTGATGATGTTGATTACCACCTACTGCTTTGCTGCCGTGCTCTATCTGGTCGAGCACGCAGCTCAGCCCGATAAATTCGGCAGCATCCCGGAAACCCTGTGGTGGGCCATCATCACCCTGACGACCATCGGTTACGGTGACATTACCCCGGTAACGGCACTTGGCAAGATACTTTCCGGAGTAATTCTGCTGGTCGGCATCGGCATCTTTGCACTGCCGACGGCGATTGTTACTGCTGCGATCCTGGATGCGGGTGCGGATCGACCAGAGCGTTGCCCGCATTGTGGACGATCTCCCGATTGATTTGACTCCGGTCTGCCAACGAAATGAGAGAAACATGGAACTGAATTTACCTCAACTCACCGTATTCAAATACAAGCATGGCGACAGTGTTCCGCTGTCGCCAAAGCGCAAGCTGCTCTTCATCGTCAGCCTGATGCTGGCGCCCTTCATCGTGTACTTTGCCTTTCCGCCGGGGCTGATTGCGGCGGCGATTCCCTTCGTGGTGTTTTTCGGGCGCAGCGGCACGCTGGAACTCGGCCCACGCTACCTGATCTGCGGCGACACCATCCTCTATTACGCCAATGTGACGCAGCTGACCTTGCAGGAGGCCGAAGGGCGGCTCTCGCTGCAAACGGCGAGCGGCAAGCCCTTCGTGATCGAGCGAGGGAAATTCCCGACCAATGCGCGCAAGAAGCCCAAGATCGCGGCCAATCAGGCGGCCAAATTCGCCAAGGTTTCGGCACGGATCGTCGAGAAGGTGCGGCGCACATCGCCGGCAAACTCAGCTGCGGGTGCCTGATCTGATGAATGCCGCCGCGCCGGCTTTCCGGCGCAACATCCACCTGCTCTATGTGCCGACGCTCGGTTGTAACCTCGATTGCGCCTATTGCTACCTCGGCGAGCAGACCACCGAGGCGGCGATCAAGGTCGACGCCGGTCGTGCCGTGGCCACGCTGCGCCACACGCTCGATGCCCTGCGCGCTGCCGGTGTGCTGGCCTTCAACGTGTCGCTGCACGGCGGCGAGGTGACGACGCTGCCGGCAGCGGTGCTCGACGAATTGTTCGCGATGATCCGCGGTCATTACCTCGAACACTTCGATGCGATCAACGCGCTCGGTCACAAGAAATCGGCGCCGCACATCAAGACCAACCTCTACAAGTTCTCGCCTTTCTACGAATTGTTTGACCGGCACAAGGTCTCGATTAGCGCCAGCATCGACCTGCCGCTTGCGCTGCACGCTCGCTACCGCACAACGCGCGGCGGCAAGGACTGGCTGGACAAAACACACGAGAACATCCGCCTGCTGGCGCGCTACCCGCACGCCAAAAAGATTTCGGCCACGCTGTGCGGTGAGCATCTTGCCGACATCCCGGCCATCGTGCGCGATATCCGCTTCATTCACGATGAACTGGGTTTCGACATGAACCAGTTCAACATCATGTTTGCTTTTGCCTCCGAGCTGAACCGCCAGCGCCAGGGCGAGGCGGCGTTCACGCCGGCGACACCGCAACAACAGCAGGTACTCTACGACGCGCTACAGGCCGAATTTGCCGGCACCGATCTGGAAGATGGCCTGCGCCGCAACTGGTTCGACGAGTTCAAGCCGAGCTACTGCACCAATGCCTTCAATTGTGGCGAGCGCTTTTATCTCCTGCAAAGCGATGGCTCGGTGTATTCCTGCGTGCGCGGGCAGGGCATCGAGGAATTCCGCTACGGCAATGTTTTTGAAGAACCCATCGACGACATCCTTGCCAACGGTGCGCGCAAGATCGCAGCGATCCATCAGGCGCACGGCTTTGATTCCAACTGTCAGCAGTGCAACCATCTTGCACTGTGTCATACCGGCTGCCCGGTGGTTAAATTCCAGAGCGGCAGCGGCCGTTCATACACCTGTGATTTGCAGAAGGTAATCTATGCCGATAACCCGATGTCCTACCCGGCGGCCTCCCCAGACGCGCAGCGCGAGGACGCCCGCCAGTACCGGCTCGGCATGCACCCGGTGCTGGCCTTTGCTGCACAGGAGGAGAAGCCGGTGAAACCCATGAACGCGGTAGTGCTGCCCAACGACCTCGCTGAAGACAAGAACGCCCTGCGTGCGATCATCAATGCCGATCCGGTTTTGCAGTCACTCTATCGCGACGATGCCTTCGTGCTGGAACTACGCGGCGAGCTGATTCCGCTCGCCTCGCAGATTCTCAAGGCACAGACAACCTGGCATACGCTGGTCTCCGGTGACCGCATCGTGGTGCATGTGGCGCGTGAACTGTTCGACGCAAATTGCGAGGAACCGATCCGCAATACCCTTTACTTGCAGATGTTGCGTGACACGCCGGTCGTCTATGGCGACGAGCAGCGCAGCAAGCAGGAGCATGTGTTCACCTACCAGTTGTTCGCCCACTGCCTGCAGCCGAGCGACCGGCTGGGTGAAGGGTATCTGATGGCTGATCTCTCCGGCCTGATTGAACTGCACCGCGCGCACTACCGGCGGGGCGTGCTGAACAATCTGTTCTTCACCACCCTGATGTTGCGCGAGTACCATTACCAGAAGCAGAAGGGCAACGCCTTCTACCATATTCAGGCGATCAACCTGCCGTTCCAGAATTTCGAATTTAATTATTTCAACTATCTCAACCCCCATGCCGGGCAAGGAGAACTCCCATGAACGCTCCCGAACTGGCGCGCAGCGCCTATACCGTTGAATGCTTTCTCAATGCCTTGCGGCTGGATGACGGGCCGGCCCGCACGGCCATTGAGGAATGGCTGGTGCGCTGGCTTTCCGGGGCGACGCACAAAGCCGGCGATTGCGCGATCTATCGAAAATCGTCGATCGAGTGTTACAGCGGCGGCCGGATCATCAAAACCTTTGATCTGCCGCAGGCGAGGCAGGCGCGCACGATCTGGTGCGACGGCAGCAAGCTTTCGGTAATCGACGGCGAAGAGTTTTTGACGACCGGAAAACTGGTCATGCTCGGCGCGGCGGGCTTGGTGCTGACCATACCCGGCGTGACTGCGGCGGCAGCCGCTGAGGCGGCGAAGAAAAATACCGACAGTGGCTTGAGCGGCGGCGACACCAACTCGAATAACAACAATAATAACAACAATAACAATAACAACAACGGGTAGCAGGAACTGGCCGGGCTAGAGCTAGTCAAACATGGACAACGGGCTTGAAAATCAGCCATAATCCGCCGACCGTTTTGTTGCTCCTACTGCAGGCCATCCCATGAAATTCCTTTTCGACCTTTTTCCGGTCATTTTATTCTTCGTCGCCTTCAAGTATGCGGGCATCTACACGGCGACCGGCGTTGCGATCGTGGCCACCTTCGCCCAGATTATCTGGGTCTGGATGAAACACCGCAAAGTGGACACCATGCTCTGGGTCAGCCTGGCCATCATTACCGTGTTTGGCGGGATGACACTGATTTTTCACGACGAGACCTTCATCAAGTGGAAACCGACCGTACTCTACTGGTGTTTCGCACTGGCTCTCGCCAGCAGCGCCGTCATTTTCAAAAAGAATTTGATTCAGGCACTGCTCGCCGAGCAAGTCGAATTACCTGAAGCTGTCTGGGGGAATCTGAACTGGTCTTGGGTTGGCTTCTTTGTATTCATGGGCATCGCCAATCTTGCCGTTGCCTTTGCCTTTGATTTTTCGACAGACGTCTGGGTCAATTTCAAGCTTTTTGGCGGGATCGGGCTGATGCTCGTATTCGCCATCATCCAGGGATTGCTTTTGTCAAAATACATTGAAGAAAAGAAATGATGCGCTATGCCCTCATTGGTGAGGATCGCCCGGCGTGACCCGGATGCCGCAGAACAACCCTGCTGAAACATTTGAGGCTCTGCTGCGCGAACGGCTGGCACCTCTCGACCCGCTTCGCCTGGAATTGATCGACGATTCGGCACGGCATGCCGGTCATGTCGGCGCTCGCAGTGGCGGCGGCCACTACCACCTGCTGATTGTTTCGGCCACCTTTTCCGGGAAATCAACCCTGGCTCGTCACCGGCTTATATACGACGCTCTTGGCGAGTTAATGCGTAGTAAAATACATGCGTTGAGCATTCAGTCACTGGCACCGGAAGATGAATTGCTAACCTGACTGGTTTACTCTTCTATCAAGAAACCCTATGCTACACAATTGATCAAGACTAAAGGAATACGAAACATGCAGAAACTCTCGAAACTTGCAGCCGCACTGATCGTCGGTGCCATGATGTCGGCTTCGGCGATGGCTGCCCCCGATACGTTTGTAACGGTCAATGGCGTTGCCGTTCCGCAAAGCCTCGCCAATGTCTTCATGGCCGAACAAAAAGCCCAGGGCGCACCTGACACACCAGAACTAAAAAAAGCCGTGCGTGAAGAACTGATCCGGCGCGAACTGTTGATTCAGCAAGCCAAAAAGGCCGGCATTGATAAGAAACCAGAGATCGCCGCACAGGCTGATGCGGCACGCCAAGCCTTCCTGGTACGCGCTTATGTCCAGGACTACGTTGCCAAGAACCCGATCAGTGATGCTGTGTTAAAAGCAGAATACGACAAAATCAAGGCACAACTCGGCAACACCGAATACAAGGCACGTCATATTCTGGTTGTTGGCGAAGAGGATGCCAAAGCCATCATCGCCAACCTCAAGAAGGGTGCCAAGTTTGAAGAACTCGCCAAGCAATCGATTGACCCGGGCTCCAAGGACAATGGCGGCGATCTTGGCTGGGCCAGTGCCGGTAATTTTGTAAAACCCTTTAGCGACGCACTCGTTAGTCTGAGCAAGGGAAAGTTCACCGAGACTCCGGTAAAAACCGAGTTTGGCTTCCACGTTATTCTGCTTGAAGACAGCCGCCCGCTGGCCATCCCGCCGTTTGACGAAATCAAGCCGCGCCTGCTCCAGCAAGCACAAGGGCAACAAATCAACAAGATGGTTGAAGGTCTGCGCGCCAAGGCTAAGGTCGAATAAGACGCAAGCGCTACACAAACAATACGCCGGGACGGCCTCAAGCCTCCCGGCGTTGTGCTTTTTTGTACTTGGCTTCGGGCTAACAAGGGGTGAGAATAGGCCGGTGCCTTTCCTGTTCTTCAGAACCGACATGTGCTCACTCACGATCCGACTTGCTCTCTGTTTGTTACTGACCTTCGGTCTAAATGCGCAAGCCGCTGAAGATGAGGAAGGTTCTCTTCCGACCGATTTCAGCACAACGGCAGAACTCGAAAAACAGATCGCCGCCCCGCCGCCCGGTGCGGATAACCCGCAAGCACTGTGCATCTTCCTGCACAAACGCGGTGCAGCCTACTCCCGTCTCGGCCTGTACGACAAAGCCATTGCCGACTTGAAACAGGGGCTCGACTTGAAGCAGCCGGCCACGCCGGACAGGTGGTGTGACCGCTTCCTTATGCAAGCACAGATCAGGGGCGCCCTCTTTTCATCCGGGGACTGGCTGGCGCTGACCGACTTCGCCCAGGCCGTGAGTGACGAGAAAATACACAGCAACAAATGGAACTACTTTTTTGTCCAGTTCTGGCTGATCGATGCCCATATCCATCTGGGTAAGCTACGCGAGGCGGAACAGGCTTTACAGCGTGCTGGCGAGATTATTCCGGCATTGCGTCAGCAAAACAAAGGCTGGGTCGCATACGGTGCCAATGTCCTCGAACGGCATAGCGCGTATGCGGCACGCATGCAGATGCTGCGTGGCAATTATGTTGAGGCCGAACGCTTCCAGAGGCAGGCGTTGCGCTACGCGCGTGAACAGCTTGACTATTCGCTGACCAACCGCTCTACAGAAAGCCTTGATAATCGAAACGCAACCCACTACCTGACTACGCGCAAACGCGAGTTGGCCGGCATCCTTTCAGCCCAGGGGAAAACCGGAGAAGCCGAAATTCTGGCCCGCCAGGTACTGCAGGAAACTCTCTCACGCTCAGCGAAAAACACTTGGATCGCTGCTAACGCACTTAGCCTGCTGGGCAAGATCAAGATACAGCAAGGACAGATTGTCGAAGCACTGCGGCTGCAGGAACAGGCGCTCAGCGCGCTGGAAAACTCAGGTGCCCGCCCCTACTCAACCGCAATTGCCGATTTGCGTCTACAAATCGGCTTCCTGCTTGGCGTGCAGAATCGCTGGACGGAAGCGCTGAAAATCTATGAACAGCGGGATCAGGGGCTGCGCGGCAACGCCGCGCAGTTTGCCAGAACAGGATCAAACAACCTCACCTGGGCGATGGCGCTGCTCAAAAACCAGCGCATTGATGACGCTGAAAAAATGCTACGCAGCATCATCAACTACAACCTCAAAAAGCCCTTCGTCGACCCGCTGTATTTTGCCCATCTGCGTGGCTATCTGGCCGTGATTCTGGTAGCCGCGGGCAAGAACAACGAAGCACTGGCCGAATTCCGCGAAGCCTTTCCCATCCTTGTTCGGCAGGCGGAAACCGACAACAGTTCCGAGAATGGCGGTTTCGTGCGCCAGTACCGACTGCGCCTGATCGCCGAGGGTTACCTTGAGTTACTCTCCCAACTGGCTGTCAATCAATTGGCTCCATCCGGTTTCGACCCGGTTGCTGAGGCCTTTCGGGTGGCTGAAGCCTCACGCGGATCAAGCGTGCAACTGGCTATTGCCAGCAGCGCCGCACGTGCCAACTTGCCCGACGCCACGCTTGCCAATCTGGCACGTCACGAACAGGACAACGCCAACCAGATCAGCGCGCTCAACAAGCTGATGAATCGCCTGGCCTCTGCGCCGGACAATCAGCGCCCGGATAAAATCATTGCTGATATCCGTAGTGATATAGAGCGACTGGAGAAACAGCACACCGCCCTGCGTCGCGAACTTGCCGAACGCTATCCGGCCTACGCCGAACTGGTTTCCCCAAAACCACCTGCTCCTGCCGACATCCAGAAGGTTCTGAACAAGGATGAAGCCGCTGTCGCCATTTATGTCGCCGAACAGAAAACCTATGTATGGACGATTACCCCGGCGCGTATCGCTTTCCGCGCGATCGACCTGCCCCGACAACAAGTCGACAAGCAGGTCACCTCCGTGCGTCGTGCATTCGACCTGAGTGGCCCTGGTATCCTCCCCTTCGACACGACCAGTGCGCAAAGCCTGTATGCGACGCTTCTGGCTCCTGACGAAGCGCTGTGGGCTGAGGCCAAACTGCTCAACATCATCCCGCACGGAACACTCGGGCAACTACCTTTCGCCGTTCTACTCACATCAAATCAGCCGGGTAAAAATATCGCCGAACAACCCTGGCTGCTGAAAAAAGTCGCTGTCGCTCAGCAACCCTCCGCTGGCACATTGATCGCCCTGCGCGCACAGGGACGCGCCGAGGTGAAACGCCGGCCGTTCGTTGGCTTTGGCGATCCGCTATTCATTGTCCAGGCACCGTCCAAAGTTGCAGGCACGCGCTCGGTGCGCAACCTATCCATCCGGTTCGGGGGAGATAGCGCACCTTCCGAGACTGAAGCCGCGACGCTCCTGCGGGGTTTTACACAACTGCCGCCTCTGCCTGACACGTCGGTAGAGTTGAACGACATTGGAACAACCCTGGGAGCCGATTTAAAGACCGACATCTTCCTGGGCAAACAGGCCACGGAATACAACGTCAAGCGCAGTGATTTATCGGCTTATCAAGTCGTGGCCTTTGCCACGCACGGCCTCGTTCCCGGCGATCTGCGCGGCCTTGATCAACCCAGCCTGGCCATGGCCAACCCCTCGCTCACCGACGACAAGGAAAACGACGGATTCCTGACTCTGAGCGAAGTGCTTGGCCTCAAGCTCAACGCCGACTGGGTTGTGCTCTCGGCATGCAATACCGCCAGTGGCGACGGCAAGAACGAGGAAGCCGTGTCCGGCCTCGGGCGCGCCTTCTTCTTCGCCGGATCGCGCCGCCTGCTGGTCTCCTACTGGCCGGTGGAGACCGTCTCGGCACGTCTGCTGACCACCGAACTTTTCAGACGCCAGACCCAGCAACCGGAGGAGTCCAAAGCCGAAGCCCTGCGCCACTCGATGCTGAAGCTGATGAGCAGTTCAAAGGACTACAGTCACCCGGCTTTCTGGGCGCCATTTGGCCTGATCGGCGACGCAGCGAGGTAGGAGAAAAGCCCAAGCCCCGGAAAATACGATTCGAAGTGAGCCCGAGACGCGAAGACAAACCGATGACAGTGCTGTAGCACGGCGAGGTGCAGTCGACAAAGTATCGGGAATATTTCGATCGGATTAACCCACCCACTTACGCGCATTGCAGAACATCCGCAGCCACGGCGAATCCTCACCGAGATTCTCTGGATGCCAAGACATCTGCACCGTGCGGAACACACGTTCCGGGTGCGGCATCATGATCGTAAAGCGCCCGTCCGCCGTCGTCACACCCGTAATGCCCGCCGGCGAACCATTCGGATTGTAGGGATAGACTTCGCTCGGATTGCCAGCGTTATCGAGATAGCGCATGGCAACGAGCACTTGGCTCTGCTGCGCCGCAGAATCAAACTCGGCACGCCCTTCGCCGTGCGAGACGACTACCGGCATGCGGCTGCCAGCCATGCCGCCAAAAAACATCGACGGCGACTCGGGCAGTTCGACCATGACGAAGCGCGCCTCGAACTGCTCGACCTTGTTGCGCTCAAAGCGCGGCCACGCCTCGGCACCAGGTATCAGGCTCTTCAGCGCACTCATCATCTGACAGCCGTTACACACACCCAGCGCAAAGGTATCGCCACGACCGAAAAAGGCTGAAAACTCGTCACGCGCGCGAGGATTGAACAGGATGGTTCGTGCCCAGCCCTTGCCCGCGCCGAGCACGTCGCCGTAGGAGAAACCGCCGCAAGCGACAGCGCCCTTGAAGTCATCCAGCTGCACGCGGCCGGAAAGGATGTCGCTCATATGCACGTCGACCGAAGCAAAGCCGGCGCGATCAAAGGCCGCCGCCATTTCAACATGCCCGTTGACACCCTGCTCGCGCAGGATGGCGACCTTCGGGCGCTTGCCCGTATTAATGAACGGCGCGGCAATGTTTCCCGCCGGATCGAAGCTCAAGGACATCGAAAGGCCGGCGTCCGACGTATCGAGAATGCGGTCGTATTCCTGTTGCGCACATTCCGGATTGTCGCGCAGCGACTGCATGCGGAAAGTCGTTTCCGACCAGGCACGGTGCAGATCAACACGCTTCTCGGCGAGTATGGGCTTGGCGTTGCGGATGACATGCAGTTCGTCGCTCGAATTCGGCGCGCCGATGACATGCGCACAGTCTCCTAGACCCGCTTCGCCGAGGATGCCCATCACCCTGGCGCGGTCATCGCGGCGAATTTGCAGCACGGCGCCCAGTTCTTCGGTGAAGAGTGCGCGCATGACGCTTTCGGAATCACCATCAGTGCACAAGTCATCGATGTTCAGTGAGACACCGCAATGCGAGGCGAAGACCATCTCGGCCACGGTAGCAAACAAACCACCGTCAGAGCGGTCGTGATAGGCCAGCAGCAGTTGTTCGTTGTTGAGTTTCTGGATAGCGCCGAAGAAATTGACCAGACACTGCGTATCAGGCACGTCCGGCGCATGGCTGCCGGTGGCATTGAACACCTGCGCCAGCGCCGAGCCGCCGAGGCGATTGCGTCCGGTACCGAGATCGATGAGCAGCAGGTCACTTTCACCGGCATCAAGCTTTAATTGCGGCGTCAGTGTGCGGCGCACATCCGGCACCGACGCAAAGGCGGTGATGATCAGCGACAGCGGTGACACCACTTCGCGGCCTTCCCACGCCGTACGCATCGAGAGCGAATCCTTGCCAACCGGAATCGACACGCCGATCTGCTGGCAGAAATCGGACACCGCGCGCACCGTGTCGAACAGACGGGCATCTTCACCGGGCACGCCGGCCGGTGCCATCCAGTTGGCTGAGAGTTTCACGTCGCCGAGTTTGGCGATATTGGCGGCGGCAATATTGGTCAGCGCTTCACCGACGGCCATGCGGCCCGACGCCGGCGCATCGAGAATCGCCACCGGCGTGCGCTCGCCCATGGCGAAGGCTTCGCCAAGGTTGGTCATGTAACCCATGGTGGTCACTGCCACGTCGGCCACCGGCACCTGCCACGGCCCAACCATCTGGTCACGCGCCGTCATGCCACCCACGGTGCGGTCGCCGATGCTGATGAGGAAGGTCTTGTCGGCCACGGCCGGCAGACGCAGCACACGATAGACCGCATCCTTGAGTTCGATCGCCGTCGGATCGAAAGGCAGGTCGATGCTGTCGATGCGCGTCACGGCACGCGTCATGCGCGGCGGCTTGCCGAGCAGCGCATCCATGTCCATATCAACCGGGTTGTTGCCGAAATGCCGGTCAGCCACGATCAGCCGATTATCGTCTGTCGCCACACCGACCACGGCAAACGGGCAGCGCTCGCGTTCGCACATGGCCTCGAACTCGGGCAGACGGCTCGGCGGAATGGCCAGCACGTAGCGTTCCTGCGCTTCATTGCTCCAGATTTCGGCCGGCGACATGCCCGGCTCTTCGATGTTCACATCACGTAATTCAAAGCGGGCACCGCAACCGGCACCGTGTGCGAGTTCCGGGAAGGCGTTGGAAATACCACCGGCACCGACGTCATGCACCGAGAGAATCGGATTGCCCTGCCCCGGCGTGGACGCGTCGCCAACAGGCGTGCCCATTTGCCAGCAACGGTCAAGCACTTCCTGCGCGCGTCGCTGCATTTCCGGGTTGCCACGCTGTACCGAAGCAAAGTCAAGATCTTCGGCGTTGCTGCCGGTACTCATCGAACTGGCGGCACCGCCACCCAGACCAATCAGCATACCGGGGCCGCCCAGTTGAATGAGCAGGGTGCCAGGCGAAAAACGTTCGGCCTTGTGCGACTGGCTGGCCGAGATATTGCCCAAACCACCGGCGACCATGATCGGCTTGTGATAGCCGCGCACGACAGCGTCCTTGCCTTCACCGACGCGTTGCTCGTAGGTACGAAAATAACCGGTCAGATTGGGTCGGCCGAATTCGTTGTTGAATGCTGCGGCGCCGATCGGACCTTCGAGCATGATGTCGAGCGCGCTGGCAATGCGCGACGGGCGCCCGTAACCAGCCATTTCTTCTTCCCACGGCTGCACCGCATCAGGCAGATAGAGGTTGGATACCGAGAAGCCGCACAGGCCGGCCTTGGGCTTGGAGCCGCGCCCGGTCGAGCCTTCGTCGCGAATCTCGCCGCCCGAACCGGTGGCCGCGCCGGGGAAGGGCGAAATAGCCGTCGGGTGGTTGTGCGTTTCAACCTTGGTCAGTATGTGCGTGAGCTCTTCGGTCCAGGCATAGCTGCCGTCGGCACCGGGATAGAAGCGCGCCGTCGACGCGCCTTCAAACACCGAGGAGTTGTCGGAATAGACCACGACATTGCCTTCAGGATGCGCCGCATGCGTTTCACGAATCATGCCGAACAGCGTTTCACTGCGCACTTCACCATCAAGCACCCACGAGGCGTTGAAGATCTTGTGACGGCAATGCTCGGAGTTGGCCTGCGCAAACATCATCAATTCAACGTCAGTCGGATTGCGCCCGGTCTTGGTCACGAAGAGATCGACGAGATAATCGATTTCGTCGTCGGAAAGCGCGAGGCCGAGGCGGGTATTGGCTTCGAGCAGCGCATCGCGCCCGCCGGCCATGAGATCGACGGTCATCATCGGCTTGGGCGAAAAATGACGGAAGAGTTCGGTTGTTTCGTTAAAACCACCAAGCACCGTTTCGATCATGCGGTCGTGGAGCAGTGTTTCTACTTGCTTGCGGGCTTGCGCCGTCACGCCGGTAATGCGGTAGGCAATGCCGCGTTCGATGCGCTCGATGGCGGCCAGCCCGCAGTTCCACGCAATATCGGTGGCCTTGGACGACCACGGCGAAATAGTGCCGATGCGCGGCGTAACGAGGAAGAGTTCGCCAGACTCTGCGGCCTCTGCGGAGCGCTCTTCAAGCAGAGATGCCAGTTGCTTGAGTCCTTCGTCGCTCAATGCCGCTTTGAGCTTGGCAACGTGCCAGTAATCGGCACTGACGACACTCGCAGCCGGCGCAATGGCCTGAATACGTTGCTGCAAACCCTGCAGACGAAAATCGGAAAAAGCGGGAGCCCCGCGCAGAAAAAGGATGTCGGCCATGGTGAGCTACAAAAAAGGGGCAGGAAACCTGCGTTGAAACAAGGAGAAGGCTTCATTATAGCTGAGAGCGACCTGAGCCGAACGGCAAGCAAGGTAGATGGACATGCTTTTTGGTCGATGCAAAAATCCGCAAAACCACCGTTCAGGGTTGAAGCAAATTAAGATAAACTTATCAAATGATGCATTTGGAGCCATTGTCAGCTTTCTAATAATCAGAACTCAAGGCGCATCAACAATTCTTCTACCCAAATTTCGGCAGCGACATCTACAACATTTGAGGATGATGTAAAAATGACTATCTCGCGCAAGATTATTTTTCTGGTGTTATCAGCACTACTCACCTCTGTGATTATTTTTTGTGTCGCTTTTTTCGGATTTTCTGGGATAGAGACGGAGGTTGGTCACCTCGCCAGCAAGGTGGCTGCCGACAACGAAGACATCCTCTCCATCCGCGAGGCTCTAAGCTCGGCACGTAGCTGGATGATCGGCATACTTGCAGTCGCCCTGATGCTTCTAAGTGCACTGGGTTTTATGCTGATGCGCTCGATAGTCAAACCGCTCAAGGACATGGAGAGTGCAATCAGCAAGACCGCGGATCAACTCGACTTTACCGAAATAATTCAGGTCGATTCGGATGACGAAATCGGCAACACCCTTAAAACCTACAATCGCCTGCTCACCCGCCTGCGCGGCAGTTTCATCGAGTCCCAGACGTCCATCGCCAACCTGATGGAAGTCACAGAAGAAGTCGATCGGTCCTCACGCAAGATCGCGCGCAATTCAACACTACAGAGCGACGCCTCATCCAACATGGCCTCGGCCGTCGAGGAAATGACCGTCAGCATCTCAATGGTTGCCGATCAGGCCGCAGATGCCAGCAAACACACCGAAAAATCACGCCAGATCGCCGAAAATAGTGCCGGAATCATCCTCACTACCGTCAACTGCATCAAGCTCATCTCCGAGACGGTGGGTGAAGCGGCCACCCGCATCAAAGCCCTGCGCGCCGACTGTGACAGCATTTCTTCGATGGCCAAGATCATTCGTGAGATTGCCGACCAGACCAATCTGCTGGCCTTGAATGCCGCCATCGAAGCCGCACGCGCTGGCGAACAGGGTCGGGGCTTTGCCGTGGTCGCCGATGAAGTGCGCAAACTAGCCGAGCGCACCACGCTGTCCACGCAGGAGATCAGCGATCTGCTGAAACGCATGCAGGAAAGTTCACGTCTGGCGGTTGATAGCATGACGCGCACCGAAAAAGCCGTGGATGACGGTGTCGTCCACGCCCGTCAGGCTGGCGAGTCGATCGAGCAGATTAAAACCGGGGCTGATGCTGCCGCCATCGTAGTGTCTGACATCTCGTCCGCCATGCGCGAACAGGAGGCCGCCAGTGCGGCTATTTCCCGCAATATCGAACAAATCGCCCAGATGAGTGAACAAAATTCTGCTGCTGCCGGCACCTCAGCCGCCAGTGCCGGACGCATGACGGAATTTGCGGCCGGAATGACACAGGCTCTTTCCGCTTACAAGGTGGAGACTGGCGTCAAGAAAATCGTCCTGCGTTGTTCTGATATTTACAACCCATCTCACCCGGCGGTGCGTGCGACACAAGTCATGTCCGACTATCTCAACCAGACAACGCAGGGCCGGATAACGCTCAAGGTCTTCGCTGAAGGTCAAATGGGGCAAGATGTGGAAACGCTGGAGAATGTAAAAAAAGGCACGCTGGACATGGTGCGTACGAACTCCGCGTTTCTCATCAAGGATTGCCCTTTGCTCATCCTGCCCGGACTGCCTTTTATGTTCAACTCGGTCGAACATAAAGAGCGCGCTCTCGATGGCGCCCCGGGTCAGGAAATCACCGCTTCACTTGAATCTTCCGGCCTTGTTTGCCTGGCCTTCTACGAAGCCGGTGCGCGCTGCTTCTATACGAATTCACCGATCCGGTCGGTCGCGGATATGCGTGATTTGAAGATACGCAGCATGCCGTCGGATCTGTGGCTGGCCATTATCAGCGCCTTCGGTAGCCGGCCGGTACCGCTGCCTCAGGACCAGGTGATTCACGCTTTGAAATCCGGCCTGATTGATGCTGCCGAAAATTCACTGCTCAATTTTATGGGCCAGAAACACGTCGGTCATTTCAAGTATTACAACATTACCGACCACTCGTTGTCGCCTGAAATGCTTGTGTTTTCGAAAAAGAAATGGGACACCCTCACCCCGGAGGATCAGGCGATCATCAGGCAGGCGGGGAAAGAAGCCGTCACCGCCCAGAGACGCTTCTTGCGTGAAAGTGAAGATGTCGCACGCAAGGACGCGATGGCAGCAGGCACGATCTTTAACAAGGATGTGGACAGGGGTTCATTTGAAAGAGTCATTCGCCCGGTATACGACAAATTCATTACCAGCCAGCAGCAGAAGTCCGTAATGCAGGCGATCAAGTCGATACGATAGCGTTGCGTTGTGCAGGCTCAGGCAGGCCTGCACAGGCAATGATTGTCGCCCGCCACCATGCTCTCTCTCCCGCTCTACCGTTCTGCCAGTCTGCGCCATATCGAAGCGGCGGCCGCTGACCAGCCGCTCATGCAGCGCGCCGGGCGCGCCGCAGCGGATCTGGCCACGACCATTTGTGCCGCTCGCGGCGCAGCCGTACTCATTCTTGCCGGCCCCGGAAACAATGGTGGAGACGCCTTCGAGGTCGCGCACGAGTTGCGCGAACGTTTTTTTGATACACATATTATCTTCGTAGGCAACGCCAGAGATCTGCCCATGGATGCGGCAGACGCGTACCAGCGCTTCAGTAAGGCTGGTGGCAGAACGCTTGCTGCGATTCCAGAGATTCCTCGCTGGTCGCTGATCATCGACGGCCTGTTTGGTATCGGTCTGCAACGCGAAGTGACTGATCCCTACGCCGGGCTGATCCGCAGCGCCAACGCACTGGCCGCACGTGATGCTTGCCCGCTGCTGGCGCTCGATTGCCCGAGCGGGCTGGATGCCGATACCGGCAAGCTGCACGGCGCTGCCATCCACGCCTCGCACACCATCACTTTTATTGGCGGCAAGCCCGGGCTGTTCACTGCCGACGGCCCTGATCACTGCGGCGAGATAACCGTCGCATCGCTCGATATCGATGCGCTACTCACGGGTCAGAACAGTGGCGCCACGATCGGACTTGATCTTTTTGCACAGCAGCTGCGCCCGCGGCGCCAAAACAGCCACAAAGGAATCCACGGAAACGCCGGCATCCTCGGCGGGGGACAGAGCATGGTGGGTGCCGCACTGCTTGCCGCACGCGCCGCCCTCCGGCTGGGCAGTGGCAGAGTTTACGTTGGCCTGCTCGACACACACGCCCCGGCCTTCGACACGCAACAACCCGAACTCATGTTGCGCAAACCAGAAAACCTGTTTACCGCCGGGCTCACCGTGCTGGCCTGCGGCCCCGGACTGGGTACTAGCCATGGCGCACGCACTCTGGTGAAAAATTCCTGTGCACTGGGCATCCCGCTTATCCTCGATGCCGACGCACTCAACCTGATTGCCGCTGAAGCGGATCTGCACACTGCAGTCGCTACGCGCAAGGCATCCACACTGCTCACACCGCACCCGGCAGAAGCCGCACGCCTGCTTGATTGCGACGTCGCGACGATTCAGGCGGATCGGCTCACCGCCGTGCTCGAACTGGCCACACGCTTCAACGCCTATGTCGCACTCAAAGGCTGCGGTACTCTCGTGGCCTCACCCGACGGCGCATGGTTCATCAACACCAGCGGCAACCCGGGGCTGGCTACCGCCGGCAGTGGCGACGTACTCACCGGCATGGTTGCTGCCCTGCTGGCACAAGGCTGGCCGCCACTTGAGGCACTGCTGGCCGCTGTGCACCTGCACGGCATTGCTGCTGATCGGCTCGTCGCACAAGGAACAGGGCCTATCGGACTCACTGCCGGCGAACTGATCGACAACGCACGCGCCTGTTTCAATGAATGGATGACAGAGCACAGTGCACAATAAAACCCGCGGCGTTCTCTTTTTTATGGGCGCAACGGTCTGCTTCGCCCTGCTTGATGCTTCCTCGAAATACCTGACCGCCTTCTACGCCGTTCCGCTGCTCGTCTGGGCGCGCTATCTCGTGCACCTGATCATCATGCTGGTGGCGGTCGTGCCGCGCACCGGACGGCGAATCGTCGTCACGCAACACCCCTGGCTGCTCATCCTGCGCAGCCTGTTGCTGGTCGGCTGCACCGCCTTCATTGTTCTCGCCTTCAGCGTACAGCCGCTGGCCGAAACCTCGTCGATCTTTTTCATTACGCCGCTCCTTGTCGCGCTGGTCTCGGGTCCGCTACTCGGCGAAAAGGTCTCGCTGAAAAGCTGGCTGGCAACACTGGCCGGTTTCTGCGGGGTGCTGCTCATTGCCCGGCCCGGCGGCGCCACCACCGGGCTCGGCATCACTTATGCGCTTTCCTCCGCCCTGTGCTACACCTTCTACCAGATTCTCACGCGCCGGCTCGCCCCGACCGAACCGGCCATGCGCCAGCTTTTCTACACAGCCGTTGTCGGCACCCTGACCACCAGCCTCGCCGTACCGATGCTCTGGGCAGCCGCCCTGCCTTCGCCCGGTCAGGCACTGCTCATTCTATCGCTCGGCATGTATGGCGGGCTGGGCCATTTTCTGTTTACACACGCTTTCCGGGACACTCCGGCCGCCTTGCTATCGCCACTCCAGTACGTGCAGATCATCTGGGCCACGCTACTGGGCTGGATAATCTTCGGGCACTTGCCGGACATGCTGACCATCGGCGGCATGCTGATCATCGGCGGCTCCGGCTTGAGTCTCGTCCTGAACCGCGAACGGAAAATCTGAAAACAGCACTGCCCTGTAACCCGCTCAGAATGGAGGCCTACCGGCACATAATCTGAAGAACCGTGCGGATATTGGCCTGCAGACCAGCATGTCAGATTGAACCTAAACGCACCCGAATACATCCAATGTGCCAGCGATGCCCCTGTCGCCATATCTTGCAAGGGAAATAGAATGAAGCACATCATCTGGGTTTTATGGCCCGCCTTTATTGCTGCAGGCATTGCCGAGGTCGTGTTCTTTACGGTCATCGACCCGAAGCAGCTCTATCTGTTCGGCCAATCGGTCGAACTGGCTGCGACGGCGACGTATTCGATTGGTTTTCTGATGTTCTGGCTGATTTGTGCCGGTTCCAGCCTGATGACGTATTTAATGCTGCCGCAAAGCGTCAAGGACGCACTGGAAAACACCGCCAATGAACGGAACGATCTATCCCGACCGATTCGTGCGGAACGCTAGAACGATCTCAACCCGACATCCAGATCGTTCTGCAAATCGACAACGGCTTCAAGCCCCACCGCCACCCGCAACAAAGCTTCGGTAATACCGCCCGCAGCGCGCTGTTCCGGCGTAATCCGGCCGTGCGTTGTCGTAGCCGGATGGGTGAGCGTTGTCTTGGTATCGCCAAGGTTGGCGGTAATCGAAAGCAAGCGGCAATGATCCACAACGCTCCACGCTTCGCTACGCGCACCTTTGACTTCAAAGGCAACAATGGCGCCACCGCTTTTCTGCTGACGTTTGGCCAATTCAAATTGCGGGTGCGATTCAAGCCCAGGGTAGTAAACCCGTGCCACTTTGGGATGCGCTTCGAGCCAGCGCGCAAGTTCAAGCGCCTTGGCCGACTGCGCTTCCAGTCTGATTTGTAGCGTTTCCAAGCCTTTGAGCAACACCCAGGCATTGAAGGCGGAGAGTGTCGGGCCGGCGGTACGCAGGAACTTGAGCACTTCATCGGCAAGCGGCTTGGCGCCGGCGACAGCACCGCCCAACACACGTCCCTGACCATCAAGAAACTTGGTTGCCGAGTGCACCACAAGGTCAGCACCCAAATCAAGCGGCCGTTGCAATATCGGCGTGCAGAAACAGTTATCGACAGCCACCAGAATGCCGCGTGCGTGAGCGATCGTCACCAGCGCGGCGATGTCGGCAATCTCGGTCAGCGGGTTGGACGGCGTTTCGAGAAACAACAATTTTGTTTCAGGCCGGATGGCCGCTTCCCAGGCCGCCGTATCGGTTTGCGAGACAAAGGTTGTCTGCACGCCAAAGCGCGGCATGATGGTACCGAGCAACTGCTGGGTTGCACCAAAGAGGCCGGTTGAGGCAACAACGTGATCGCCGGCGCTGCACAGCGCCATAACCAGCGAGAGAATGGCTGACATGCCCGAAGAAGTTGCCACGCAGGCCTCGGCACCTTCAAGAGCCGCCAGGCGAGACTGAAACGCCGCGACGGTCGGGTTGGTAAAGCGCGAGTAAACCACGCCCTCCTCCTCGCCGGAGAAGCGCGCGGCGGCTTGAGCCGCATTGTCAAAAACATAGCTGGAGGTTAGATACAGCGCCTCCGAGTGTTCATTGAACTGGCTTCTCGCGGTACCTTCACGCACGGCCAGTGTTTCAAGCTGATAGTTTTGATCCATGGGTGTCATGGCCTCATTTCGCCGAATTCAGATTAAGGTGCAACTGCCGCGAATCGCCGCCATCCACTTTGCTGGCCGCGATTTTTCCCTCGCGCGCCTGCTCGATGGCATCAAGGTACTCCGGCGTCACATCGCCGGTCACGTACTGCCCGTCAAAACACGAACTGTCAAAACAACAGAGAGACGGTTTCAGTTCGCGCACGGAGGCTTTGAGCGCATCAAGATCCTGATACACCAGCGCATCGGCACCAATCTCGCTACAGATTTCATCGTCGGTACGGCCGGTAGCGATGAGTTCACCGCGCGTCGGCATATCGATACCGTAAACATTGGGGAAACGCACCGGGGGTGCCGCCGAAGCAAAATAGACCTTGTACGCACCAGCAGCACGCGCCATTTCAACAATTTCACGACTGGTTGTTCCACGCACGATCGAATCATCCACGAGCAGAACGTTTTTGCCCCTGAATTCCTGCGCCACCGTGTTGAGCTTCTGGCGCACCGATTTTCTACGCGTAGCCTGCCCCGGCATGATGAAGGTGCGGCCGATATAGCGGTTTTTCACAAAACCTTCGCGATACGGAATACCCAAGCGCTGAGCCAACTGCATGGCCGAAGGGCGGCTCGAATCAGGGATCGGGATCACCACGTCGATATCCTTGACCGGGATTGTTTTGATCACCTTGTCCGCCAGATGCTCACCCATGCGCAAACGTGTTTCATAAACGGACACGCCGTCAATCACCGAATCCGGGCGTGCCAGATAAACGTATTCAAAGATGCACGGTGCCAGCACCGGATTCTGGGCGCACTGACGATGGTGCATCTGATGCGCCATATCTACAAAAATTGCCTCGCCCGGCTCGACATCACGCAGCACACGGAAGCCCAGCGTATCGAGCGCAACCGACTCCGAGGCCAGCAAATATTCGTTGCCTTTCTCGGTTTCGTTCACGCCGATCACCAGCGGGCGGATACCGAAAGGATCGCGAAAAGCCAGCAAGCCGTAGCCGGCGATCAGCACCACCACCGCATACGCCCCTTTGCAGCGGCGATGCACGCCGGCGACGGCGGCAAAGATGGTCTCCAGATCGAGACGGAAGCCTTTGGCCGTATCCTGTAGTTCATGAGCCAGAACGTTGAGCAACACTTCGGAATCGGAATTGGTGTTGATGTGCCGCAAATCCTGCCGGAACATCTCTTCCTGCAATTGTTCGGTATTGGTCAGATTACCGTTGTGCGCCAGAACAATCCCGAACGGCGAGTTGACGTAAAACGGCTGCGACTCAGCCGAATCGGACGACGACCCGGCGGTCGGATAACGGCAATGGGCGATGCCCATGCTACCCGGCAGCGCGCGCATATTGCGTGTACGAAACACATCGCGCACCAGGCCGGAACCTTTGTGCATGTGAAAGGCGTCACCTTCGCCGGTGGCGATGCCGGCCGCGTCCTGCCCGCGATGTTGCAGCACCATCAGCCCGTCATAGAGCAATTGATTAACCGGCGTGGTCGCAACGACCCCGAGTATCCCGCACATAGCTTTCCCTACCTGAATCGAATCCGTTTAGACACTTCCGGCGGCAGCCAGGGCTTGCCGGCCAGCACCGCCGTTTCAAGCGGCGCAGAGAAATACGCGTCGCTCCACCATTTTTCTTTCGGCAACATCGTCATGCCGCCGACCGCAACCAGCACCAACACAATCACCAGCCCGCGTGCCACACCAAAAATAATACCCAGCAGGCGATCCGTCAGGCTTAATCCCAGCGCCTTGAGCAGTCCGCGCACCGCCAGACGCAAGAGCGCCATCAAGACCAGCACCACAATGAATATAGCCACCCAGGCCGCAACGATGCGCAGGGCCGGATCGACAATGCCTGTCATGAAGGTTTGCGCCACTTCAGCGCCCAGCCATTGCGCCGCAAAGAAGGCCAGAATCCAGGCCACCAGCGCGATGATCTCGCCCACCACGCCGCGCCACACACCCAGCGCTACCGAAGCCACCACCATGGTGATAACAACGTAATCAAATGCGGTCATTGCTTGGCGGCGACGACGCCGTTGATGCCTATCCGTTTCATTTTGTCGAGCGCTTTATCCGCTGCTTCACGGCTGGGGAAGGGGCCGGCACGCACCCGCGTCTTCTTGCCCTCGGGCGAATCGAGCGGCTCGGTAAATACCTTGATGCCCAGTTCGCCGATCTTCGTTTGCAACTGATTGACGTTGGCCGGGTTGGAAAAAGCGCCGATCAGAATGAGGTACTGCCCACCACCGTTGCCGGGCGGAGTGACTGGCGCAGCATCCGCCTTGCCGCCAAGAATCGCGGCAGCACGCTGGGGTTCGCTTGCACTGGCTTTAGCTGGCTTCTCTACGGGCTTCTCTACAACTTTCTCGGCAGGTTTTTCAGTTTTCTTTTCCGCCGGCTTGTCGGCCGCTTTATCGGCCGGCTTCTCGGCAGATTTGGCAACAGGCGCTACCGGTGGCGGCTGAACCGCTTCCGTTTTTTCAGGCGCAGCTGTTTTCTCACTGACGACAGGCGTCGCTGACGGCTTGGCCACCTTGGGATTGAACGGCGTCTGATCCTGGCCGGGGATACGAATCTGGACATCCTGAACCTGTTGCTTTGGCTCGTCGTCCATAATCATCGGCAAAACCACAGCGGCCAGACCGGCAAAGGCAAACGCACCCACCAGACGGCGGCGTGCCCGTTTTTTTAACTGTAAATGAGCGTCGGGGGAATCAGACATCGGCAATTGGCGTATTGAGCAGTTTCGAATGAAAGAAGGCAGTGTCAGTTAAATCAGGCATTGATTTTCATCACGCGCATAACCGCCGCCACCGTGTAGAACGACCCAAAGACCAGAATTCTATCATTTTCCCCTGCCAGCTTGGCAGCGCTCGTAAAAGCCTCTTGCGGAGAGCCAAAGCATTCGACACGACCACCCAGTTTGCTGCCGCAAACAACATCAGCCAGCGCCTGAGCCGGCGCGCCACGCGACCCGGCCAGGGAGTCCAGACCGGCCAGCATCCAGACATCGATTTTTCCGGACAACGCCGCCAGCGCACCGGCAATATCCTTGTCACCCAGCATGCCGACCACAGCAATGGTCTTCTCGAAAAAGCCCATGTCACCCAGATTGGCCGCCAGCCCCGCCACCGCCTGCGGGTTATGTGCCACGTCGAGCACGACCACCGGCCGGCCTGGTAAAACCTGGAAACGCCCCGGCAATTCGACTTCAATCAAACCGCGCCGAATGGCCTGCATCGACACCGGCAAACGAGCTTTGAGCGTCTCGACAACAGCGAGTACCGCCGAGGCATTGCGTAACTGGCATTCGCCGCGCAGGCCGGGTGAAGCCAGACCGTCCCGGCGCAGCTTGTTGCGCCCCCAGAAAGTCCATTGCGTCTTGTCTCCGGTGTAACCGAAATCACGACCCAGCAATTGCAGATCAGCATCGATTGTGGCGGCGTGATCAAGCAGCGATTGCGGCGGCTCGGGATCGGCGCAGATGGCAGGAGTTTTCGAACGGAAGATGCCGGCCTTTTCGAAGCCAATGGATTCGCGTGTGGAACCCAGCCAGTCGGTGTGATCAAGGGCAATTCCGGTCACCACCGCACAGTCGGCATCATAGGCATTGACCGCATCAAGCCGACCGCCCAGCCCCACTTCAAGAATGATGATCTCCACCTGACGCGCGGCAAAAACCTCCCACGCGGCCAGCGTGCCAAATTCGAAATAAGTCAGCGCGACATTGCCGGCCGATTGCCGGGCCGCCTCGACCTTCGCAAAGGCCTGACACAAGGATTCATCATCGACCGACAAGCGATCGACGCGCACGCGCTCGTTGTACGCCAGCAGATGCGGCGAGGTGTAGCAGCCAACGCGATAGCCCGCCGCCTTGTAGATCGCCTCCAGATACGCGCAGGTCGAACCCTTGCCATTCGTCCCGCCAACAATGATCAGCGGGCAGTGCTGTGTTTGCTGCAACGCCGCCTTGACCAGCCTGACGCGCTCCAGCCCCAACTCGATCCCGCCCTGCCCCTTGGGGTGCAGGCTTTCGAGGTGGGCAAGCCAGTCAGGGAGTGATTTCAACAAATCTTTCAAGGTGTGGCCTTCACAGGGGCGTAGGTCTCAGTTCGACCCTAAGCGGAAGAAGCTCGTTTGAGGAAGCAGACATTCAACGTGCAGGTCAGCCGCGCCGGAAGTTGACGCTCAGAAAACAAGCTGCATACTTCCCGGTGTCGGCTGGACTGGCAGTTGGAATACAAATAAAACTGGCATCATTCCATTTTGCTCAATGATTGTTGGGTGTCCGCTGTTGTAATGTCCAACGCTGGAAGTAATTATCTCAAGCGCTAACGGCCTTTCTTAGATTCAAAAAATAGAGCACCCCAAATACGATGAATATAATCCCGCCATAAAACGGTAACCAAATATCACTTCCCACCCCTGGTAAGAGAATTGAATTCTTTGGATTCTTTGGGTCATAAGAAACAGGCCCACGTCGCCCAACGGGAAACTTCATTGCGAGCTCTTCTGCATTTTTGCGACTCATGCCAGTATCAAATGATTCTGCATAAATACGATCGCTCTTATAAGTCATACCATTTACTTCATATGAGTATTCAATGCGGGCAACTGATGTTGAGTCATGGCTATCTTCCGCTGCACTATAAGTTATGACGGCCTCAGCTTTTGGCCAGCTTGTGCTCCTCATTCCTTCTTTGTAATCCTGAAAACCTATAAACAATAAAACGAAGCCTAAAACAACCATTCCCACTGACCAGAGATAATTCAACCTTTGCATTTTGAATCCTGCCTCAATAAAAATTAATTTCAATCTCATATCCATCGGGGTCAGATACAGACAAGGGGACACCCAATATTTTCTGGGGCACCGACAAACCTGACAGGCTCAAACTTTACCCCGATAGCATCTGCTCCGCGACTCGCGGACCGCTAGCCGACAATTCATCATGCCGCACTGACCGCTTGGAAGCTCAGTCGCGGAAGGCCGTTTGTGGCCGAACTGAGACAAATAGTTCTACACCTCACTGCAAATTTATGTGCCACATCGCGTAGCGCCAGTGGCGCAACTATCTACTTTTGTTGATGCGCTTTCACGTAACTACGCAAAACGGCATTGATGCGCGTTTGATACCCCTGTCCGCCATCCTTGAAGTACGCCATGATATCGGGGTCAATGCGCAAGGTCACTTGCCGTTTGACCATCGGCGAATTCACTGAAGCGTTTTCCCAGAACTTCACATCCGTTTCCGGTGTATCCGAGTAATCGATTCCCTTATCACTCATCGCGTCGATGCGCGACAAGTCGCTCTTGATAGATTTTTTGCTCGCGTTCATTGGCTTTCCTCATAGAAATGATACGCACCCTGCCGGCACGCTCGGTATGCGCTATCAACACGACACGCCCACATAGAGCTCCAAGTGAAACGAAGCGTGCTTCCTCATAGTCTTTCCGATGATCAGCAACGGTAATGACGTCACCCTCGAAAACTGCCTCTGCATCTTCAAAAGCCAAACCATGTTTCTTGAGATTAGCTTGATTCTTTGCCTCATCCCATTCGTAACTCATGATATATTGTAGTTACTAAATGTAGCTACACGCAAGTGAATTCGGATGCACTTTCAGGCAGCCGCCGGCAGTTTTTGCAGCATGGTCAGAATCTGCGCCAGCCTGTCCTTCATTTCACGACGATCAACGATCATGTCGATGGCACCTTTTTCCATCAGAAACTCGGCACGCTGAAAGCCTTCCGGCAGGGTCTGGCGCACCGTCTGCTCGATCACGCGCGGCCCGGCAAAGCCAATCAATGCGCCCGGTTCGGCAATCACCACGTCGCCGATGAAAGCAAATGAAGCGGATACGCCGCCCATGGTCGGGTCGGTAAGGATGGAAATGAAGGGCAGCCGGGCTTCCGAAAGCTTGGTCAAAGCGGCGGAGGTTTTGGCCATTTGCATCAAGGAGAACAGGCCTTCCTGCATGCGTGCGCCACCGGAGGCGGTGACGCAGATGAAAGGCAAGCCTTGTTCAACGGCGGCCTGCACACCGCGGACGAAGCGTTCGCCGAGCACCGAGCCCATCGAGCCGCCCATGAAGTTGAATTCAAAGACGGCAACCACTACCGGCAAGGTCTTAAGCGCACCCTGCATGACCACCATCGAATCCGTTTCGCCGGTACTCTCGGCGGCATCCCGAAGGCGATCCGAGTAACGCTTGCTGTCCTTGAACTTGAGCGGGTCAAGGGGCAAGACCTCCGATCCGATTTCAAAGCGCCCCTCCGGATCAAGCAGTAGGTCAATCCGCGCCCGCGCATCCAAACGATTATGGTGTGCGCACTTCGGGCAAACATTGGCGTTCTGTTCCAGATCAGTGGCGTACAGCACCGCCTCGCACGACGGGCACTTGCTCCACAAGCCCTCGGGGAGATTGGACTTGCGGGCCGCTCCGCTGTCATTGCGCTTGATTTTTGGCGGCAGAAGTTTAGTTAACCAGCTCATGGCATTCCTCGGGCAGTGATGCTATTTTTCGACAGCCGCGTCAATACCACGACGCAACTCGGCGACCAGCGCATGAACCCGCGCACAAACATTGTCGCTGGTCGATTGCTCAATCTCCTCGATGATCCGGCTTCCGACGACGACGGCATCGGCAATGCGCGCCACCGCACCTGCCGTTGCCGCATCACGAATACCGAAGCCGACACCGACCGGCACACCCGTCGCGGCATGGATTTCCGGAATACGCGCAGCAACTGCTTCAACGTCGAGCTGAGCCGAACCGGTGACGCCCTTGAGCGAAACATAGTAGACGTAACCGCTGGCCAGTGCTGCGACCTGCGAAATGCGTGTCGCTGTCGAGGTGGGCGCGAGCAGAAAGATCGGATCAAGCGCATTGGCATGCATCGCCTTCGCAAACGCCACCCCTTCTTCCGGCGGGTAATCGACAACCAAGACACCATCAACACCGGCATCAAAAGCCGCCGCCGCAAAGTCATCGACGCCCATGGCCTCGATCGGATTGGCGTAACCCATCAGCACGACCGGCGTTTCGTTGTTGTCGGCGCGGAAGTTAGCCACCATGCCCAGCACCTTGCGCAGGCTGACGCCCTTGAGCAAGGCTCGCTCCGACGCACGCTGGATGGTTGGTCCGTCGGCCATCGGGTCGGAAAACGGTACACCGAGTTCGATGATGTCAGCGCCGGCTTCAACCAGCGTGTGCATCAGAGTCACGGTCAGTGCCGGATCGGGATCGCCGGCGGTAATGAAGGGAATCAGCGCTTTGCGCCCTTGCGCCTGCAGGCGCTCGAAGGTGGCTTGTATTTTTGACATTAGAAAGTGATCCCCGATTTTTCGGCAACGGTATGCATGTCCTTGTCACCGCGACCCGAGAGATTGACCAGCAGAATCTTGTCTTTCGGCAAGGTCGGCGCAAGCTTGGTGGCGTAAGCAATAGCGTGGCTCGATTCGAGTGCCGGAATGATGCCCTCCAGACGACACAGCTTGTGGAAGGCCTCAAGCGCTTCGGCATCGGTGATGGTGACGTACTCTGCCCGGCCGGAATCCTTGAGCCAGGCATGCTCGGGGCCGACGCCGGGGTAATCGAGACCGGCCGAAATCGAATGCGTCTCTATGATCTGGCCGTTTTCATCCTGCAACAGATAGGTGCGATTGCCGTGCAGCACACCGGGATGCCCGGCGGTCAGCGAAGCCGCATGGCGACCCGTTTCCATGCCGTCACCGGCAGCTTCAACACCAATCAGACGCACACCTTGATGCGGAATGTAAGGATGGAAAATCCCCATGGCGTTTGAACCACCACCCACACAGGCGATCACGGCATCAGGCTGACGCTCGCACTGCTCCTGCATCTGGCCGATGGCTTCCTGACCAATCACCGCCTGGAAGTCGCGCACCATCATCGGGTAAGGGTGCGGGCCGGCCACCGTGCCAATAATGTAGAAGGTATTGGAGATATTGGTCACCCAGTCACGCATCGCCTCATTTAGCGCGTCCTTGAGCGTTTTGGAACCACTTTCGACAGGCACCACGGACGCCCCAAGCAACTTCATGCGGTAGACGTTGGCCGCCTGCCGCTTGATGTCTTCGGAGCCCATGTAGACCACGCATTCCATGCCGTAGCGTGCGGCCACCGTGGCCGTCGCAACGCCATGCTGACCGGCACCGGTTTCGGCAATGACGCGCTTCTTGCCCATACGGCGGGCGAGCATGGCCTGGCCGATGCAGTTATTAACCTTGTGCGCGCCGGTATGATTGAGGTCTTCGCGCTTCAGATAAATCTGCGCGCCACCGAGCATTTCGGACCAGCGTTTGGCGTGGTATAGCGGGCTCGGGCGACCGACATAATGCTTGAGGTCATATTCAAATTCGGCCTTGAACAGCGGATCGCGCTGCGCGTCGGCATAGGCTTGTTTCAGTTCTTCAAGCGCGGGGATCAACGTTTCGGCGACAAAAACGCCGCCATACGGGCCAAAGTGACCGTGCGCATCGGGCAAGTCATAACGGGGGGCAACCATGATTTCTCCTTGAGGCAATTACCGGAAAATGCGGCAAAAAAGACGAACGACGAACAGCGGGCTGTCGTCGGCCTCAGGCATGGTTGGCGAAATAGCGTCGCCAGCAGGCACGGGTACGTCCACCAGAAGTCTTGCGCATTGCTTATCCTGTTCCGAATCAATCGCTCGGCATCAATCCAGCCGCGTGTACGGCATCAACAAAAGCACGAATCTTTTCAGCGTCCTTGATTCCTTTGGCCGCCTCAACACCCGACGAGACGTCCACTGCCGCCGGCCGCAAACGGCTAATGGCTTCGCCGACATTACCGGCATCCAGCCCGCCGGAAAGAACGACCGGCTTGCCCAATACAGGCGGAATCAGTGACCAGTCGAACGCCTTGCCGCCACCGCCGTAGCCGTCGACAAAGGCATCCAGAAGAATCGCCTGCGCCGAAGTGAAGCCAGCGGCGTATTGTACCAAATCCAACCCGGGCCTGACGCGCGCCGCTTTCATGTAAGGGCGATCGAACTGACGGCAATACGCGTCGTCTTCATCGCCATGAAACTGCAGCATGTAAATTGGCAGTGTGGCTAGCGTATCTTTAACCAACTGCGCATCCGCATTGACGAAAAGCCCGACAATGGTGACAAAAGGCGGAATGGCACGCGCCAGTTCGGCTGCCTTTTTCAGATCAACGTAGCGTGAGCTGGGCGGATAGAAAACCAAGCCGATGGCGTCGGCACCGGCATCCACCGCAACTTGCACGTCTTCAACGCGGGTCAGGCCACAAATCTTGATGCGCGGTCGTGTCATTCAGTTTCTCCATCCAGATAGCCTGGCAGAAAGGCCATCGCACTGCCGTTATCGTTGGTCGGCAAATCCCAGTGAGACTCGTAATTTACACCGACCAGATACAAGCCGTCAGCCGAGAATGTCGGTGCCGCCAAACGCCGGTCGCCACCAGCCAGTAATTGTTCCATCCACGCCGCAGGGTGCTTGCCCTGACCAATATAAACCAGACTGCCGACCAGATTGCGCACCATGTGCTGCAAAAAGGCACCGGCTTCAAAATCAAAGACGATCAGATCACCCTCGCGCCGTACTTCGGCCCGACGCATCAGCTTGACCGGTGACTTGGCCTGGCAGTCCGCCGCACGAAAGGCTGAAAAATCATGCTCACCAAGCAGCAAAACAGCCGCCTGCTGCATGATCTCAACATCGAGCGGGTGATGATACCAGCCGGCGCGTCCGTGCCATACACCGGTTCGTTGCGGACGATTGATCAGCAGGTATCGATAGCAACGGCCAAACGCCGAGAAACGGGCATGAAAATCATCCGCCACCGGCTGCGCCCAACGCACCGCTACTGAAGGGGGAAGGAAGGTATTCACCCCGCGCACCCAGGCACTTAATGGACGATCAAGCAAAGTATCAAAATGCACCACCTGACCCGTGGCATGCACCCCGGCATCGGTTCGTCCGGCGCAAACAACATCTACCGGCACACCGGCAATCCGGCCTAGCGCCGCCTGCAAGGCGTCTTGAACCGTACCGCCACCCGGTTGGATTTGCCAGCCATGGAAGGCACTGCCATCATATTCAATGCCGAGGGCTAATCTCATCACGTTCGCCTATCGAAAAACATAATACGCGGCCGCAGTCACAATAAGCAGGCCGACAAGATAGTCAGCCCAAGCCAATTTCTGCTGATTCAGCTCAAGCCACTCAATTTCGGCCGATACCGGTGCATCCATCAGTTTTCGCCAATCCTGCGGGCGCGGCAGAGACTCAACATAACGCAAAACCAGCATCAGCCGAACAACACCCCGATCAGGGTCAAATCCAAAGTACTGCCAGGGCTTGAGAAAAAAATGCGTGGCCACAAGCAAATCGGGAAGTGGCATTAGCTCAAGGAACGTGGCGACAGCCATGAGTACCAGCAGCATGCGCCCGAGATGAACAAGTGCCTCAAACACACCCTCCTGCGTGGGTGCAAAAGACGAATTCCAAAGCGGCTCGCCGGCCACACCCCAGGAAAAAATAACGAAGAGTGAAACCAGCAGCCAGCGCGTGCGCCAAATGAGACGCGCTCCCCGCTTAAGTACTCGAGCACCAAGCAAAGGCAGTAAAAAAAAAGCAACGGACAACGCTGTGCCACTGAAGAACTGCACAACGACAAGCAGCACAAGCCAGACAATGAGCCGTGTTGTCGGGTGGGTCTTTAGCCCCGCCATGCGTTTATCCTGTTCATTACAACGATTCAACGATTAGCGTTGTGAAAAATAAAAGGCCGCAGCCCTGGAAAGAGCTACGGCCGGCATTTTACTTTCCTTACGGCTTATTGGCCGATTTTTGTCAGAATGGCTTGTGCTTTCTCCCGTTGAGTGGCGTCGCCCTCTTTCAAAACTTCCTGCAAGAGTTCGCGTGCGCCCTCAAGATCGCCCATTTCCTCGTAGGCCTTAGCAAGATCCAATTTAGTCGTGACTTCTTCGTTGACACTGATTTCGAACTCGGGTGCCAGATCTTCATCCAGACCAAACTGCGGATTAACGAT
This sequence comes from Betaproteobacteria bacterium, assembly GCA_031403915.1. Taxonomy (GTDB): domain Bacteria; phylum Pseudomonadota; class Gammaproteobacteria; order Burkholderiales; family Rhodocyclaceae; genus Propionivibrio. Next base: position 59,255 of record JANNGP010000175.1, read on the forward strand.
TGTCGCAGCCTGTGCTGCAGAGAAATCGTCTTCCTGTTCGGGCTCCTGCCCAAAACCAAACTGCGGATTCACCTGAGTTTCTGACTGCATCACAGAAAAATCAGGATTGACGTTGGTCGACACCTGATCTTTTTCGAAGGCCGATTCTGGCGGCTCCTCGACTTTAGGCGCAGGCGGCGCAGAGGGCGGCATGGCAAGTTCGGGCGTATTCAGATCAAGATCAATCGAGTCCATGTCAAAGGATGAAGGCTCGGGCATCGAGCGACCCAGGAAGGTTGACTCGGTCAGGCTGACATCAAATTCGACACCATCATCAACCGTAAGGGTACCCGGTATTTCACTCGCTTTACTCTGATCCACCGGCGGCTCTTCAACCCGTAGCGCAGGGCTTGCCTTATAACCGACATCGAAATCAAGATCAGTAACCTCTTTATTCGCGCTCACCGCTGGCTCTGAATTAACCGAAGATTCCGGCAGATTAAAACTCATACCCGCCGCGGGTGTCGCACTGGAAGACGCAATGTCAAAATCAAGCGCACCGGCCTGGACAACGGCTTCCGGCAACTTGAGCGTCTCATCCATCGCCGATTTGTCGACAGGTGGCTTGCCGTCGCCCATACCGAGATCGAAATCAAGACTCGTCAAATCTGCCGCTTCAGCCGGAATGCTCTCAGCAACAGGAACATCGGAGACCAGAGCCCCAGAGCTGCCATTACTGGCTTCCTCGGCCAACTGTGACAACTCACCCGGCAGCGTAACCGTGTTCTTCATCGACTGGGGGGGAACAATCACCGTCGCGTCGGCATCAAACGCCGCCGGCGCACTCGATGCTCCGCTGAACAACGGATTCTGCGGATCGAGCTTGAGACCCATCGCGGCCGCTTTTTCCCAATCGGCGCCAACACCGCCTGTTTCGCTGTAAAGATCAGTCGCCAGGGTCTCGAACTGCTTGGTATCTTTCCGGTTTGAATAGATTTCAAGCAGTTTCAAATGAATGGCATAACGTTTTGGATCCTTTACCCTGGCTTCTACAAGTATTTCTTCAGCCTGCGCATCACGGCCATACGCCATATAGACGTCGGCTTCAGCCACCGGATCAACCTCATCCGTATCGATACTGCCCGGCCCCGCCTGACTGAAATCAGTCTGAACAGGGGTATGTGACGTATCGACACTCTGCCCGCCCGTATTGCGGAAGACAGAATTGGCAGTCAGGCTATTACCCTGTGGTGACAGAGTGCTGCTCAAATCGAGTGGCGCTTCTTCATTGCCGGAACGACGCCGGCGAGAAAACACATAGGCAGCGATGAGCGCCAGAATTCCACCACCACCGGCCAGCGTCAGCGGATTATCAAGCAACTCTTCAATGAAGCCAGGCTCCTCAGGAGGCGGAGGGGCGATTACAGGCTTGGGTTTTGGCTTTGGCATCTCAGCCGGTTCAGGCTTCAGTTCGGGCTTAGCCTCCTCCGGTTTGACTTCAGGCTTCGGTTCTGGCTTCGTTTCTTCAGGCTTGACTGGCGGCTCAACCGGTTTCGTCTCGACAGGCTTCTCCACAACGGCGGGAGCAGGTGTCGGAACCACAGGCGCAGGCTCAAGTTTGACAGGAGGCGTAACAGGTCCAGGAGCCGGGGTCTGTGGTTTGATTTCTTCCACCGGCTTCTTTTCTTCCGGCATGGCTTTGGCTGCTGCCTGTTTTTGCAACTCGGCCAGACTCAGGTTCTTTAACTCAACAAGCTTTTGTAAATCAGTGACGCTCTTCTCAAGCGTCTGCACGCGCTCATTCGCTTCCTTCAGCGCTTTTTCCTTGGCGATCAGATCTTCTTCGCTGCGTTTCGAGATACCACCGGGCTTGGCCGCGGCCATATCGGTTTTCGATACTTTCAACTGATCTTTCGCCTCGGCCGCAGGCGTCGATTTTTCCTCAACTTTGGCCGTAATCTTCCCGGTCGCCTCTTGCTTGGCTGAATCTTCCTTTACCGGAGCCTGTGCCGCAACAGCCGCCAACTTGCTGCGATACGCATTCCAGTCCGATGACTGTGCCGCGACGATCTTTCTGGCTTCACTTGTTGTAATGGCTTCAATGGCCGATTTCTCAGGCACAGAAAGAATCTTGCCCGCCTTCAAGCGGTTCATGTTCCCGCCGTCAAAAGCATCCTTATTGGCGCGCATCAAACCCACCAGCATCTGATCCAGCGAAACACCCTGCGGCTTAACGGCACCGGCTATCTTGCTTAAGGTGTCACCACGCCTTACCTGAAGGGCATCTGTCGATTCGGCAGGCTTCTCTGCCATTTTTTCAACATCATCCTGCGGTCGAACTTTGGAAACTTCCGGCTTTCCGGCCAAATCGTCGTTTACCGGTGCTGCAGCCCGCACCACTGGCGGCGCTTTGCTCACTACGGCAGACTTCGCCGTTGCCGTAACAACCGGCGCAGGCGCTTTTACCGTCACTTCGGGGGGGTCAAGTAAAAAAGTATATTCACGAACCAGGCGACCCGCTGGCCAATTCAGCTCAAGCAGCATATCAACAAAGGGGTCGTTGATCGGTTTGTCAGAACTCAGCCGGATGACAGACTGGCCATTGGCACGCTTATCCAGGCTGAAACGGATACTCAACAAGGTCGTCGCGTAATCCAGCCCGGCTTGTTTGAATGCCTCCGGGGACGCAAGTTGCGCTTTCATTCCTGACAGTTCTTCTCGTGTTGCAGAGACTTCGATCTCGGCTCGTAGAGGCTGGCCTAGCGCAGAGAACACGGCGATCTTTCCAAGACCAGCCGCATGTGCCGCCAACGGTATTCCTGAAAGTACCAGACAGGAAGCAACCGCCATTACGGAGGTACGCAATCCGAAGAATTTTGGTGCTTTAAATGTTTTATTTGCCACGGCGCCACCCTGAGCGTCGAAATCGGAATTATTAAAATAACATCATGGAGTTAGCGATGCAAGCTAAACTTGCTTATGATGTGGAAAAATTCTCAAATAAAAAAACCGGGGAACAAGCCCCGGTTTTTTCACTTTGCCAATCAGTTATCGAGCAGGAGACGTAACATTCGTCGCAAAGGCTCGGCAGCCCCCCACAACAACTGGTCACCCACGGTAAAGGCAGCAAGGTACTCCGAGCCCATCGCCATCTTGTGCAGACGGCCTACGGGCACCGTCAGCGTACCTGTCACGGCTGCCGGCGTCAGCTCGCGCTCACTTATCTCGCGTTCATTCGGAACAACCTTGGCCCATTGATTGCCCTTGGCGATGATGTCGGTGACTTCATCCAAGGGCACATCCTTCTTGAGCTTGATAGTCAGCCCCTGGGAATGGCAACGCATGGCACCGATACGTACACACAGCCCGTCGATCGGGATGCTGCCCGGTGTGCGGAAGGCCGGACGACCCAGAATTTTGTTGCATTCGGCACCGCCCTTCCACTCTTCCTTTGACTGGCCGCCGTCGACCGGCGCATCAATCCACGGAATCAAGCTGCCAGCCAGCGCCGTATTGCGGAAGTTCTTGGTCGGGAAGCTTGCAGCGCGCATCGTCTCGGCCACTTTGCGGTCGATGTCGAGAATCGCCGAGGCCGGATCAGCAAGATCCGCCTTGACAGCGTCGTGCAGTGCGCCCATCTGCGCGAGTAGCTCGCGCATGTTCTGCGCGCCCGCACCCGAGGCTGCCTGATAGGTCATGGCCGACACCCACTCGACGAGGTCGTGCTTGAACAGCCCACCGAGGCCCATGAGCATCAGGGAAACCGTGCAGTTGCCCCCGATCCAGTTCTTGCCACCCTTAACGAGCGCATCCTGAATGACGTTGAGGTTCACCGGATCAAGAATGATGACAGCATCCTTCTCCATGCGCAGCGAGGAAGCCGCGTCGATCCAGTGGCCGTTCCAGCCGGTTTCGCGCAGCTTGGGAAAAACCGCCTTGGTGTAATCCCCGCCTTGGCAGGTGATGACGATGTCCATCTGCTTGAGCATGTCGATCGACATTGCATCGTGCAGCACACCGCCATCCTTGCCGCCCAGCGCCGGGGCTTTGCCGCCAACCGCTGAGGTCGAGAAATAAACGGGCTCGATGAAGGCGAAATCGCCCTCTTCCACCATGCGCTGCATGAGGACGGAACCAACCATACCGCGCCAACCAACCAGACCAACCTTCTTCATTTCAATCCTCAAACCTACAGTTATTCGTCGAAACGTCTACAACGCACAACACGGCATTTGGTGTACGCCGCCCGAAACATTCTGCTGGCGTTTTACAACGCAGCAAGAACGGCGTCGCCCATCTCCTTAGTACCCACCTTCTTCGTACCCGCCTCGTTGATGTCGCCGGTACGGAAGCCCTGCGCCAACACCTTCTTTACCGCCGTTTCGATACGTTGTGCCACATCTTCCTTGCCAAAGGTGAAACGCATCATCATGGCGACCGACAGAATTGTCGCCAGTGGATTAGCCACGCCCTTGCCGGCGATATCCGGTGCCGAACCGTGACACGGTTCGTACATCCCCTTGTTGTTCTCGTCCAGAGAAGCTGACGGCAACATGCCGATTGATCCGGTGAGCATCGATGCTTCGTCAGACAGAATGTCGCCAAACATGTTCCCGGTGACCATCACGTCGAATTGCTTGGGCGCTTTTACCAACTGCATGGCCGCGTTATCGACCAGCATGTGCGAGAGCTCAACGTCAGGATATGCCGGTGCCAGTTCGTTCATCACGTCACGCCACAACTGCGTGGTTTCCAGCACGTTCATCTTGTCGACCGAGCACACCTTCTTGCTACGCTTGCGTGCCGCCTCAAAAGCCACAATACCGATACGGCGAATTTCATCCTCGTCGTAGATCATCGTGTTGCGCCCAACGCGCTTGCCATTTTCGGTAGCAATGCCGCGCGGCTGACCGAAATAAATATCACCCGTCAGTTCGCGCACAATCAGGATATCAAGCCCGGCGACCACTTCGGGCTTGAGTGTCGAGGCGTTGGCCAGTTCCGGATACAGAATGGCCGGGCGCAGATTGGCAAACAAGCCAAGTTGCTTGCGAATACCCAGCAGACCGCGCTCCGGGCGTTGTTCACGCGGCAGCACATCCCACTTCGGGCCACCAACCGCACCGAGCAGCACGGCATCGGCCGCTTGTGCCAACTTCTGGGTTGCTTCGGGATACGGGCTGCCTGTGGCATCAACGGCACAACCACCCAGCAGCGCTTCTTCCATCTCGAACTTCAAGTCGAGCGCTTTCAGCACACGCACAGCTTCGGCCATGATTTCTAGACCAATGCCGTCACCCGGCAAGACACAAATCTTCATGCTCATCCTTTACTTATGAAAACAACCAGGGCTGCTTGATACGACGACTGTCTTCAAACGCACGGATCGTGTCGGCGTGACGCAAGGTCAGGCCGATATCGTCCCAACCGTTGACCAGACACTCCTTGCGGAACGAATCCACCTCAAAGGTGATCGTCTTACCGTCCGGACACGCAATCGTCTGCGCCGGCAGATCAACGGTCAGTTTGTAACCGGGATTCGCCTCAACCGCGGCGAACAGCTCGCCAAGTATCTTCTCCGACAACACGATCGGCAGGATGCCGTTCTTGAAGCAGTTATTGAAGAAGATGTCGGCATAGCTCTCGGCCAGAATGACGCGGAAGCCAAAATCCAGCAACGCCCACGGCGCATGCTCACGGGAACTGCCGCAGCCGAAGTTTTTGCGTGTGAGCAGGATTTGCGCACCCTGATAGCGCGGCAGATTGAGCACGAAATCCGGCTTTTTCGGACGGTTCGTGCAATCCTCTCCGGGCTGACCCATATCCGTATAGCGCCATTCGTCAAACAGGTTCGGACCAAAGCCCGAACGCTTGATCGACTTCAGAAACTGCTTGGGGATGATGGCATCGGTATCGACATTGGCTCGATCCAGCGGCGCCACCAGCCCTTCAAGACGAACAAACTTTTCCATAAATTCCCTTGTAATTCCGCCTTATTTGGCAGCCTTTTCGATAGCCTGACCACCTTTTTCAATGTCCTTGCCAACACCTTGCACGGTATTGCATGCGATAAGCGAAGTTGCAGAGACGATGACGAAAAGCACGAAAGCAAGTTTTTTCATGGTATTTCTCCTTAAAGCAAATCACGAACATCAGAAAAATGCCCGGCAATCGCAGCAGCAGCCGCCATTTCCGGACTCAAAAGATGTGTACGCCCACCGGCACCCTGCCGGCCTTCAAAATTTCGGTTCGAGGTCGACGCGCAACGCTCACCGGCTTCCAGTCGGTCAGCATTCATCGCCAGGCACATCGAACAACCGGCTTCACGCCACTCGAATCCGGCATCCAGAAAGATCTTGTCCAGACCTTCACTTTCAGCCTGCGCCTTAACGAGGCCGGAGCCCGGAACAGCCAGCGCCAGTTTGACGTTGGACGCCACCTTGCGCCCCTTGGCAACCGCCGCGGCAGCACGCAGATCTTCAATGCGGCCGTTGGTACACGAACCGATAAAAACCTTGTCGATCTGAATTTCAGTGATCGGCGTATTGGCCTTCAACCCCATGTACTTCAAAGCCAACTCCATGCTTTCACGGCGTGCCGGGTCTTTTTCAGCCGCCGGGTCGGGCACCTTGTCGCCAATGGCCACGACCATTTCCGGCGAGGTACCCCAGGTGACCTGCGGTTCAATAGCATTGGCAGCTATGTCCAACACACTATCAAACACGGCACCTTCATCGCTGTGCAGCGTGCGCCAGTAAGCCACGGCGGCATCCCATTGTTCGGCCTTTGGCGCGAAGGGTCGCCCCTTGACGTAATCGATGGTCGTCTGGTCGACGGCAATGAAGCCCATACGCGCGCCGGCCTCGATAGCCATGTTGCACAGGGTCATGCGCCCTTCCATCGACAGCCCGCGAATCGTGCTGCCGCCAAATTCGATGGCATAGCCCGTACCACCAGCCGTGCCAATGCGGCCGATCAGGGCAAGCGCGATATCCTTGGCCGTGACGCACTTGCCGAGCGCACCCTCAACACGCACCAGCATGGTCTTCGACTTTTTCTGCAGCAGACATTGCGTAGCCATCACATGCTCGACCTCGGAGGTGCCGATGCCTAGGGCCATACAGCCAATAGCACCGTGCGTGCTGGTATGCGAGTCGCCACAGACGACCGTCATGCCGGGCAGGGTTACGCCGTTTTCGGGCCCGACAACATGCACCACGCCTTGGCGCTTATCCATGAACGGAAAGTAGGCCAGCGACCCCGTCTCGCGGATATTGGCATCGAGGGTCTCCACCTGAAGGCGGGAAACCGGATCTTGAATCCCGCGATCCCAATGATTGGTAGGCGTATTATGATCCGCCGTCGCCACCAGCGAAGAAACGCGCCAGGGTTTGCGGCCAGCGAGTTTCAAGCCTTCAAAGGCCTGCGGGCTGGTCACCTCATGCACCAGATGGCGGTCAATGTAGATCAGCGCAGTTCCATCGGCCTGTTCATGCACCACATGGTTTTGCCAGAGTTTGTCGTATAAGTTTTGCGGCATATGTCAGCTATCCGGAAAATTCAGGCCACCAGCGACCCGTTTGAACCTGAGATTATCTCATGGCTTGCCCGGACTGTCAGCCCGAACGGCACAAAAGAGGTCGTATCAATGTCCCCTGCGCGCAGCAAGGTAGAGGGGCTGCACGCGGTCAGCATAGCTGCGCAAATCGGCAATGCGTGAATCGTGCGACGGATGCGTTGATAACCACTGCGGCGTACCCCCGCCTGAAACACGCGCCATCTTCTCCCACAAAGCAATGGCGGCATGCGGGTCGTAACCCGCACGGGCAGCCAGCTCAACCCCGATCCGGTCTGCCTCCTGCTCCATCCCGCGCGAATTCGGGCGCATGAAGGCCAATTCTCCGGCAGTGCCCAGAACAGTCTGGCCAAGCCCCGGGTCTACACCGAAATACGAACCAATCAGAGCCCCGCCAATCGCCGCTGCAACACCCACCCCGGCGGCCTGCCCGGCCTTCTCCCGACCGTGTTCGCGCAGAGCATGGGCGATCTCGTGCCCCATCACCGCAGCCAGTTCGTCATCGCTCAAATGCAAACGCTCGATCAAACCGGAGTAGACCGCCATCTTGCCGCCGGGCATGCACCAGGCATTCAGTTCCTTTGAGCTGATAACATTGCTTTCCCATCGCCAACCCGGCGCATCAGCACGAAATACGGCCGTTACCGGTATCAGCCGGGAGGCAATGGCGCGCACCCGATGCAATTCTTCCGGATCACGATTCAGCCGCCCCTTGGCTTGTGCATCACGCATCGTCTGCTGATAGGCTCGTTCGGCCGAACGGTTGACCTCGGAAGACGACACCAGCATGGTTTGCTCACGATCAACGCCAACTGTCCCGCCCGAGGTAGTTCGTGTTGAGGCGCAACTTACTGCAAGCACAGCGGCCAGCAGGACAAAAACCTTAGTCTTGATGCTTTGATGCCCCATGTAAATCCCTAAATATCACCTGAAACGTCTACAACGCGCCGGGCACTCCCTTCGCCGACATCTTTTTCGCGAATCCACGTCGCCACTAGTAGCAAGCCGATCAGCGCAAAAAACGAGCTGAAGACAAATGTCAGTTGCCCGCCAAGATGATCCCAGAGCCAGCCACTGACAAGGCCCCCGACCAGCCCGCCGCCACCGAAAGTCAGGCTCGAATAAAGTGCCTGACCGCGCGACCGGGTACGCCCCGGAAACCAGCGATTGACTGCAGCAATCGCTGCCGCATGGAAAGAGCCGAAGGTCAGGCCGTGCAGCAGTTGCGCCAGAATCAGCACAACCGGGAACTCAACGCCCCAGCCAATCATTACGAAGCGCAGCACAGCGGCTGCAAAACTCCATAGAAGAATGATGCGCAGACTAAAGCGACGCATCAGCCGTGACATGAAGTAAAAAACCGCGACTTCGGCCAACACCCCCAGAGACCACAACGCGCCAACAATCGATTTGCTGTAGCCGTTCTCGGACAAAAATATCGAATAAAAAATATACAAGGCACCATGCGCAGCCGACATGGAAAAACAGGCGGAGAACAGCGCCTTGACGCGTGTCTGGCGCATGATTTGCCAGACCGGCGGATGCTCGGCATGCGCCTGATAGGGCGGCGCCTCCGGCACGATCATGGCGCAAAGAAAGGTTCCGCCCAGCATGGCGGCGATCATCCAGAGCAGACTGGGTAACGCCAGATAATCGAGCAAGGCGCCGGTGCCAGTCACCGTGACGATGAACCCGATCGATCCCCACAGCCTGATCCGGCTGTATCGCGCAGAATTCTCGCGCAGATGGTCAAAAGTAACGGTTTCAACCAGTGGTAACGCAGCCGCCCAGAAAAATGAAAGCACTGCCAGAGCCACAAGAAACGCCTCGAAACTTCGAATGAAGAAAAAGGAGGACGACACCAGCAAGGCCATCAGGCCGGCCAGACGAATAATGGGTGCCCGTCGCCCGAGCCGGTCGGCCAGCGCCCCCCAAAGATAGGGGGCGAAAAGGCGCATCAACTGCATTTGGGACATCAGCACGCCGATGTCCCAGGCAGAGAATTCAAGGGATTTTAGATACAGCCCGAAATAGGGCAGGAATACGCCGATGAAGGCGAAATAGAAAAAGTAATAGCCGGCTAGACGCCAGTAGGGAAAGGAAGGCATCCGGCAATTTTACCGGATGCATCATTAAAAACTGCGTCGTTATTCCATTTCCAAATCAATGATGTCACGACGACGAGCCGTAGACAGTGCAATTAGCACGGCAAGGCGAAGTCAACAAAGACAGGATTGGTTTGGCACTGGAATTACTTGACTGTTTGCTGGCCGGAGCGGTAAGCCAGCATGAGATGGTACAGATCGTCCTTAACTTTTACGCGGTGTTTTTTCAAATCTTCAATGGTGAAATCATCTACAGGCATATCGTGTTCTTCAAGATCTTCAACCTTGCCGGTCAGTCGGTGGTACGTCGAATACAAACGTGCAAACAGCGGGTTCCCACCTTTCAATACAGTAATTGCATCATTCATTTCCGGAAATTCTTTGTGAAGATCATGGTGCTCGACGTGCATGATCGCGCCCTCTCTCTATTTCTGGCCAAATCCAAAGTAGCCAGCATGGTTTATAAAAAACTGCAACTCTGTAAGCCCTCCTGACTAATGTATCACTACCTTACAAAACTGTTTAGCCCCTTTGATACTGCAATTTTTTACAGTGTCCGAAACCTCGGGCGTGTTCTCAATTAGCCACGGGATGACGTTTCTCCCGGCATGGGGATGGATGCCAGGCGCGAGTTGCAGCGAATGGCCACTCCCTTCGCAAGACGAGCAACGCCGCAGACGCCCCATGCCGGGGCACCCCAGGGGTATTTCTTCACGATACCGTGTATCGCTCAGGGCAAAACCTGGAGGGCAAGGGCTTGGCGCGGGCCATCGCGGTGTTGCCGGTCGCTTGCATAGACGACTATGCTGCGCGCCCGGCGCCTTGCGCTGCAACCACGCCAAGCCCGTGCGCCACTCGTGCATAATTGAGAACACGCCCTAGATTCGAGGCGTCGAACAAAGCACATCCGCGCATTGCGCCCGATGACGCAGCGCGTGATCAATCAGCACCAGCGCCAGCATGGCTTCGGCAATCGGCGTCGCCCGGATGCCGACGCAAGGATCGTGACGCCCGTGCGTTTCGACCATGGCCGGCTCCCCGGCCAGGTTAATCGAGCGGCGCGGCAGACGGATACTCGAGGTCGGCTTGATGGCCATGTGCACCACGATGTCCTGCCCGGTTGAAATCCCGCCCAGCACGCCGCCCGCGTTGTTACTGAGAAAGCCTTGCGGCGTCATCTCATCGCCGTGTTCGCTGCCCTTCTGCGCAATGCTGGCAAAACCGGCGCCAACCTCGACACCCTTGACCGCATTGATGCCCATCATGGCGTAAGCGATCTCGGCGTCCAGCCGGTCATACACCGGTTCGCCCCAGCCCGGCGGCACGCCGGTCGCCGCAACGCTGATCTTCGCGCCCACTGAGTCGCCGGATTTACGCAGCGCGTCCATGTACGCCTCCAACTGCGGAACGATCGCCGCGTTGGGTGCAAAAAACGGGTTTTCAGCGATCTGTGCCGCATCGACAAACGGAATCGCTATCGGCCCAAGCTGGCTCATCCAGCCCTGAATCGTCACGCCATAGCGCTCTTTCAGCCACTTGCGCGCTATCGCCCCGGCTGCCACGCGCACCGCCGTCTCGCGTGCAGAGGAACGACCGCCACCGCGATAATCCCGGAAACCATATTTCTGTGTGTAAGCGTAATCCGCATGGCCGGGACGGAAAGTCTCGGCGATGTTGCCGTAGTCCTTGCTGCGCTGATCCTCGTTGCGAATGAGCAGGCCGATCGGCGTACCCGTCGTTTTGCCTTCGAAGACGCCGGAAAGAATCTCGACCGTGTCAGATTCGCGGCGCTGCGTCACATGGCGCGAAGTACCCGGCTTGCGCCGGTCGAGCTCGGCCTGAATATCCGCTGCGCAAATCTCCAGCCCCGGCGGGCAACCGTCAACCACACAGCCGATGGCCGAACCGTGCGACTCGCCAAAAGAGGTAACGGTAAAAAGTGTGCCAATCGTATTGCCGGACATGAATTTCTCGGGAGCGATAGAATTGCAGGAAAGTCTATCATAGCCCTGCCCCACATAACCCTACAGCCGTGACCAGCAAACCAAAAACACCTGCCAAGCCGGGCTCAAACCCGGCACCCAAGCCCAAAGCACCGAACCCCACACCAGCCCACACCTCGACGCTTAACCCCTTGCGCCAGGCCGATAACCGCTGGCAACGCAGCGTACGTTATGGCTGGGATAAGGGCGGCAGCAAGGGCGGACGATAGCCTTCCTGCCGTGCGCTCGCTGAACCGCCGGGCGACGGCATCTCAGCAGCCGGGCCTGCGTGGGTTGATCGCCGAATTGCCGGCGGAATCGTTCCAGCTCTTTATGCAGGGGTTTCTTTGCTAATATCTACCATAGATGATCCTCCTGTTATTGAGCGTGATTTCAGACACCACAATCTTAGCAAGCGAGGGTCTCAGCCTTTTTGTCTTTCATGCCGACAGCTACCCCATCGGCTTAAGGTGGTGCCATGTGAAGCTGGCCCTATATATTTGGAGTATCTATGCAAAACCTTCCCCAAATTCAACACCTCATTTACGGCCAACTACTTACTGGCGGCACCCGATCACAAGAGGTATTCAACCCCGCCACAGGCCGGGCCGAAAAACGCGTGCTGCTGGCAGATACAGGCACCGTGCAAAAAGCTATCGCTAGCGCGCAAGCCGCTTACCCCGCTTGGCGCGCCACGCCACCCTTAAAGCGTGCGCGCATCATGAGCAAGTTCAAAACGCTGCTGGAAGAGAATGCCGACGCCATTTGCGCCCTGGTCACCGCTGAGCATGGCAAGGTGCTGAGTGATGCCATGGGGGAGCTGCAACGCGGCATCGAAAATGTCGAGTATGCAAGCTATGCGCCCGAGCTGCTCAAGGGCGAGCACAGCAAAAACGTGAGTGCGGGCGTGGACTCGTGGAGCGAGTTTCAGCCGCTGGGCGTGGCCGCTGGCATTACCCCGTTTAACTTTCCCGTGATGGTTCCGCTGTGGATGTGGCCCATGGCCGTTGCTTGCGGCAATACCTATGTGCTCAAGCCTTCCGAGCGCGACCCCAGTAGCACCTTGCTGGTGGCGCAGCTGGCGCTGCAAGCGGGCCTGCCACCAGGCGTGCTCAACGTGGTGCACGGCGACAAAGAGGCGGTAGACGCGCTCTTGGCCGATACGCGGGTTCGCGCCGTAAGTTTTGTGGGCTCCACTCCCATTGCCCAGTATATTTACGCCACCGGTTGTGCCAATGGCAAGCGGGTGCAAGCTCTGGGTGGCGCCAAGAACCACGCCGTGGTGATGCCCGACGCCGACATTGCCAATGCGGTGAGCGCCTTGATGGGTGCGGCCTACGGCTCCTGCGGCGAGCGCTGCATGGCCATCCCCTTGGTGGTTGCGGTGGGAGACGCCACGGCCGACGCCGTCGTGGCAGAGCTCAAGGTTGAGATTGCCAAAATGAACGTGGGGCCGGGCACCGACCCCACCAGCGACATGGGGCCTTTGGTTACCAAGGCCCATTTTGAAAAGGTCAAGGCCTATGTGAATCAAGGCGTAGACGAGGGTGCCAAACTGGTAGTGGATGGCCGTGCGGTGCAAGTGCCCGGCCACGAGGAAGGCTACTTTTTGGGTCCCTGCTTGTTTGACCATGTCAAACCCGGCATGGTGATCTACCAAGAAGAAATATTTGGCCCGGTGCTGGGTGTGGTGCGCGTTAAAACGCTGGCTGAGGCCATGGCCCTGATTGATGCACATGAGTACGGCAACGGCACGTGCATTTTTACCCGCGACGGCGAGTCAGCGCGTTACTTCACCGACAACATCCTGGTCGGCATGGTGGGGGTGAATATTCCACTTCCCGTGCCTGTGGCCTACCACTCGTTTGGGGGCTGGAAGCGCTCGTTGTTTGGCGACCTGTCGGCCTATGGGCCGGATGCGGTGCGTTTTTACACCCAGCGCAAAACCATTACCCAGCGCTGGCCCGCCAGCCATGTGCGCGAGGGCGTGGCGTTTAGCTTTCCGAGCAGTAAATAAACACGCCCGGACTAGGGTGTGTTCAGCCATTACCATCCGCGCCAGGGCAGCGATTGGCGAGTACTATCTGCCTTCGCCTACCCCAGAAAAGCCATTTCAAAATGCAAAGTGATGTTGAAGAGCAATCCAAATTCGCTGTCGTGGCGGCCGTTCAACTGCCAAATGTGAACGATGTCGAGTTCGAAGCGTCCCTGACCGAGCTACGCGAACTCGCAAAAACGCTGGGGTTCAAGATCGTAGGCACCTTCGCCCAGAAGCGTTCCGGCTTCGATACTACGGCCTATCTGGGCGCTGGCAAGCGGGAGGAAATACGCTGCTTTGTGAATAACGAAGGCGGGCATTCTGATTCGGGCGAAGCAACCCCCGCTGTGTTACCTCACGATGCTCAGATCGACGTGCTCTTTGTTGATCATGAGATTTCACCGTCGCAGGCGCGCAACCTCGAAAAGGAGGTGGGCTGCGAGGTGATGGACCGCACCATGGTCATTCTTGAAATTTTCCATCGCAATGCCCGCTCTCGCGCCGCACGTGCGCAGGTGGAAATTGCACGCCTCGGCTATATGGCACCGCGTCTGCGCGAGGCAGCGAAACTGGCCGGCCCGCAAGGTCGACAGCGCAGCGGGCTGGGCGGTCGAGGCGCCGGCGAGTCGCATACTGAAATGGACCGGCGCAAGATTCGGGACCGCATCGCCGAACTGCAGAAAGAAATCGTTGCCATGGACGCCGAGCGCACAACGCAACGCGCACGCCGGCTGGACCGCCAGGGGCTCGCTTGCGTAACCCTCGTCGGCTATACCAACGCCGGCAAGTCCACCTTGATGCGATCACTTACTGGCAGCGAGGTACTGGTCGCCAACAAACTTTTCGCCACACTCGACACCACGGTACGCGCCCTGCACCCCGAGAGCGTGCCACGCGTGCTGGTCAGCGATACGGTGGGTTTCATCAAGAATCTGCCGCACGGCCTCGTCGCCTCGTTCAAGTCAACACTCGAAGAAGCGCTTGACGCGTCGCTGCTGCTGCACGTTATCGACGCCAGCGATCCCGGTTTCGAACGCCAGCTTGAGGTCACCGATGTCGTGCTGGAAGAGATCGGGGCGAAAGCCGTACCTCGGCTGCGCATCTTCAACAAGATCGATCACGTCGGCGATGCCGCCGCTCAGGACGAACGCAGAGCGGCGCTGCTCGCGCAGTACCCGGATTGTGTCGTGATGAGCGCACGCCGGCCTGATGATATTGCACAACTACGCGAATCGATTATTGCGTTTTTCCGCCAGGATCTGGTCGAGGCCGAGCTTTTCCTGCCTTGGTCGGCGCAGCAGATGCGAGGGGAGATTTACGCAACTTGTGAGGTTCTGGAAGAACGTGCCGATGGCGAAGGCGCGTTCTTCAGCGTTCGCGGCGAAAACAGCGCTGTAAAAAGCCTGCGCGAACAGTTCGGCACGCTGCAATAAAAAGATTCAGGTTAATTTTTGCATAAAACAGGCCTGCAAGCCAATATAGATGCGGCTCTCACAATGAGAGCCAATATCTACGCGGCTTACAGGCCGATTATTATCTAAAATATTCCTCTAGGCGCTCAAACACCTCATGCTCCGCCCCGTGCCTTCTCACCGCCAGCACATCTTCAAGCTTCTCGACCTGCTTGATCATCTGCTCCAGGCGCTCGTCTTCATTGACCATCAGCCAGATGCGGCTGGTCTCGCCAGTACCCACCGGCATGCATAAAATGCCTTCGACGTTGTAGGCACGGCGCGAAAACATGCCGACCACGTGCGACATGACTCCGGCGTGATTATTCACATCCAGTTCCAGCACCGTGGGGGAAATCGCAGCGTTTTCTGCTTTCGTAATCGAATTCATGTTCAACCTCCAATCATGTCTTTGTTGGCGGCGCCGGGCGCAACCATGGGTAAAACCTGCTCATTCATGTCGATGCTGGCGTGGATCAACATCGGGCCTCGCGTGGCCAGCGCCTTGCTCAACGCCGCCTGCGGATCGCTCGCCTGATCCAGATCAAGCGTCTGCCAGCCGAAGCCTTCAGCCACCTTGATGAAATCCGGCATGCCTTTGAACTTGGATGAAAAAATGCGCTCGCCGTAGAACATGGTCTGCTGCTGAAACACCAGCCCGAGCGAGGAATTGTTCATCAGAACGACTTTTACATTCACATCTTCTTCCGCCGCCGAAGCGAACTCTTGAACGTTCATCAGAATGCTGCCGTCGCCCGAGAAGCAGACGACCGTGCGTTCCGGTTCGGCCAGTGCGGCGCCTATCGCTGCCGGCAACCCGAAGCCCATCGTCCCCAGCCCGCCCGAAGTCAGCCACTGACGCGAACGGCGCAACGGGTAGGCTTGCGCCACCCACATTTGATGCTGCCCAACGTCAGTGGTAATCGTTGCTTCATCGTCCAGACAATCAGCAACGGCACGAACCAAGCCATACGGCGTGCGCGGGTCGTCGATGCCCGGCATGCGCAGCTGGTGTGCCGCTTTCAGTTCCGCCACGCGTGACAGCCAATCCGTGCGCAGTGCAGCCTTAACCTGCGGCACGAGTTGCTCAAGCACCGCCTTGACATCGCCCTGCATGCCGACATGCGCCGTCTTGACCTTGTCGAGTTCCGACGGATCAATGTCGATATGGATAATCTTCGCCTGCGGGCAAAACGCTGCCACCTTGCCCGTCGCCCGGTCATCAAAGCGGGCACCAACGGCGATCAGCAAATCGCATTCATCGAGCAAATAATTGGTATAACGCGCACCGTGCATACCCAACATACCCAGCGAAAGGTCATGATCGACCGGCATGGCCCCGAGTGCCATGAGCGTCATCACGGTGGGCAGGCCGCCTTTTTCGGCAAAGGCGACCGCCTCGCTGGCGGCACCGGAGTGCACCACGCCGCCGCCCAGATATAGCAAGGGCGTTTTGGACGCATTGATCATCGCCGCAGCACGGGCGATCAGATCAGCGGCCGGCAGAGGCACAGCATCAGCCACACCCGGCTCGGGCCACTCGCTCACTTCAATACGTTGGAGCTGCACATCCTTGGGAATGTCGACCAGCACCGGCCCCGGCCGCCCGGAAGCGGCCAGACGGAAGGCGCGCGGGATAACCTCC
>JANNGP010000176.1:0-6396 GCA_031403915.1 Betaproteobacteria bacterium
CGTCTTGAGTACGCCCTGATGGCCGAACACGGTGGACTGAATTTTCTGCGTATCCTCGACGGCGAAGATGCCCTGCGCCGATTGCAACACACCGCGATCTCCCACCTGGCCACCGGACTCGGCGTAGAAGGGCGTTTCGTCAAGCACTGCCACGCCTTGATCGCCTTCCTTCAACTCGGTGACCGGGCTACCCTCCTTGTACAGCGCCAGTACCTTGCCCTTGAATTCGAGTGCGTCGTAGCCGTGGAAAGTCGTTGCCGCGCCGCTGTATTCCAACGCGGTGGCCATCTTGAACTTGCCGGCAGCGCGCGCCTGTTCCTTCTGCCGGTTCATCGCCAGCTCAAAGCCGGCGCTGTCGACGGTAACATTGCGTTCGCGACAGATGTCGGCGGTCAGGTCAAGCGGGAAGCCAAAAGTATCGTGCAGCTTGAAGGCGGTTTCGCCGCTGAAGACGCCCTTGCCCTTCATAGCAGAAAGCTCGTTCTCCAGAATCGCCATGCCGTGTTCGATGGTGGCGAAGAAGCGGTCTTCCTCCTGCTTGAGCACATCGGTGACGCGCTTCTCACCCGAGACGAGTTCGGGGTAGGCGCTGCCCATTTCGGCAACGAGATCGGGCACCATGCGGTGGAAGAAGGCGACACGTGCGCCGAGCTTCCAGCCGTGGCGGATGGCGCGGCGGATGATGCGGCGCAGGACGTAGCCGCGCCCTTCGTTGCCGGGGATTACGCCGTCGGCGATCAGGAAGGAGCAGGCGCGGATGTGGTCGGCCAACACGCGGAGGCTGGGCTGATCGAGGTTGGCTTGCTTCGTTTCACGAGCCGCGGCCTTGACCAGCGTGCTCAGCAAGTCGATGTCGTAGTTGCTGTTCACGTGCTGCAGCACGGCGGTGATGCGCTCCAGCCCCATGCCGGTATCGACCGAGGGTTTGGGCAGCTTGTGCATAACGCCGGCTTCATCGCGGTTGAACTGCATGAAGACGTTGTTCCAGATCTCGATGTAGCGGTCGCCGTCTTCGTCGGGCGATCCGGGCGGGCCGCCGGGGATGTGCTCGCCGTGATCGTAGAAAATTTCGGTGCACGGGCCGCAGGGGCCGGTATCGCCCATCATCCAGAAGTTGTCAGAAGCGTAGCGCGCACCCTTGTTGTCGCCGATGCGCACAATGCGCTCAGCCGGGAGGCCGATGGTCTTGTTCCAGATCTCGTAGGCCTCATCGTCCTCGGCGTAGACCGTTACCCACAGGCGCTCGGGTGGCAATTTGTAGGCCTCGGTGAGCAACTCCCAAGCATACTTGATGGCATCGAGCTTGAAGTAATCGCCGAAGGAGAAGTTGCCGAGCATCTCGAAGAAGGTGTGATGCCGCGCGGTATAGCCGACGTTCTCCAGATCGTTGTGCTTGCCGCCGGCGCGAACGCATTTCTGCGACGTGGTGGCGCGCACGTAGGGGCGCTTGTCGAAACCGAGGAAGGCATCCTTGAACTGGTTCATCCCGGCATTGGTGAACAGCAGGGTCGGGTCTTCGTGCGGCACGAGCGAACTGGAGGCGACAATCTGGTGCCCCTTGGACTCGAAGAACTTGAGAAACTTCTCGCGGATTTCGGCGCTTTTCATCGGCATGGGTCCCTAATCGGGCGTAATTTCAAAGACCTGCGATTTTAGCACCGAATCGCCCGGCGGCCGAGCGCCACGCGGCACACGGACAAACAAAACCCGCCGCAGCGGGTTTTTGGGGTTCAAGCCATGGCCGTGCTATTTATTCTTTTTGCCTTGTGGGCGATCCGCCTTGCCATTGTGGTTGTAATCGTGTTGGCGGTCATGCTTCTGGTTATAAATCCGCTGACTTTGCTTGTTTTCGGCATGCTGCAGATTTTTCCGTTCCTGTTTGGTCACGACGCCGTCGGCCTTGGCTCTGTCTTCTTTGGCTTGAAGCTTGTCTTGCCCTTTTTCAAGGTTGGCGGCTTCTTTCTGTGTCAGAGAGCCGGACTGCGCCCCCTGCTGGATGCGCTGTTCCTGATTAGCCTGACGCTGATCGAATTTCGGTGTGTTGGTCGACTGGGCAGCCGCCATAAGCGGGGCAGCGAACGCAAGAGCAATAAGTGTTGTCTTAAGCAGTTTCATAATTCGTGTCTCCGTTGATTGTTTGCGATGTTTTTCATGGGGCATCCCATGAGCGAATTAACGCATAGTCCGAACCAGAAAAAACGCCGATTTTGTAACAATTCTTAAGCCAGCAATAAATTCTCACAATTCTCCCAGCTTAGTGGAACACGCATTCCCAAAACCATAACAACAAATCGGCGCCAAGCGCCGCTTTGTTGGGCTACGAACAAAAACCCCGGACAGCTTACTGCTTAGTCAAAGGCTTCCCGATATAGCTCATATCCTCAATTTCCTTCTGAGCTGTTGCATCGTCAACAAGTTCCGGATACACACGACCGGCAACAATCCCAAAGCCTATAACCGTCTTAACGTAACGCGTTTGACCGGCCGCAAGGGTAAAAGTAAGCTTCTTCTCCACCTCGGTCGAAGTACTGACCTCCTGCGATCCTGGCGCCTGATCAACAAAGAAGAACCCACCCGGCTTGGAATCGCCAACCGCAGCTCCGTTCAACATGATCGTCGGCTGAATTGCTGCACCAACCATACTTGAAGCGCGATAAAAATAAACCCGGCCTTGATCTGATTTCAGCGTCGGAATAGCCGATTTCGTCTCAGAAAACTTGGGGCCAGTAGCGCAAGCAGACACTAGCAGAGCAAGAAACAGTACGGCCAGAAAGCGAAATGATTTCATTTTTACAAACTCCCTTCCTTTATGGATAAAACAACTGGTTGAGACAACGGTGAGAACGCTTTTTCTACCGGAAGATAAAAACCGACAATGCGCTCGTTATTCAGGACGAGATAAGCTTCGTGCATGTGCGCGCCTTCAACAGTAAATACTGTCTTCGTAGGCCGAAACACTTTCCCGAAACTGATAATCCCGATTTCAACAAACTCTACGCCTGCGTTGATTCTGCGTTCATACCCGGAATCCAGCTTTATCGTTACCGGATACACCGTAATGTAACGACGCGCCTCCTGCTGGTTTGCGGCTGTAAGCTCAATGGGAGTACGAACGACCTGCGCAACGCAACCGCAGAGCAGCAGAAGTGCCAGAAACAATATCTTGGGTGTTTTCATCTTTTTTCTGTAAAACAGGTTCAGATAATTCGGCGCACTATAAACCCATACGCATTTTATCGATACGGTCACTGAACACCGACGTTACGCCACGTTTGAACAATACTTCGGACAATGGGCGCTCGTTGACCGTGTAGCACAACACGGGAATGCCAGCGGCGACGGCTTCGTCCAGCACGGCATCGTCAAGCTTATCCCAGGCACAGTGCACGCTGAACGCCGCCAGTGCTTCAAACTGCGTGCGCCAGTCGTCCGGCGGACGTACCCACAGGCAGCCTAGCGGAAGTTGTGGTGCCATACGCCGCGCGGAGAGCAGCGCGACATCGGAAAAAGAAGACACGAGCGGCAGCGGCGCGCCTTGCCACAGTTCAAGAATGTGCTGCGCGACCACCTCGCCGCTAGTCACTTCATGGCCGGCGGCCGGTTTAATCTCGACATTGGCCATCAAGCCCAGCTCACGGCACAGCGCGGCCACAGCCGCCAGCGTCGGCAGCGGCTCACTGGCAAAGGCGCGATGGTGGCCAATGCCCGCATCCAGCCCGGCCAGAACGACATCCGGCGTATCGCATACCCGACCAGTACCGTCCGTGGTGCGTTCCAGCGTCTCGTCGTGAATCACCCACGGCGTGCCATCCGCCGAAAGCATGACGTCGAATTCGACGGCACGAAAACCCAACGCCACCGCCACGCGCAAACCGGCCAGCGTATTTTCCGGCGCCAGCGCACCGCCGCAGCGGTGCGCAAAAACGCTCGGCAGAGCCCAGGCAGGCGCGGGGCGGTTCATTGGTCTAATTAGCTATTTGCCGCGCTTTTTGCCTTTGGCTGCAGGCGCGGACGCCGGCAACATAACAGCATTGCCACGCTGGACGGCGACATCCAGCGCCTCTTTGGCCGGCTTTTTATTGGCCAGGACGGCTTCGAACTCTTCTTCAATAATAACGCGCACCGGTTCGATTTGTGCCACACGAAGAACCGGGGTCGAGGCTTTGCCCTGAAGCTGCGCATAGGCCACTTGCAATGCGGTCAGATCGGCTTTCAGCAATTTGCTGCCGGCCGCAGTGCGTGCCACCGGCGTCATCGGCAGATAGCCACCGGCCAGTGTGAGATTGATCTGGACTTCGGGGCCAAGAATATAATTCACAAACTTGGCAACTCCTTTTATTTCAGCGAGTTTCAAACCACTAGCCACCCACAGCGAGGCACCATCAGCCAGGGCATTCTGCGGTGCGCCACGCACATCGTCGTGATATGGAAGCGCGGCAACACCGGCTTCCAGTGTCTTGCTTTCAGCCAGAGAGGCGAAAAGCGCGGAAGAACTGGTCAGCATGGCACATTCACCGTTGGCAAAACGGCGATCAGCCTCATCACGACGGCCGAAATAAATGAAGTAGTGCTTGCTCTTGTGCCAGGTCGATAGCATGGCCCAGTGTTTGACCTGGAGAAGCCCGTTAAATGCCAGATTACCCTTGGCGTCGCTAACCTCACCCGCATTCCACGCGCTCAGGTTGTCTAGATGCACCCACACCGGCCAGGACGTGGCATAAGCGCAGTGGCTGCCGGCATCAACCAGCTTGCCAGCCATCTGCTGTACCTCAAACCAGGTCTTCGGAGGCGCTTCCGGATTCAACCCGGCTTTACGGAAAGCAGCTTTGTTGATGTAGAGCACCGGCGTAGAAAAAGCCACCGGCAGCGCCAACAACTGGTTTTTGGTGTCCATCAGATTGCTGATTAACTCGGGTGATAGTTTGCTGGCATCAAGAGGTTCTTTGGCCTCCCGCATGACTTCATGCAGCGGCTTGAACTGCGTCTTGTTGGCCAGGAACCGGGCGTGGCCTTCGCGCGTCACCAGATTGATCTGTTTCGGCGCATCCCCTTCAAGACGGCGCACTAACTTGACCTGCACGTCTTTCTGCTGGCTGTTGAAATGAGCAATCAAGGGTTCCATGCGTTCAGCCCGCTCTTCGTCGAGCTGATGCGACAATTCAATAGGGACAGGCTGCGCAGGCGCCTGCGCCGGGGCAGCAAGAATTGGGGCAGCAAAAAGAAGAGCCAGCACGGCCACGAGTGTTTTGGAAGAATGCATTACGATTCCTTGGCGTTAACAACGAAATCCGGATTATAGGGGCTGAAGCGCTCCATGGTCATCCTGAGTATCTTTTTCAGTATCTGTTTGTATTAAAAGCACGCTATAGTTCATTTTGTCCGACCCAGAGCGAACCCGGAGAAGCTCACATGAACAAGTATCAGCGCTTGGTAATTGTTGTTGCCTTGATGAATGCCCTGATCATGCTGCTGTTCCCACCGTTCACCAGCCAACCCCTGGCCAAGGGGATGTTGCCCGGTTTCGACGGCTTTTACCCGATATTCACGCAAATCGGCAGCAAACCCCTGTTCAAGGAACTGCTGAGCTTACAGTTGATATTCCTCGGAATTAACGCCATGGCGGGTTGGCTGGTTCTTCAGGGCAAAAAGCATCACGACGACATCCCGGACTTTTCATTCATGCAGGCCATAGGCTGGTTTACGCTGGTCAATCTGGCCATCATTTTCACCTTCCCGCCGTTCGAACCCTACCAGTCGCTGCTACGCGCCGATGCCGGCGGTTTTGACAGCTTCTATTTCATCCTCGGCAGCCGATCGCAGCGCGCCATTTTCTGGCCGCTGCTCTATCTGGAGTGCCTGTTTATCTTCATCAATGCGCTTGGTCTTGTTCTTCTGTTCAACACCATCAAACGCAGCGATGATGAAGCCCGGCGCCGGCTAATGCAACTCACGGATGACTTGCCTGACAATGACATCGCCCGGATCACCGAAGAAATCCAGCTCAAGATCAAGGAGCAGATTGCCAACGCTTCAGCGCCTCTGGGGCGCAGCACGGACAGACGACGTTCGCCGCGCGCAGCACGAACCGCAGTCAGTAACGAGAGGCGAACCGGAGACGATCGTCGCGGCCAGTAGTTGAACCGTGCTTTGTGACATAGCGGCTTGCACAGGCTTTTATGGTTAGAATGCCACTTATCAAAATCATCAGTCAGGGATCATCGTGCCAGACAAACCAGCCCGCCCGCCGCGTTCAACCTTGATCGCCGCTGTTCTATTGTTCGCTCTTGCCGGTTGCGACATGATCCAGCAACAAATGGGCATCGAAGACCCGGTTGCCAAAGCCGCCCGCACCGATGCCGAGGGCAAGGCCGTTGGTGGTGCCTGCCGTCAGTCGGG
>JANNGP010000177.1:0-18245 GCA_031403915.1 Betaproteobacteria bacterium
CGCCGGAATGACAATTCCTCATTTAATCAGCGCTTCCTTAGATGCTCTGCCACTTGAAACTCAGCCCCCGGCGACTCGCCGGATACTTTCGAGATACTGTTCTGTGTCCATTGTGCCGCCGTTACGCTGGGCGTGCCAGAGCGTTTCGCCGAGGCACTCCATGACAGCGTGTTCGGCGTCGTGTACGTCGAGTCGTTGGCGCAGGCGTTCGTAGGCGGCACGGATTCCCGGCGGCTGATCGATGCTGATCTGTTCGGCAATGGCCAGATGCAGTGAAAGATGGAGGAAAGGATTCATCTGTCCGCTTTCCGGTGTGAACTCCTGCTCCACGGCAGCTTCCGGGTTCTCCAGCAGGGCATGGTATTCCGGGTGTTCAAGAATGAGGTCGGCAGCAACGGTTTCCGCGCCTTCGAGAATCAGGCGTTCACGGTGCTTGCGCCAGGCATCGCAAAAAAACTGTCGAACCTGGTCACGTGATGGATTGAACATGAGCTTCCTTGATCTGCTTGCTAATCAGTGCCGTGATCACGGCATTCTGCAATTGTCGGTTGCTGCGCTGTGCTCCGGACGTGGTCGGCGCAATTTGTCCTGTGCCGTAAACGCCGAGTATCGGCAGTTTAGGAAAGCGTTCGCGCAGGACATCCAGGTCACGGTCTTCGCTACCGTAAAAGAAGGGTCCCCGGCCAATGCACGAGAACACCAGCGCACAAGCCGGATCGGGTGAATTTGCAGCCAGTCGGGCAATCGTTTCCCGCATGTCGGTTTCGGCCGTCATGGGTTGGCGAATGGCCCAGGCCAGATGCTGCCCCGGCAGGACGCGTTCGGCCAGCGTCAGCGAGTTGTCGGGGTTGACCGCAATGACGGCAATCGGGCGATAGCGGCCTTGGTCAAGCGAACTGTCGTTGTCTTCCATCAGCACGGCGCTCAGGTGATGCAGGTTTTGTGTCAGGTGTTCGAGCAAATCGGCCGGCAGTGTCCGGTGCAGGTTTTTTAACGCGCTTTGGCCACCGATTTTCTCAAGATCAAAGCCGTTGCTGGCGCCGACAGGCTGCGCTGTGGCAAGCAGCTGCAAACCGCTGGAGACAGCGATGTTCACGTTGGCTCCCAAGACCTGCACGCTGCAGCGCTGTTGTGTATCAAGTCGGCTCTGTTGCCAGACGACGGGTTCCGCATTGGCGGTGCTGCCGGTGAAATTTCCGCCAAAGGTGCCGCCAAAACGCGTGCTGGAATCACTCCACTCGGGCGGGAAGGTGCTGCCGGCGTAGCTCAATACCGGGTGATCCACATGATTGTCTGCTTCCGGGTGCCCCAGCGAGAGTCCGCCGCCAAAAACCATGACGGCTGCCGCCGGCCGATCAAGGGCCCAGCCGGACTCGGTAAAAACGCCCGAGGCGATGCCGCCCGCAACCTGCGTACACTGCGCGGTTCGTGCCGCAGCAGTGACGGTTTGCTGGGCGTGGCGCGCAAACTCCGGCGTCAGAAAAAGCAGCACGCCATTGGCGTGCGTCATCCCGGCTTTGGCCAGCGCCAGAGTGACCGCTTCCTCAGCCAGCTGGGGCAGCGGGTCATTGCCGGTTATGAGTGCAGTAGCGACGGTCATTGAGCGTGGATTGGACTTAAAAACAGCGAATACCGCTGTAAACACAGAGAACACGGAGACACAGAGAACACGGAGCCAAACGAAAAATTTCCTTGGATGACAAATCGGGCGTGTTGTTTGTATTCTCTGTTCACTCTGTGTCTCTGTGCTCTCTGTGTTGAATGAGGTTTAGGGTTTGTATGCTTCAGTCTTGTCTTTGTACTCACACAGATCATGCAAATCGCAGCGCCAGCATTCCGGTTTGCGTGCCTTGCACACGTAGCGTCCGTGCAGGATCAGCCAGTGGTGTGCACCGTGTTTGAATTCGTCCGGTACCGATTTTAGCAGTTTGAGTTCGACGGCCAGCGGTGTTTTGCCCGGCGCGAGTTTCATCCGGTTGGCAACGCGGAAGATGTGTGTGTCGACGGCGATGGTCGGTTCGCCAAAGGCGGTATTGAGCACGACATTGGCCGTCTTGCGGCCGACGCCAGGCAGTGCTTCAAGCGCCTCGCGGTCGTGCGGCACCTTGCCACCATGCTGCTTGATGAGCAGGCCGCAGGTAGCGATCACATTTCTGGCTTTGGCGCGATAGAGGCCAATGCGGTTGATGTATCCGATTAGCCCGTCTTCACCGAGTGCGTGCATGGCTTGCGGGGTGGGTGCGTCGGCAAACAGCTTGCGTGTGGCGAGGTTGACGCTTTTGTCGGTGGCTTGCGCCGAAAGGATGACGGCGACCAGCAACTGGAAGGTCGTCGCGTACTCAAGCTCAGTCGTCGGTACCGGATTGGCTGCGCGCAGACGCCGGAAAATCTCAGCGCGTTTGGCCGCATTCATTGAAGCGTGCTAGACGCGGTCAGTGGCAGCCGCCTGCGGATACAGGTGCCGGCATCGGAAGATTGCGCCGTTTCGAGCGGCTGGCTTCGAACCAGTTTTTTGTGGCGACCATGAAAGCGAGAACGATAAACGCGCCGGGCGGCAGGATGGACACAAGGAAACCGGGGTAGTCCTTGGGCAGTAGCTCCAGACCTTGCATGCCGGGGATGACGGCATCAATGCCGGAGAACAGGGTGCCGGCACCGATCAGTTCTCTCAGTCCGCCAAGCATCGACAAGGTCCACAGCATACCAACGCCCATAAACGCACCATCGAACAGTGACTGTACCGGCCCGTTTTTGACAGCGAAGGCTTCAATACGCGCCAGAACGAGACAGTTGGTGATGATGAGCGGGATGAAAATGCCGAGAATTTTGTGCATGTCCGGCAGGTAAGCGGCCATGGTCAGGTCGACCAGAGAGACCATGGCGGCGGCGATCAGAATGAATACCGGGATGCGGATTTCGTGCGGGATGAAGTTACGCAGACAGGCGACGACAAAGCCCGACAAGGACATGACGATAATCGTTGCCATCGACATCATGAAGCCGTTGACCAGGCTGGTCGTTATGGCGAGTGTCGGGCACATGCCGAGCATCTGAACCAGGCTGGAGTTCTGCCGCCAGGCACCGTTGGTGAAAATATTCTTGGTTTCTTTCCAGGTGATCATGGTGACCTCACTTGCCCGGCGGTGCCGGGCCGTACAACTCGTCACGGTGTTCAGCGACATAAATCAGGGTTTTGTGGACGGCCTTGATGACGGCTCGCGGGCTGATGGTGGCCCCCGCAATCGAATCAAAGCGGCCGCCATCCTTCTTGACCTTCCAGTCACGGGAGGGGACTTTATCGAGCGACAGGCCGTTGAAATTCTCTATCCACGGGTGTTCCTTGTTCTTGTCTTTAGCGGGGTCGATATAGTCGCCCAGGCCGGGTGTTTCCTTGTGGTCGGTCACACGTACACCGGCCAGCGAGCCGTCGGCGCGAACACCGACGAGCAGACGGATCTTGCCGCTGTAGCCGTCGGTGGCGACGGCCTCGAGCACCAGAGCGGCAGGTTGCCCGCCTTTGCGTCCGCGATAGACGATTGATGAATCGTCAAGGCCGAGTGCCGGCGTTGCGGGCAACTCCAGCGTGTCTTTCAGCAGGTCGTTGTCGTAGCTATCCGGTGGCAGGACTTCGCCGATTGAACGCATTTTTTTGATGACGGTGTAGGCGTCAATCGACGGCTTGGTGATCTGATAAACCCCGGCAAGCGCCGCAGTGAAGGCGATGGTGAACAGAAACAGAATGACGGCGGTACGCGTCGCCATCGTCGTTGCGGTGAAGTCTTTGACCTGATGCGGCATTACTTGTCCTTCATGCCGAAGATGGGTGGCTGGGTGTACATGTCGATCAGCGGTACGCAGATATTCAGGAGCAGAACGGCAAAAGCGACACCATCGGGGTAGCCACCGAAAACGCGAATGAGGTAAGCGAGTATGCCGGCGGCCAGGCCGAAGATCAGCTTGCCCCGTGGCGTGGTGCAGCCGGACACCGGATCGGTGACGATGAAGAAGGCGCCGAGCATGATGCCGCCCGAGAACAGGTGGAACAGCGGATTGGCAAACTGGCCGGGATCAAGCAACCAGAGCGCGCCCGAGAGCAGGGCAATGCCGGCGATAAAGGCGAAGGGTTCGCGCCAGCCAATGATCTTGCGCTGCCAGAGCCACAAGCCGCCGAGCAGATAGGCTGCAGCCACCCATTCCCAGCCTTTGCCGGCAATGCGACCGAAAGTTTGTGCATCGGCCAGCACCGTACCGACCGTGGTGCTGCCTTCGCCAAGTTTGAGCGCGGTTTTCAGGGCATCAAGGGGCGTCGCGCCGCTCATCGCGTCAAGCCGTGGCGCGTAGCCGAAAACGAGCGCAAGCTGGTCAGCGAAGCCGACTTTCAGATCGACAGGAGGCCATTGCGACATGAGTGCCGGGAATGAAACGATGCACACGGCAAAGGCAATCATCGCCGGGTTGAAAGGATTTTGGCCCAGCCCGCCATAGAGATGTTTGGCGATGACGATGGCGAACAGCGAACCGACAACGATCAGCCACCACGGCGCGAGTGGCGGGAAGGACAGGGCGATCAGCCAAGCCGTAACGATGGCGCTGCCGTCACCGAGAAAAAGACCGAGCGGTTTTTTCAACAGCTTGAGCATGAAAAATTCAGCAAGCAGTGAGGTGACTGTGGCGATGGCGATCTGCAACAGGATGGCCGGGCCGATCAACCAGGCATAGACCGCGATGCCCGGCAGCAGCGCGGCCAG
The DNA here is from genome assembly GCA_031403915.1 of Betaproteobacteria bacterium. Lineage (GTDB taxonomy): Bacteria > Pseudomonadota > Gammaproteobacteria > Burkholderiales > Rhodocyclaceae > Propionivibrio. Next base: position 4,749 of record JANNGP010000177.1, read on the forward strand.
CACCTGCAGCATGACGCGCCGGACGCTGACGTTTTGGGTGAGATAGGGCGGGGTGTTGAAATTCATGGGTTGTTAACCTCTTTCGACGCAGAGGGCGCAGAGACGCAGAGAACGCGGAGAAAAGCAAAAGTTTTCATTGTTCTTCCCTCTGCACACTCTGCGTCTCTGCGCCCTCTGCGTTGAGAGCGGTTTGCTGCACTTGCAGCGGAGCTCTGCGCGCTTCGATCTCGGCAATTTCCTGGTGCTGGGCAGTGGTCAGTCCGTCGGTGTTTTTCGGTACCACGGCTTCCCGTTGCGCGCGCGCGCGCTCCATTGCGGCGGCGATGGCGGCTTTCTTGGCGGCGTCGGCATCGACAGGCGTGTCGGCTATCACTTGCGCTGTCACAGCGATTTCGCCTTCGGCCGGGGCTTTCTTTTCGGCCGCTTTGGCGGCGGCGGCCTTGGCCAGGCGCTCGGCTTTTTCGGCCTTCTCGCGTTCGTCGCGTTCGTTGCGCAGTTCAAAGCGCGCTTTGGCGGCGTCGGCCATGGCCTTTTCCCGCTCACGTGACCAGATTTCGCTTTTGGCAAAGCGGAAATACTGCACCAGCGGGATGCGTGACGGGCAGACGTAGCTGCAACAGCCACATTCGATGCAGTCAAAAATATTGTATTCCTGCGTCTTGCCAAAGTTCTTGGCGCGCGCGAACCAGTACAGTTCGAACGGTTGCAGTTCATGCGGGCAGGCGTCGGCACAGGCACCGCAGCGGATGCACGGCATTTCCGGGGCGGGCGGGGGGAACAGAGATTCCGAGCCGGCGATGACGCAGTTGCTGGCCTTGACCATGGGCGCGTCGAGGCTGGGCAGTTCAAAGCCCATCATCGGACCGCCCATCAGGTAAGCATTGGTGTCGGCTTTCGGTCCGCCAAGGGGTAACAACTCGCGCAGCGGCGTGCCGAGCAGGACTTCCCAGTTGCGTGGCTGTTCGACGTTGCCGGTGAGCGTGATGATGCGCGAGAGTACCGGTTCGCCGAAGGCCAGCGCGCGCCAGGCGGTGTAAGCGGTAGCCACGTTGAAGCACTGCACGCCCATTTCGGGTGAGCGCTTGCTGGCTGGGACTTCCTTGCCGGTCAGTACACGGATCAGCTGTTTGGCGCCACCGGCGGGGTAGCGTGTGGGTACGGCAATGACGGCGTAGTCCTTGCCGAGTTTTTCAACAGCGGCTTTCATTGCGGCCACGGCTTCCGGCTTGTTGTCTTCGATGCCGATCAGAACGCGCTTGGGTTCGAGCAGGCTGCGGAAAATATCGATGCCATGAACAATGCCTTCGGCGCGTTCGCGCATCAGCACGTCATCGCAGGTCATGAAGGGCTCACACTCGGCACCGTTGATGACGAGGTCTTCCATCGGCACCGATTTGGCGGCGGTAAGTTTGGCGTGGCTGGGGAATACCGCGCCGCCGAGGCCGACCACGCCCGAGTCGCGCAGGATCTCGCGCACGCGTTCGGGTGCCAGTGTTTTGTAATCGACCGGCGTGCGTTCAATCCATTCGTCGAGTCCGTCCGGCTCGATAATGACCGAAAGTGTTGGCAGGCCGGAGGGGTGCGCAGCGATACGCTCCTCGACAGCCAGTACAGTGCCGGAGGTGGGCGCATGGACAGCTGAAGAAACCCACTTGTCGGCGTTGCCGATACGCTGCCCCTTGAGTACGTGGTCGCCCGCCTGAACCAGCGGATGTGGCATGCCGCCGATGCTCTGGTGCAGCGGAACGATCAGAATCGATGGCAAGGGCGCAATGCCGATGGGTGCCTGCACCGAGAGCGTCTTGTTGGGGTCGGGTTTGACGCCACCCTTGAACTTGAAGAGTGGCAGCATCAGGCGGCTCGCTTGACTGGCTTGATCTCAATTACCGGATATCGCCATTTCCAGTTATCGAGGTTTTCGGTGATGACGTCCATACGAATGCATTCGACCGGGCAGGGCGGCACGCACAGTTCGCAACCGGTACAAAGGGCGGTGACAATGGTGTGCATCTGCTTGGCGGCGCCAACGATGGCGTCTACCGGGCAAGCCTGAATGCACAGCGTGCAGCCGATACAGGTTTGGTCGTCGATCAGGGCGAACTGTTTGGGCTTTTCTTCCGCATCAAGCGGTTTGGCTTCGCGCCCGAGCAGGTCGGCCAGTTTGCGCACCCCTTCTGCGCCTCCCGGAGGGCACAGGTTGATGTCGGCTTCGCCACTGGAAATGGCTTCAGCGTAAGGGCGGCAGCCGGGGTAGCCGCACTGTCCGCATTGGGTTTGCGGCAAGACGCTCTCGATTTTTTCGACCAGCGGGTCGCCCACGACCTTGAACTTGATCGAAGCCCAGCCGAGCGCAGCACCAAGAACAACGGCGCCGAGCGCCATGATGAGGATGGCGGTAATCATCTGAAATTCCTGCGAAGCACCCAAGCGCCGCGCTGGCAAGGCGTGAGCGGAGCGGCTACCGGAGTTGCCTGGTGTGGCAATGAGGATAGCCGCGACGGGAACAACGCAGTCAGCGCAAGTGAAGTGATTCGCAGCATCATTGGTATTTGTCGAGGCCGGCAAAGCCCATGAACGCCAAGGACATCAAGCCGCCAGTTACGAGTGCGATGGCCGTGCCTTTAAAGTAAATGGGAATATCCGCACCCTCGATCCGTTCGCGGATGCCGGCAAAAAGAATCAGGGCCAGCGAGAAGCCGACCGAACTGCCAAAACCGAAGAATAGCGACTCGACAAAATTGTATTTGGTGCCTAATGCCAGCAGCGGAACGCCGAGTACGGCACAGTTGGTGGTGATCAGTGGCAGATAGATGCCCAGCAACTGATACAGCATTGGGCTGGTTTTTTTGATAACGAGTTCGGTCAGCTGGACGAGGGCGGCAATGGTGACGATGAACGAGATGGTGCGCAGATAAGTGAGATCAAAAGGCTGCAGCAGGTAAGTGTCGATGACGTAACTGGCGCCGGTTCCGACCGTGAGTACAAAGGTTGTCGCCGCTCCCATGCCAAAGGCTGTTTCCAGTTTTTTGGAAACGCCCATGAAAGGGCACAAGCCGAGAACTCTCACCAACACGACGTTGTTTACGAGAACGGCGCCGATAATGATGAACAGGTAATGGGTCATGGTTCGAGTGGCAGGGCAGGCAGAAAAAAACCGGGAAAAGCCCGAGAAGGCTGCAAAGCCTTGAGATTATCCCATATTGCGGGTGGCCATTCAACCACGTTGGCCGTAACGCTATTCAGGTAATTGATCTGGATCGGATATGTCTGAAGTCGCCACCGCGGCGGGCACCTTGAAGGGAGAGGGGCAATGCGATACTCACCTGATCCAGTAAAGCGCTGCGACCTTTTACGAAATTCTGCCACACAACGGTGTGATAATTGCGTTGTCCAGTAATTACATTTTTTCCAATCACCCTTTCCTTTGATCATTCCCGGTATCGGGGAAAACTCATGCAAAAAAGACTGTTCCGTTTGTTGATCGCGTTGGCCTTGTCCGGTAGCGTTTGCGTTCACGCTGCCTCGCCTGCCACCAATGAGGCGATTACCCGAAGACACCTGGCCTCTCTGGTGACCGCTGATCCGGTCAAGCTGGCCGAATTGACGCTGTTTTTCACGCAAATGCCCAAGGGCGGTGATTTGCACCACCATTACTCGGGTGCGATCTACGCCGAGCAGTATCTGGAGTGGGTCGATAAAGAGGGTTATTGCGTTTATACGAGTAACTACCAGATCGAGACCAGCAAGACTGTGCTGGCGGCGCAGCGCGAACTGGCGCCAGCGACGCGCAGTTGCTTGTCTGCAGGCGAGGTGCTGGCAGACGACGCGATGTATCGCGAACTTCTGCAGCGCTGGTCGAGCAAGGATTTTGCCAATCACGGCGCGCTCCAGCCGCCTCCCGACCGCCAGTTCTTCGAGACCTTCGGTTACTTTGCTCCGGTATCCAATTCCAATTTCAACGAAGGATTGCAGCAGCTGAAACAGCGAGCCATTGCCGAAAATGTCAGCTACATCGAGACCATGTTCAAGCTCGCACCCTTCATTCAGGATCGCGAATTTGATCAGAGCATTGCCCAGAGCGGTGTTGACGACGCGGCGTTGAGCACTGCCTTCCGCACGCTGATGACTGCGCTGGAGCAGGATGCTGACTTCAGTCAAAGAATCAGCAGCTACATCACTCAAGTTGATGCCAGCAGTGCAAACATTGACGATACCCGGTTTACCCTGCGCTACCAGACTTATGTGGTGCGCCTGATGTCGCCATCCCAGGTGTTTTCCTCGATGCTGGCCGGTTTCAAGGCGGCCAGCCAGAGCAAGCTGATTGTGGGCGTGAATATTGTCGGTGCTGAAAACCAGAACGTATCAATGCGCGATTACACCTTGCACATGAAGATGTTCCGCTTCCTCAAGGCGCAATACCCTGCGGTCAAGGTGGCGCTGCACGCAGGCGAACTGGCGCTGGGCATGGTGCCGCCCGAAGGTTTGAAATTCCATATTGATGAAGCGTTGAGCATTGGCGGTGCCAAACGTATCGGGCACGGCATGGATCTGGCGCACGAGAGCAACGCGCTGGCGATCATGAAAACCATGCGGGAGCAAGACATCCCGGTCGAAGTCAATCTGACCAGCAATGAGTTCATTTTAGGCATCAAGGGGCAATCCCATCCGGTGACCCTGTTGCGCAAGTACGGGGTGCCCTTTGTTATCTCATCCGACGATGCCGGTGTCTCGCGCAACAACCTGTCGAACGAGTATGTGCTCTTTGCCAGTCGCTACAAGGCCAGCTACGCCGAAGTCAAGAAACTGTCGTACAACAGCTTGCGCTATGCCTTCCTGCCGGAGCAGGAGAAAAAACGCCTGATCCGGCAGCTTGATGAGCGTTTCTTGGAATTTGAGGCCAGGATTGCCGCGTTGAACGAAAAGAAGAGCGCTGTCAGGCGTTGAGGCCAAGCTTACGCCGCATTCTGATCCAAGCACCTGAGCAGTGTGGCAAACAACTGCTCCGGCTCAAAGGGTTTGCCGATAAAGTCATTCATGCCGGCCTCAAAGCAACGTGCCTTGTCCTCGGCAAAGGCATTGGCCGTCATGGCCAGAATCGGCGTGTGTTCATAGCCGGGTAAGGCCCGGATCTGGCGGGTTGCTTCCAGTCCGTCCAGATTCGGCATCTGCATGTCCATCACAATCACCGCGTAGGCCTTCCCTTTGGCCTTGTTCAGGGCTTGCAGACCGTCTTCTGCGGTACAGACGATCAGACCGGAGTCTTCCAGGAAGCTCTGGGCCACGGCCAGATTCACCGGTTCGTCGTCAACGATCAGGATGCGGCGGCCGGCATGACGTTCGCGGATCAGGGCTTCGGCCTGATCCAGGGTGGTTTGTTGTGCGCTGGGGGTGGCGGCGGGGCGGGCCGCCTTCTCCGTTTTCTTCTGCAGGCGGGCGGTGAACCAGAAGGTGCTGCCGATACCCGGGGTGCTCTGGACACCGACCTCGCCCCCCATCAGTTCGGCCAGTCGCCGGGCAATGGCCAGGCCGAGACCGCTGCCGCCGTATTTGCGGGTGGTGGAGTTGTCGGCTTGTTCAAAGGCGGTAAACAGTCGGGGGAGAACCTCGGGGGGGATGCCGATGCCGGTATCCTGGACTTCGAAGCGCACCAGCAGGGCGTCATGGGTGTCATGGGTGTCATTCTGGACGAGGGCGCGCAGGGTGACTTTGCCTTTCTCGGTGAATTTGATGGCGTTGGCGGTGAAGTTGAGCAGGGCTTGTTGCAGGCGGGTGGGGTCGCCGTACAGGGTGTCCCGGATTGGGGCAATCTCCAGGTTGAGGCTCAGGCCTTTGGCCTGGGCGCGTTCGGTCAGGATCGATTTGACGTTGCTGAGGAGGCCGGCGATGGAGACGGGGGCGTCTTCGAGGGTGAATTTGCCGGCTTCGATCTTGGACAGGTCGAGGACGTCGTTGATGGTGGCGAGCAGGTGGTTGCTGGCGGCGTCGATCTTGTCGAGGCGGTCGGCTTGTTGGGGGGTGACGCCTTCCCGGCGCAGGATGTTGGCCATGCCGAGGATGGCGTTCATGGGGGTGCGGATTTCGTGGCTCATGTTGGCCAGGAAGGCGCTCTTGGCCAGGTTGGCGGATTCGGCAATCGCTTTGGCGGCAAGCAGGGATTGGTTCGCCTGGTCGAGTTCGGCAGTGCGGGCAGCAACCAGTTCTTCAAGGTGCTCGCGGTGCTGGGCGAGTTCGGCTTCAGCGGCTTTGCGGTTGGTGATGTCTTCAAACACGCAATGCGTCTGCTTGAAAGAGCCGTCAGGCTTGTGACCGACTCGCCCTTCAAAAGCGATCAGGCGTCTGTTGCCATTCTTGTGCAACATCTCGAATTCACTGTGGATTTTTCCGGCCGCCTTGAACATCGGGAATCGCTGGCGGAAGGCATCGACAAACTCCGGTGCAAGAAAATCGCCGAACCACTTGCCGATAACTTCTTCACGACTGTAGCCCAGCACTTCCAGCCAGGCTTCATTGGCTTCGATAAAGCGGCCTTCCTCATCAAGCGACTGGTAAGGCATAGGGGCGTTATCAAACATCTCACGGAAAAACAATTCGAGCATCCGCTGCGCTTCTTCGGCCTGCTTGCGTGCTGTGATGTCCAGACAATGGCCGATGTAGCCGATGAACTCGCCATTGGTGTTATAGCGCGGTGTGCCGTCATCCTGTATCCAGACGTATTCGCCATGGTGATTACGCAGCCGGTAATCCATGCTGAACTTTTCGCGCAGATCAAAGCTTGTGGTGTAGATGGTTGAACAACGCTCAAGATCGTCTGGATGAACGCCTTCAACCCAACCGTTGCCGAGTTCCTGCTCCATTGTGCGGCCGGTAAAATCAAGCCAGACTTGGTTGAAATAATTACAGAGTTTGTCGGTGCCGGCAGTCCAGATTAGCGCTTGGCCAGTGTTGGCGAGCGTGCGATACTGCAACTCACTCTCGTGCAGCGATTTCTCCAAAGCATATTTTTCGCTGACATCACTGAATACCAGCACCACGCCGACGATCTCGTCATCGGCATTGCGGATCGGTGCGGCGCTGTCGGCAATCTGGTGTTCCTGTCCGTCGCGCGCCAGCAGCACGGTGTGATTGGCCAGGCCAACAATCTGACCATTGGCCATCACCAGCGTCACCGGATCGGGCACCGTCTTGCGCGTGTCGGCATTGACGATGCGGAAGACTTCGGTCAGTGGCTGGTTCATGGCATCGGCCAGCGGCCAGCCAGTGAGGCGCTCGGCTGTCGGGTTCATGCGTGTGATGCGTCCGTGCACATCGGTGGCGATAACGGCATCGCCGATGGAGTGCAGCGTGATGTTCAGGCTCTCTTCACTGGCACGCAGTGCCGTTTCGCGTTGTCTCAGCGTGGCGAGTACGTGGTTGAAACTACTAATAAGCCGGCCGATCTCGTCCTTTCGGGTGACGGTCAGGGCGTGCAGGGTCTGGTCGGCCGCCGACATATCGCTCAGCGTATTTGATGCCTCAATGAGCGGTGACAGCTGGCGCTTGAGCAGCCACCAGCCCAGACAGCCTGCCAGAAGGGTGAGGATGATCGTGGCCCACAACATGCGCTGCTGCATCGCGCGAATCGGGGCGAAAGCTTCGGCGGTGGGCAGTGTCACGGCAACATGCCAGGGCGCTGATTTGAGGCGCTTGACCGAACTCAGAACTTCTACGCCGAGCGGGTTGGTATAGACCAGATAGCCTTCGTATCCCGCATGAATACGGTCGAGTTCCGGGCTTTTCCCCGGTTCCGGAGTCAGTTCCATCACCCGATTTTTGTCCGTTGCGGTGATGATTATCCGCTGGGCGTAGGAGGCAACGAGATAGCCGCCGGTTTTCCCGTAGGGGGTGGCGACGACGTCGTCAAGGAAATTCTTTTTGCTGAGGTGGGTGATGCCGGACAAAGCGCCGAAAACCCTGCCTTCCGTATCCTTGAGTGGGACGCTGATGTGGAAAATCGGTTTTTTTGAGTGTGAGCTGCTCAGGACCTGGCTGACCGCGATTTTGCCCTCCTTGAGTGCGGCGGCGACGGAATCACGTGACATCAGGTTGATGCCGGCGCGTTCGGGAGCCTTTGGCGCGATGGCTACGGCGGAACCTCTCGGGTCGACCACAGCGATATCTCCGTTAAAAAGGCTGTGCAGGACAAAACGGTCGTCAAGGAATCTCTGCAATTCAGCCGGCTTGCTGAGAAGCTCTGGCGTGATGACGGAGCCGACGCGCTCCAGACCGGCGATGCGGTGCCCGATTTCGTCGTCAAATTCTTCTGCGACGAACGAGGCTATCGAGAACTGCTGATCGCCGAGCAGGCGTTCCATATCTTTGCGCAGCATCTGGCTGGCGTAAAACGACAACGCCCACAGGCTGGCTACGAAGAGCCCGAGCGTGGTGAGCGTGATTCTGGTTTTTAGCGAATGCCGGAACAGGACGGTCGACGTCATGATGATTCTCACCCCTTGAGCTTTATTGCTTGCACGCCCGAATCGTTTTTATCAGCGCAATATTACTCTGCTTGTGCTGCGTGGGCGAATTTTTGAGCGTTTTCTGGTGGGTAACTTTTTGTTTTAATGATGCTCTGGAAGGCGCATGGAATGGCGATCGTGGCAAGGGAGGCGCCAGAAAAACCGTGTTTATTGGCTTGCACAGCATGGGTGCTATGGATTGCCATTTGACGGGGTCTGCAGGCGGTTTTTTTGTGGTGGTTTATTGTTGCTACTGGCCGACGCTTGGGTCGGATGCGATGAACTCGCGCCATTCGTTGTCGATCAATCCTTCAATCGGCTGGAAGTTGGCTTTGTAGGCCATTTTCTGACTATCGCGAATCCAGTAGCCGAGGTAGAGGTAAGGTAACTTGTTGGCCGCACACTGGGCGATTTGCCAGAGTACGTTGTAAGTGCCGAAACTGGCGCCGGCGATATCGGGGTCATAAAAGGTGTAGACCGAGGACAGGCCGTCTTCGAGCACGTCAATGATGCTGACCATGCGCAGCGCGCCGTTCTCGGAAAACTCGATCAGGCGGCTGTCGATGCGGCTTTGCAGCAGGTAGTGCGCATACTGTTCGTGGTTGTCGTGGTCCATGCCGCCACCGGCGTGGCGTGCAGCCTGATAGCGCAGGTAGAGCTGATAGTGTTCTTCATAATACGTCAGCGGCAGTTCGCGCGCGTGCAGTGTGGCGTGCGCTTTGAGGCTGCGGCGCTGGCTGCGGTTGGGGGAAAAATTTTCAACGGGCAGGCGCACCGGTACACAGGCGCAACAGTTTTCGCAATCCGGGCGGTAGGTGAACACGCCGCTGCGGCGGAAACCGCTGCGTACCAGCTCGCTGTATATCTCGGTGGTGATCAGATGTGTCGGCGTGGCAACCTGCGAAATGGCCCGCTCTCCGGGCAGATAGCTGCATGCATAGGCGGCTGTGCTGTAGAACTGCAACAGCGAAAAGGGCAGGTCGGAGTCGTTGAGATGTGACATTGTTCAGACCAAGAAAAAATTTAACCACAACGAACACAACGGGCACAACGAACCACAAGGCAAATATTTTGAGAAGTCTTTTCCATAAGTGCTCAAGAAACAATTTGACGTCTGCTTTTCGTGTTTTGCTTCTCGTTGTGGCCGTTGTGCACGTTGTGGTTAAGAATCAAGTCGTTAAATCCAGGCCACGCATGCGCCATCCACCGGCCAGTGACCAATCGGTGCCGGGGTGGTGGTGAGTTCGTGCAGGCGGTGGATAAATTCGCTGCGCGGGATCTCGCGGCCGCCGAGCGAAGCGAGATGCGGCGTGTTCATCTGGCAGTCGATCAAACCAAAATCCTGTGCGTCAAGATAGCGCGCGAGGTGAGCGATGGCGATCTTCGAGGCATTGCTGGCATGTGAGAACATCGACTCTCCGTAGAACATGCGGCCGACGGACAAGCCATACAGACCGCCGACCAGGGTGTTATTCACCCAGGTTTCGACCGTGTGCGCGAAGCCAAGTTCGAACAAGGTGATATAGGCGGTTTGCATCTCGGCGGTGATCCAGGTTCCTGCCTGATCTTTGCGTTTTTTTTTGGCACAGGCGTGGATGACCGCCGGGAAATCGCTATCGAGCCGGATTTCGTAGTTGCCATGGCGCAGGTCGCGGCGCAGCGAACGCGAGATCCTTATCTCGGCTGGGAAAAGCACCATGCGCGGGTCGGGGCTCCACCACAAGATGGGTTCGCCTGTTGCGTACCACGGAAAAATGCCGTGCCGGTAGGCCTGAAGAATGCGTTGTGGCGACAGGTCGCCCCCCGCGCAGAGCAGGCCGTTGGGTTCGCTCAGGGCAAGTTCGAGCGGGGGAAAGGCGTCGGCGCTTTCAAGCCAGGAAATCATCGCATGAACTGGATGGGTTGAGGTGTGCTTGCTTCAGTACGGAAGGCGATGACATGGTCGACTTCGAGCCGGATGCCGATGCGTTCGCCAATGGCATGGTTGTGGTGCGAGGGAACGAGTGAGAGCACCTCGGCGCCGCTCGCCAGGCGCAGCGTGTACAGAAACTCGGCACCCTTGAAGGCGCGCTGCAGGACTTCAGCCTGCAAGGGGCTGGCATCATCGTGCAACACATCGTCCGGACGCAGCAGCACACTGACGCCGCAGCCCTTGCCGCAGGCATCGCAGCCCTGCATGCATTCGAGCGGGAGTGTCGACTCAAGGCGACCAAGTTCAACATCGACGCGGTGATTGTCGACCACTGTCCCTGGCAGAAAAACACCTTGCCCGACGAAGTCGGCAACAAAACGGTTGGCCGGGCGGTGGTAGAGGTTGTAAGGCGTATCCCATTGCTGGATCTTGCCACCAAACATGACGCCTATTTCGTCGGCCATGGCAAACGCTTCATGTTGATCATGTGTTACCAGCACGGCAGTAATGTTTTGACTTTTGAGGATGCTGCGCACTTCATGCGAGAGACGTTCGCGCAGGTCAACATCCAGATTGGAGAAGGGTTCATCGAGCAGAATGAGCCCCGGTCGTGGTGCCAGTGCGCGTGCCAGAGCGACCCGCTGCTGCTGGCCGCCGGAGAGTTCGTGCGGGTATTTTCTGCCCTCATTGCGCAGTCCGACGATGGATAGCAACTCCTCAACGCGTGCGGTGCGTTCTTTGTCGCTCAGCGTCGCCAGGCCGAAGCCGATGTTGTCAGCGACGGGCAGGTGCGGAAATAGCGTGTAGTCCTGAAATACCATGCCGACACGTCGAATTTCCGGTGCAAGGCTGAACGCGGGACGACTGACCGATACGCCCTCGACACGAATCTCGCCTTCGGCAATCGGCTCGAAGCCGGCAATGCAACGCAGCAGTGTCGTCTTGCCGCAACCCGACGGGCCAAGCAGACAGGCGATACTGCCCGTTTCAACGCGGAAGCTGACACCATCGACAACCGTGAGTGATCCGTAGCGCTGAATAATGTTGTCGAGTTCGAGGTGGGACATGGAAGTGTGTGCCAGTCAAATGTACAAGGAATAAGAGGACGGCTTGGCGAGGTCAATTATAATTCGCAATTGACTGTGGACGGCCATGAAACCCACTTCCTTTAACACGCTCCTTGTATTCTCTGCTGCCGTAGCTGCCCTGATTGGCCTGCCGGTGGTGAGCGTACTCACGAATGTGTTTAGCGGCGGCACCGGCATGGTCTGGCAGCATCTGGCGTCAACCGTGCTGCCGGAGTACATCGGCAATACGCTCTGGCTGGTTCTGGGTGTGGGCGCCGGTGTCTTCGTCGTAGGTGTGGCAACGGCTTGGCTGACGGCCATGCACGACTTCCCCGGTCGGCGGGTTTTCGAGTGGGCGCTGGTGCTGCCGCTTGCCGTGCCGGCCTATGTGCTGGCGTACGTGTATTCCGATTTCCTGCAGTTTGTCGGACCGGTGCAGAGTTGGCTGCGCGAAACCTTCGGCTGGAGCCGCACCGATTACTGGTTTCCCGAGGTGCGCAGTGTGGGCGGGGCAATCACCATGTTTGTCTTCGTGCTTTATCCGTATGTGTACTTGCTGGCGCGCACGGCTTTCATTGAACGTGCGAGCGGCATGCTGGAAGCCGCGCGGACATTAGGTCTTAGCCCATGGCGCAGTTTTTTCCGGGTATCGCTGCCACTGGCACGACCGGCCGTGGTGGCCGGTGCAACGCTGGCACTGATGGAAACGCTGGCTGATTACGGCACGGTGTCCTATTTTGGCGTGCAAACCTTTACCACCGGTATTTACCACGCGTGGTTTTCGCTCGGCGACCGGATTGCCGCCGCACAACTGGCCGCCTCTTTGCTCGGTTTTGTTATTGCACTGCTAGTGGTCGAGCAGCTTTCGCGCGGTCGGGCACGGTTCAATAACACCACCGGGCGCAATCGTCCGCAAGCCGGTTACCAGCTGCAAGGCGGCCGTGCCGTGGTGGCTGTAGCAACGTGCTTGCTGCCTCTGTTTATTGGCTTTTTGTTGCCTGCGGGTTTGCTGTTGCGTCTGGCGCTGACCGAAGGTGATGCCCAGTTCGGTGTTCACTTCGTCGAATTGGCGCAAAACAGCTTCGTGTTGGCCGGTGTAACGGCGCTGATTGCCGTGGCGTTGGCGCTGCTGCTGGCGTATTGCGCGCGCTTGTCGAAAGGCTTGGCTACAAAAATTCTTAACCGGCTGGTCGGCCTGGGCTATGCCGTTCCAGGCTCGGTGATCGCGGTCGGCGTGCTGATTCCGGTGACAAGGCTCGATAACTGGCTGGCCGGGCATTGGCTGGCGTGGTTCGGCACCAACCCCGGTCTGCTGCTCACCGGCGGTATCGCGGCGCTGATTTACGCGTATCTGGTGCGCTTCTTGGCGGTGGCACTGCAGTCGGTCAGTTCAAGTCTGGCCAAGGTTACGCCAAGCATGGATGAGGCCGCGCGCAGTCTGGGAGCGAATCAGGGTGAGACTTTACGCCGTGTGCATCTGCCCATCCTGCGTGACAGCTTGTTTACGGCAGGTCTGCTGGTGTTCGTTGATGTGATGAAGGAGTTGCCGGCCACACTGGTCATGCGGCCTTTTAATTTCGACACACTGGCCACGCAGGCCTACTCGCTGGCCTCCGACGAACGCCTGGCAGAAGCCTCGACCGCTTCGCTGGCCATTGTGGTGGTAGGCTTGATCCCGTTGATTGTGCTGTCGCGGCAGATAGCTCAACGGCGGTAAATTTTGCCACGAAGATCACGAAGGACACGAAGAATAACATTAAGAAAAGAACTGCGAAAAAACTAGGGCTATGCAATATCTGCCGACTCATCAACAAGCTGAGATGTCACTCTATCCTGAATTTCTTCGTGTTCTTCGTGATCTTCGTGGTTAAATCTTCTTTACCTATACCCCGCACGATCAAAGTCGTGTTCACGGAGCTTACTTGCTGTTCTTTTCGACAATGTCCATAAAACGCTTAAAGTTATCTGCACCCACACGAACCTTGAGTTTATCCCAGGCCGGGGCCATTCCGGCTTTCCATGG
>JANNGP010000178.1:0-23258 GCA_031403915.1 Betaproteobacteria bacterium
CGGTCCGATCGACGCATCCCGACTTCGCGTTCTGGGCCGAGGCGTACTGGGATCTCGAGTCGGTCCTCGTCGAGCAGGGGTTCGACGCCTGCTACGACACCGTACCCGCACGTGAAACTCGGCCCGTTCCTGTTCAAAACGATCCAGTTCGCGACCTTGCGCCGCAATACGCTCACCGGCAACTTCTGGGGGCAAGTCAAAGAGAAAGGTCAGATCGGGCTGCAGGTGTCCATGCACCCACTGCTCAAGTTCGGCGAACTTCTGCTTGTCCAAACCACGCCCGCCGCCCTGATAGGCATAGGTTGCATCACTAAATCGGTCGCAGATCACCCAGTCGCCCCGCGCCAGCGCCGGTTCGATCACTTGCGCCAGATGTTCGCGACGTGCCGCAAACATCAGCATGGCCTCGGTTTCAAGGTGCATCGGCTCGTGCAGCAGCAATTCGCGGAGTTTTTCACCCAGTGGGGTGCCGCCTGGCTCACGGGTGGATAGCACATTCAGTCCGCGTGCACGAATCAGTTCGGCCACACCGGCAATATGCGTACTTTTGCCGGCACCATCAATACCCTCGAAGGTAATGAATTTTCCCCGCGTGTTGTTTTTCTCCAAACCCTGCTGACTCACTTCCCACCCCTCTGGTAGCGGTTAACTGCCTGATTGTGCTCATCCAGCGTACGAGAAAACTGGCTGCTGCCGTCGCCGCGCGCCACAAAATAGAGCGCCTGGCTCGACACCGGGTGCAGTGCGGTGTGCAGCGAAGCCAAACCAGGCATGGCAATGGGCGTTGGCGGCAAGCCGCCACGCGTATAGGTATTGTAAGGCGTGTCGGCCAACAGGTCGCGTTTGCGCAGGTTCCCGTCAAAACTTGCGCCAAGACCGTAAATCACGGTTGGGTCAGTTTGCAACGGCATCCCAAGACGCAGACGGTTAACAAAAACCGCTGCGACCAGAGGTCTGTCCTGATCACGCCCGGTCTCCTTTTCAACAATGGAGGCCATAATCAGAGCCTGATACGCATTGCTGTAGGGCAAGCCTGTCGCTCTTCCTTCCCACTCACGGGCAAGATGGCGTTGCATGGTGCGATAGGCACGTGCCAACACATGACTATCCTTACTTTGTTTGGAAAAAAGATAGGTATCGGGGAAGAACATCCCCTCGGCAGCGCTTTCCGGCGCCCCGATCAGCCGCATGATCTCTGAATCCGACAAGCCCTTGGTGTCATGGTGAATATCCGGATTCGCATCAAGTCGTTCGCGCATCTGGCGAAATGTCCAGCCTTCAATGAAGGCAATCTCGGATTGTGTTACGTCACCCCGCGTCAGCTTGTTCATCAGATCAAGCGGTGTAATTCCCCGACTGATTTCGTAACTGCCGGCTTTGATCGACGTCTCGACACGCATGATCTTGCCCAGAGCAATGAGCAACCACGGATCAAGCACCACCCCGGCTGCGGCAATTTCTCTGGCCGCGCCACGCATGCTGCTGCCCCGGGGAATATTGAAATCGATCTGTTCGCTCTTCAATGCCAGTGGCGACGAAACCAGCCAGAAAAAACCGCCGCCCAGCACAATAATCAGGAACAGACCGAGAACGATCAGGGTTTTAATGAGTTTGAACATCGATGTGACGAGGAGTGGACGTTGCAGGGTTCGGTGCAGTAAGCAGAGAGGCTATATAATAGCTGAAACCCGCACCATTGAACCGATGCGCTGTATACGTGTCGGAGTTATGCGATGCAAGGCGGTGCCTGCCGCAAAACACAAACGGAAAACTGCAACGATGAACGCCAGCTGGCAAGAGTTTCTTGGGTCATCCGGTGCCCGAATTGAAGACGGTCGGGTTTCGGATTTTGGCGATTTTGCCTCTGAACTGCGTGCGACCCGCGACGCAACGATTATTTCGCCGCTCCTCCATCTCGGTATCATCGAAAGCGCCGGGGAGGACGCAAAAACCTTCCTGCACAACCAGCTGACCAACGACGTCAATCATCTGGCTTTTGATACTGCCCAGCTTGCGGCCTGGTGTACGGCCAAGGGACGGATGTTGGTGAGTTTTCTACTTTATCGCCAGGCATCCGCCTATCAACTGCTGTTGTCTGCCGACTTATTGGCAACAATACAAAGGCGTCTGCAAATGTTCGTCTTGCGCTCCAAAGTCAAAGTCAATGACCTTACCGGCAATCATGAACTGATCGGCGTATCCGGCCCGCAGGGCGAGGCCGCTTTGCAAAGCGCTGGTTTGCCTGTGCCTGCAAAGCCGCTCGATACTGCTGCGTTTGCCAGCGGTACTGTTATTCGACTTGACCGTACCCGCTTCGCCGTCGTCGTGAGCAGCGAAGCGACGGCAGAACTTTGGCAACAACTCGCTGAAAACGCCCGGCCGGCAGGCACACCGGCTTGGCAGTGGCTCGACATTCAGGCGGGAATCCCGCTGATTACCGCTGCCACTAGCGAGGAATTCGTGCCTCAAATGACCAATTTCGACAAAATTGGCGGCGTCAGTTTTCACAAAGGCTGCTACCCCGGCCAGGAAGTTGTCGCCCGGACGCAGTATCTGGGCAAGATCAAGCGTCATCTCTGCCGAATCAGTGCAGCGGATCCGATTGCGGCCGGCACCTCGATCCTCTCGCCGGAAAGTCCCGAACACCCCTGCGGAATGGTCGTCAATGCCGCCCCTGCCCCTGGCGGCGGATTTGCCGCACTGGCCGTGATTCAGGAAAGCTTTATTGAAGCGGGCGATCTCAGGCTTGGCACGCCAGACGGTGCGACGTTTAGCGTTGAACTGATCGCATCTTGACAATATTTATCAAAAGGCACCTCTGGAAGCCGCATGGCTATTGGCTTCCACGATGATATATCCGAAGGTACCCGTATCTATTGGTTTGCAGGCCACATAGTCCGCGGGTTTCCATTACAAGTGCAACACCTTTACTCGCTGATCTCTACCGTCGTATAAACCGGCACCTGATCAAACAATTCAAGGATATCGGCATTGCGCATGCGGATACAGCCGTGCGATCCGGGCACGCCCACATCCACACTGTCCGGACTGCCGTGGATATAGATGTAGCGGCGCATGGTATCGACGCAGCCAAGCCGGTTGCGACCGGGCTCACACCCCGATAGCCAAAGAATGCGTGTGAGAATCCAGTCTCTTTCGGGAACGGACGCGCCAAGTTCCATTGAGTAAATCTCGCCACTTGGGCGACGCGCCACAAAAATTGTGTTTTCCGGTTGACCAACGCCGATCTTGGCGCGGATGAGATGCTTCCCGCGCGGGGTGCAGTAGCTGCCATTCTGTTCGCCGGCACCCTTGCTGGCTGTTGAAACCGGGTAGCAGCGCAGTACCTGTCCGCTCTCGTCAAACAGGGTCAGCGATTGCTGCGCGATTGAAATCTGAATGTGCATGATACCTACTGCCCCCGACTGGCGCGGCGCGCGGCAAAGAACCCGGAGATTACCTGGCTGCATTCCCCGGCCAGTACGCCGCCCACCACTTCCGTGTGGTGATTCAATTGTTCAACGGCAAACAGGTTAAAAACGCTGGCGTGCACACCGGTTTTCGGATCGCACGCCCCATATACAACTCGGGCGATGCGTGAATGGAGAATGGCACCGGCGCACATCGCGCAGGGCTCCAGTGTCACAAAGAGTTCGCAGCCCGGCAGGCGATAATTCTCCAGATTTCGCGCGGCATCACGCAAGGCGGCAATTTCGGCATGCGCGGTGGGATCACTTTCACCAATCGGCGAATTGAAGCCACGACCGACGATCACACCGTCGCGTACCACCACCGCACCCACCGGCACTTCGCCAAGACATTCCGCGGAACGGGCCAGCGAAAGCGCCTCTCGCATGTAGAACTCATCCTGCATCGCTGTTTTTCTGGCCGGGATTCGTGCCCGAAAGCTGGAAACGTTGAATGACGGCTTCCATATCTGGAGCGACCTCAACAATAGGCAGCCCCCTGTCACGCAAGGCCATCAGCAACGCAATGCCGCTGGAGTCAATTGAAATACATTTGCGCAAGGACACGCGCGACTTGCCCGCACCGATTGCGCGCAAGCTGGAGAAAACTTCTTCGGACAAGGCAGAAGACACATGACCTGCAAGGAGGATGTCAGACGCAGACGTTGTCACACGACCTAGCAGTCGCTTGCTCTCCTGCTCCTTATTGACTTCAGAAAGCAATAGCGAACTTGCCTCATCCAGACCGTTTTTGTCCCATGAAAACCCGACACCCACGCCCGTTGAAAACTTCTCAACGCGTACCAGACTACCGAAACCATTCGCATTGCGGCCAGCGTAGCGAATTTCGCCATAGTCATTGCCCCCCTGAATCGCCAATCCGCTTTCGGGTTTCTTGGCTAGATGCAGATAAAAACCAACTGCAGAAATATTGAGGATACTCCCCGAGAAACGTTCGCCATCCTGCTCGACAGTACCTGCCAGAGGAGTTGCCAGTTGATAACGGGGAAAACGACGTTGTTCCAAAAAAATCTCCGGCCACAAACAATTGCGAGACAGTGCAACGGATTCTATCAAGCCGCGCCGTCTATGTGCTGAGCAAGTGCAATTTTGACAACTTCCTGTGCCACCCCGCCGGAAGGTTTGACCAGACCAGCAACGCCGAGGATACTGCGAACTGTTGATTTTCAGAGCCACTCGACATGTTTTCAAATTTCAAACGTTCAACCAAACGTCTTTTTGTACTGCTTACCCTGCTGCCCTCTGCAGTGTTGATTCTCGGCACGCTCTACATGCTTGGAATGACTCATCTCGAAGGGACACCGCGGACGTTTCTGCAAGGGATGCAGTGGGCCTCCGAAACGCTCACTACCACGGGTTATGGAGGCGACAACCATTGGAACCATCCGGCCTTGGCACTGTTTGTCATCCTTTGCCCGTTTCTAGGCCAGTTTCTGGCCTTCCTTATCTTCCCGCTGTTCGTACTCCCCTACTTTGAAGAGCAATTCGAAGTTCGCTTGCAGCACATCCTGCCACCGATGACCGGTAAAGTGCTGTTCTACCGCTATGGCCCTGCCATCGAATCCCTGCTGGAAGAATTTAATCGAACACAGAGTCCCTTTGTCATTTTCGAAGAAGACATGGCGCTGGCTCGTAACCTACGCGATAGAAAACACAACGTGGTCTTCGGCAAACTGGCTGATGACCCCTCGGTGCTGGCACGGGTAAAAGATGCACGAGCCGTGGTAACCAATGCGGGCGATCACGCCAACGCAACCTGCACACTCATCGTTCGCGAACACGGATTTACCGGCCCGATTTATGCCTTGGCTGACGATCCGCTTTACCGGCCGCCGATGCTCCAGATTGGCGCGACCGATGTGTTCACCCCGGCGCATGTGCTTGGTGCCGCACTCGCTTCCCGCGCCAGTACCCGCATCAGCCCGCCGGCAGAAGGCATGCATCTGCTTGGCACCAAAGTCGGCATGGCAGAATTCCGCGTCCGTGCGGGGAGTCCGCTGGCTGGACAAAAACTCGGTGATTTGCATCTGCGTGAACACCATGGCGTTTCCGTCATCGGGCAATGGCACGGGGGTGATTTTACGACCGCCAAGGGGCCGGAGACGCGAGTTGAACCCGGCGGAATCCTCGTCGTGGTCGGCGCCCACGCCAAACTGGAAGCCGTTGAACGTATGGCTATGCCGATCCGGCGAACCGGCCCGATCGTGCTTGCCGGTTTTGGTACCGTCGGACACAAGGTCATTGAAATGTTGCATGACGCCGGTGAAACCTGCATCGTCATCGACCGAATACCCGCACTCGGGGTAAATGTTGTGGGGAATGTTCTTGAACTTTCTGTTCTCCAGCAGGCCAGGGTTCATGAGGCCAGCGCGGTGATTCTGGCCTTGAACGATGATAGCGAGTCCGTATTTGCCACGGCCGTGGTGCGTGACTATGCGCCTGAAGTCCCGCTTATCGTGCGCGTCATCCGGACACCCAATACGGCGCGCATTTACCGCTCCGGTGCCGATTTTGCCATTTCGGTCGGACAAGTCGCCGGGCAAATACTTGCCTATCACTTGCTCGATGAGCAGGCCATTCCCGTCGAAAATCGAATCAAGTTTAGCCGCCTGACGTCAGGCACCTTGAATGGCGCGCACCCATGGCGCAGTGAGGTACTCGAAAGAACAGGCGCGAAAGTTGTCGCAGTTGAGCGTGGGCAGGACGTCCTTGTAGAATTCGACGACAGTTTTCTACTGCGCCCGGATGATGCGCTGTTTGTCTGCGGCTCGATCACAAGCCTGGAGCGTTTCCAACGACAGTTCCAAGCCACCACAGCGTCATCGCGCAGCTGACTCCTTAGTGCAACCGAGTTGCATTTAGGCGAAGAATCAGGCAGCATAAGCCCTCTGAAAGTCAAGCCTCATAACGCTTATGCATTCGCCAACCCGTCCAGCAAAACCAATAAATTACTCGCCTCCCAACGCCGCGCTTTGCGCGGGCGCTCTGTTGCGCCTTGCCTGGGCCGTCGGCGCCTTGCTTGTCTTATGGACGACAATCCATTGGGCCATGTCATGACCGCTACCGGGCAGACCATTCTCCGCTTCAACAACCTGACGCTTGGCTACAACCGGCATCCAGCGGTTCACCACCTCAAGGGGGAAATTGCTGCGGGCAGCCTTCTGGCGGTAGTCGGCCCCAATGGTGCCGGGAAGTCGACCCTGCTCAAGGCTATTGTTGGCGAGTTGCGTCCGATGCAAGGAAGCATCGAACTGATTGGCCTTGAACGAAAAAATATCGCCTACCTGACCCAGCAATCAACGCTAGACACCAGTTTCCCCATCGTCATTTACGATTTTGTGGCCATGGGGCTATGGGCGCAATTCGGCGCCTTCCGCCGCTTTGATCGCGCCGCAAAAAACCGCATTGAAGAGGCCATTGCCACGGCTGGTCTGAGCGGCTTGGAAAACCGGCCGATTGGCCAGCTTTCCGGCGGCCAGTTGCAACGTGCGCGCTTTGCCCGTGTGATCTTGCAGGATTCACCGCTTGTCCTGCTCGATGAGCCCTACGGCGCGATCGACGTCAATACCGTACGTGATCTGGCTGCTCTGGTACGCCGCTGGAACACCGAAGGTCGCACCGTCATTAGCGTCCTGCATGATTTTTTCCATGTGCGCGAGGAATACCCCGAAACATTGTTGCTGGCGCGCGAAGTCGTGGCGCGAGGGGCAACGGCCGAGGTATTGAGCGAAGAAAATCTGCATCGTGCCCGCCATCTGGCTGAGGAACAGGGCGAGCACACCGGCACACCGATTTGCCACGCAGATCACCAGGCTACGCATGAGTCGGAGCCTCTCCGCCAATGAGCCTGATCGATACCCTGGCCGACTTCCCTTTATTCTCGCCTTTCATCGAGTTCGGCTTCATGCGCCGTGCGCTGGCGGGTTGTCTGGCACTTTCGCTGGGCGCCACGCCAATCGGCGTATTCCTGATGCTGCGCCGCATGAGTCTGGCCGGTGACGCCATCTCGCACGCCATTCTGCCGGGTGCCGCCATCGGTTACCTGATCGCCGGGCTGTCACTGTCAGCGATGACCATCGGCGGCCTCGTCGCCGGCATTGCCGTGGCCTTGCTGGCCGGTGGCGTAGCGCGCAACTCGGTGATCAAGGAAGACACCAGTCTGGCAACCTTCTATCTGATTTCGCTCTCCGCCGGTGTGTTGATCATCTCCTTGCGCGGCAGTAATGTCGATCTGCTGCACGTGTTGTTCGGCAGTGTCCTGGCGCTGGACGATGCCGCCCTCCTCCTCCTGGCCAGCTTCGCTTCGTGTTCGATTGTCGCCATCGCTGTTGGTCTGCGTCTGATTGTGCTGGAGTGCTGCGACCCATCGCATCTCGCCCGCATCAGCCGCCTCAGCCCGTTGGCGCATTACGGCTTCATGGTGCTCGTCGTACTTAACCTGATCGGCGGCTTTCATGCGCTAGGCACCTTGATGGCCGTCGGCATCATGATTCTGCCCTCGGCCGCCGCGCGCTTCTGGGTTGGCAATATCGTACCTTTGATCCTGGTCGCAATCGTCATCGCGTTTGCCGGTTCACTGATCGGGCTGCTGCTCTCGTATTACGTCAATCTGCCCGCCGGCCCGGCCATCGTCCTGACACTGGGTGGTCTTTATTTGCTGTCGATGGTTGTTGGCCCATTAGGCCCGTTGGTCAGCCGTCTGCGCCCACGCTGGCACTTTGCGCGCTAGGAAACCCCCGTGGGATTTATTCTGATAAAACTATTGCGTCATTTGCTGCCTGTTGGATTGTTTTTTATCGTTGCTCATGCAACTGCCGTCGAGAAACTGAACGTCGTTGCCAGTTTCAGCATTCTCGGCGACATGACACAGCGCGTTGGCGGCGAGCGGGTGCAGATCCATACGCTGGTTGGGCAGGACGCCGATGCCCATGCGTATCAACCGACACCGTCCGATGCAAAAACCGTTGCCCAGGCCAAACTGGTCGTCATAAACGGTTTTGGATTTGAGGGATGGATCGAGCGGTTGATAACGGCTTCAGGCTACCGTGGCAAGGTTCTCGTCGCCAGCTCCGGGATAAAAACGCTCAAACGTCCTCACGCCAAAGATGCAAAAAACGGCCAGCACGATCATCACGGCGATATCGACCCGCACGCCTGGCAGGATCTTTCCAATGCCCTGCGCTATGTCGACAATATCGCGCTGGCACTGAGCGAAGCCGATCCGGCAGGCAAGGCTGTGTATCAGGCCAACGCCTTAAAATACAAGCAGGAGATTACGGCGCTGGATGGTAAGTTGCGCAAATCGTTCAACGCAATTCCTGCCGAACGCCGCAAGGTGGTCACATCCCATGATGCCTTTGGCTATTTCAGTCGCGCTTACGGCATCAGTTTTATTTCACCGGTCGGCATCAACACCGATGCCGAGCCTTCCGCCGCTGATGTCGGGCGCATCATCCGGCAGATTCGCCGGGAGAAGATTTCCGCCGTGTTCATGGAAAGCATTTCCGACCCACGCCTGCTCGAACGCATCCGACAGGAGTCGGGTGCAAAGATAGGCGGCACCCTGTACTCCGACTCCCTGTCGAAGCATACCGGCACAGCCGGAACCTACCTCGACATGATGCGGCATAACGCAAAAACAATCGCCTCAGCTTTGTGACAGATCTTCAAGCAGGCAAGACTAACCCGGTTGATTTGCCATCCGTTTGCGGAAGTACAATTTAAGCAGTTCCATGGCCACCGGCGAAGCGAAGAAGAAAGGCAGCATCAGCATCCAGTCATCTGCAGACAGCGGAACGGTGTCAAAAAACGGCTGGAGGAATGGCACATACACGACCATCAAAACCAGCAGGAATGACACCCCGACGGCCCACACCATCCAGCGATTGGAAAGGAAGCCAATGGAGAAAATGCTGTAGTGTTCGGAGCGGGCGGTAAACGCACGGATCAGCTCTGAACTGCAGAGAGTCACAAAAGCAATGGTCTGCGCGACAATCAATTGATCAGGATAGCGCTGCAGCGCAAGATAAAACACGCCCAGAATGGCCAGCGCATCGACCACACCGACCACACCAATACCGATGGCCATATCCCTGTTGATCACGGGCTCGGTCGGCGATCGCGGCGGGCTATCCATAATGTCCGGATCGCCTTTCTCAAGACCCAGCGCAAGCGCCGGCGCACCATCACTGACCAGATTCAGCCAGAGCAGTTGAACCGGCTTCAGGGGGATGGGCAACCCGACAAGCATGGAACCAAAGATGATGAGTATTTCCCCGACATTGCAGGCCAGCAGGAAGTAGACAAATTTGCGGATGTTGGAATAGATGATCCGCCCCTGTTCAATGGCGGCAACGATACTGGCAAAATTATCGTCGGTCAGGATCATGTCCGCCGTCTGCTTGGCTACATCCGAGCCGGTAATGCCCATGGCCACGCCGATGTTGGCCCGCTTTAACGCAGGGGCATCATTCACCCCATCGCCAGTCATGGCCACGACGTGACCACGCCCCTTCAGCGCATCGACGATCCGCGTCTTGTGCTGGGGCGAGACTCTACAGCACACTTCGAGACGGTCGGTTCTTGCCGCCAGGTCCTCGTCACTGAGCTTCTCGATCTCCGGGCCGGTCAGCACCAGGCCGTCCGGTGTTAGCAGGCCAATGTCACGCGCAATGGCCTCAGCCGTATCCTTGTAATCACCAGTGACCATGATGCACTTGAGGCCGGCGCCACGCGCTCTTTTGAGGGCATCAATCACTTCCGGGCGAGGCGGGTCGATCATGCCGAGCAGGCCGATGAAGATCAAATCCTTTTCGACGACTTCCGGAGTTACGTTGGCCGGGACGTCCTGTAAAGGACGACAGGCGACAGCGAGAACGCGTAAGGCATCGCTGGCCATTGCGTGATTCTGCTCAAGAACCCCTGCGCGCATAACCGGTGTCAGATCAACGGTCTGACCGGATTCCAGCGTTTGACTGCACAAATCAAGGATGACATCGGGCGCGCCCTTGACGAAAACGATGAGTGGCGGCGAGCCAATAGCAGAAAAAACGTCTTGAGCACTCTCTACACGGTGAATCGTGCTCATCCGTTTCCGGTCGGAATCAAAGGGGATTTCCTGAATTCGTGGCAGATCCTTGTTCAGTTCAATGCGTCGATACCCGCACTTGGCCGCGGCAACGACCATCGCACCTTCCGTTGGATCACCGAGAATTTGCCATGACTGCTTGCCATCCTCGCCGGTTTTTTCTTCCAGCCGGGCATCGTTGCAAACCAATGCCCCTTGCAGCAGGAGCGCTGTACCCTGTTCGCTGCACGGATCGAAGGCATCAGCACCTACAAAGAAATCACCATTCGGGCTATACCCTTCTCCCGTGATGCGCAGGCGTTTTCCGCCTGCCCACCCCTGAACCACAGTCATCTCGTTCTGCGTCAACGTGCCCGTCTTGTCGGAGCAAATTACTGTAGCGCAACCGAGCGTTTCTACAGCAGGGAGTTTCCGAATCAGCGCATTGTGCTTGATCATCCGCTGCATGCCGAGCGCGAGGCAAATGGTCACAATGGCCGGCAAGCCCTCAGGTACTGCAGCGATAGCCAAGCTTATTGCGGTCATGAAGAGATTGATGATGTCTTTCTTTTCGGCCTCAAGATAATTCAGGAAGTCCCCATTCAGCGCATCAATAAGGTTCGTATCTCGGAACAGGCCGTAGATAAACACCAGCGCACAGATGGCCAGACAGGCCGTGCCGAGCACCTTGCCCAGATGCTCCAGTTTCTTTTGCAGTGGAGTCTCTTCGGTCTCGAAGGATTGAATCATCTCGGCAATCAGCCCCATCTGGGTGTTCATGCCGGTGCCGGTTACCAGTCCTTTGCCACGCCCGTAGGTGATCAACGTGCCCATGAACGCGGTGTTCTTTCGATCGCCGAGCGGAATGTCCTTATCCAGCACCACGCTAGCCACCTTCTCGACGGGCACCGACTCACCGGTCAAAGAAGCCTCTTCAACCTTGAGATTGACGCTCTCAATCAGGCGCAGATCCGCAGGGACGTAATTCCCGGCTTCAAGCAGGACAATATCGCCAACAACGATCTCCCGACCGGGTATCGTCAACTGCTGACCATCCCGGATGACTTGTGCATTCGGGGCTGACATCTTTTGCAGCGCTTCAAGCGCCTGCTCAGCCTTCGACTCTTGAATGACGCCGACCACCGCATTGAGCACCACAATGAACATGATGGCTATGGAATCGACAACCTCGCCCAGTGCAAAGGAGACCACCGCCGCAATGATCAGGATGATCACCAGATAATTGTTGAACTGATCCCAAAGCAGCGCCAGGAATCCCGGCCGTGGCCGTTCGGTCAGTTCGTTGGAGCCGAATTGCAGCAGACGCTCATTCGCACTTTGTTTGGTCAAGCCAAATTCCAGGTGTGTTTGAAAACTGCTGACCAGTTCTTCAACCGGTTTGGCGTGCGCTTCTTTGTCTCGCATATTTTCTTTCTGGGGCAAGGGCTGTGATTACTTCACCAGCAGGATTGAAAGCAACGAAAAATGAGTAAAGAGTTTACTTAGCAACAACAAGAGATCCACACTGCGGAGTGCGCAATCCGAAACGACGTCGGGGACGAATGCTAAGGCACAGGAAAACATCTAACAAGTCGAATATAATTTGTTAATACATCGTTATTTTCGATGTATATTGCCCGTACGTCACAGTTCGTTTCAGTGATTAATTCATCACCTTGACTAGTTTAATAAAGCCTCGGGAGAGCACATCGTGGATGCTATTAACTACAAACACTTACGCTATTTCTGGATGGTAGCCAAGACCGGCAGCATTGCTCGTGCAGCCGAGCAATTGAACCTCACACCGCACTCCATTAGTGGACAGCTAAGCGAGTTTGAAGAGAAACTCGGTGTTGATCTGTTTCGCCGGGTCGGACGCAACCGTGAACTAACCGACACGGGGCGGAACATTCTGAGTTACGCGCAGGAGATATTTACCGTTGGTGACGAACTGCTTGACGTAATACGTGATCAAAGCACAAGAAGAGCCACGACGTTCAGGGTAGGAATTGCCGATTCTGTCTCGAAATCGATCGCCTACCATCTGGTGGAACCGGCACTCAAACTAAAAGAACCGGTAAATCTAGTCTGCCGTGAAGGGCGTTTATTGTCATTGATGGCCGAGTTAGCCATTCATCGGCTTGACATGATCATTGCCGACCGCCCCATGCCGACAAATCTGAACGTTCGGGGCTACAGCCACATTCTAGGCGAGAGCAGACTAACGGTGTTTGGCACCCGGGATATGGCAACTCAATTGTCCAAGAACCTCTCAGTCGAGTTTCCCGCTCTGCTCGACAACGCCCCGTTTCTCCTGCCAGGTGAAGACACAGCCATTCGGCCACAACTGATCCAATGGCTTGAATCGAATAGCCTGAGACCCAATATCGTTGGCGAATTTGACGATAGCGCACTGATGAAGGCCTTCGGACAAGCGGGTGCTGGATTATTTGTCGCTCCGACAGCGATCCTAGATCATGTCTGCGAACAATACAAAGTTGAAGTATTAGGCCACATCGATACCGTGATCGAAAAGCTTTATGGCATCACTACGGAACGCCGCTTGACCCATCCTGCAGTTATTGAGATAAGCAAAGCGGCGAGGGAAGGTGTTTTTTGGTCAAGTCAAGTCTTAAAGGGGTCTGTAAACAGAAACGTCCTCTTTAAAATTCCCAAAAAAGCGCGCAACACAATTATTCTGGAATAAGCTTATCCGCATTAGGGTCTTTCTTCACACCAGGTTTTCTGCCGCGTGCGGGTGCCGGTAAATCGCAGGACAAACGGCAGCTTGTACCTTCAATTTTCTTGCCATCAATGAAACGCGTCACCTTGCAGCAAATCACGTCACCCGAAGCAGAAAGTTGTGCGACCTGAGTCTTCAATTGTGCCATCGGGATATGGAGCGCTTGTGATATTTCGGCATCGAGTTGCTCGCCGTTGGCTCTAAGAAACTTAAGAATGGCTGCATTCATCTGGATATCCCTACACTGTTTTTGCTAAAAAAGATGTCTAGTTTGCGCCCTATTTGCTTCGCTGGCAATTGATTCTACGAATGATTCCAATTCCACGGGGTTCCACAAACAGGGCATATGGCGAGTTCAGTGCACCTGGCATACCCGAATTCAACTTTTTTGCCAATGTGCCAGCCAACGTTCCAACTCATGCGCCGACAAAGGTTTCGAAATAAGATAACCTTGCAGAACCGGGCAACCGGCGTCACTTAAAAATTGCTTTTGTGTCTCGGTTTCAACCCCTTCGGCCACCACGATCAGACCAAGCGCCGAGGCTAGCCCAAGAATGCCCTTGACGATGGCGCGCGAGTCTTCTCCTGACTCTATATCACTGACAAACGACCGATCAATCTTGAGTTGCGTCGGACGCAAACGTTTGAGGTAGGACAACGACGAGTACCCTGTGCCGAAATCGTCGATGGCAATACCAACGCCCAGGGTTCGCATGTGCTCAATGATCTGCTGGCTGATTGAGGTGTCGTCCATCAACACGCTCTCAGTGATCTCCATATCCAGACTTCTGGCATCAATACCGCCTTTTTCGAGCGCGGATTGCAGGCTATCGAGCAGCCGGTGGTCGCGAAATTCAAGGGCCGACACGTTAACGGCCATCTGCCCCAAATCCAGCCTGCGAGCCCGCCAGTCACCCAGTTGCTTGCAGGCCGCATGCAGAACCCACACCCCCATATCGGCGATCTTGCCCGATTCTTCGGCAATGCCGATGAAAGCGCCCGGATAGAGAAGGCCACGCTTCGGGTGCTGCCAACGCACCAGCGCCTCGACACCGACCACTTTCCCGGACACGGCATCCACCTGGGGCTGGTAGTGAAGAATCAGCTCATTATTTCTGATAGCCACACCCAGTTCGTGTTCCAACTGCAAGGATTCCAGCACATTGGCGTTCAAGCTTGAATCAAAGAAGCTGAAGCGCCCGCGGCCCATGGCTTTGGCTTGATACATGGCAATGTCAGCTTCTTTGACGAGCGTATCAAACCGATCACCGTCGTCAGGGTAAAGGGCAATACCGACACTGGCCGACAAGGTGATTGCAATGTTATTCACCGTCATCGGCACTTCGATCGCCTTGATCAGACGCTCGGCCAATTCACCCAACTGTTCCCACTGCTCGATATCGCGCGCCATAACGAGAAATTCGTCGCCGCTCTGCCGGCAAACAACGTCAACCTCACGAAACGTGGCGCGCATTCGCCGGCTGACTTCGAGAAGCACGGCATCGCCGGCATCGTGCCCCATGGAATCATTGATCGCCTTGAAATGATCCAGATCGATGAACAGCACACCGAACTTCTGGTCAATACGCCTCGCCTGTTTAAGCTCACGATCGACCAGATCATGAAACAGGGTGCGATTGCACAATCCAGTCAACGCATCATAGAGCGCCGCCTTCTGCAGTTGCTGGTTTTTCACTTCGAGCTCACCAAACAAATCGGACAGGCGGTTATGTACACTCCCGAGGTGGCGACCCAGTTGCCCGATTTCATCATTACGCGTCCAGTGCACTTCAGAACCTGACTGAACATTCGAAACCAGCGCTGTCGCCTGCTCTTTGAGCAACTCGATGGGTGCCAGAATCCGGTATGTGATCAGCCCCATAAGAACCAGCATACTCAGTAACACCTGCACCAGCACCAACACCATCATCTGAAAACGCTGTGCATCCAACAATTCATGCCCGTAGGCGGAATCAAACCAGATGTGCAGCGTTCCGAGCACCTCCTCACCGCGACGAATTTCTTCCAAAGTGTGAGCAATGTTGATTGAACTGGCATCCGGGGTTTCGGCGGCTGTCAGCAATTTTACATTCGGCCTGACCAGTTGGATGGCTGTCGAACCCGGACGGTACTCATGAATCCGCACGGCCACGACCTGCGGATTTATTAGGATCTTGCTCGCCACATCACGCAGAGTTGTTTCGTCGACAGCCCACATCGGCTCGATAACCGACGCCAGTCCCATGGCCATCACATCGGCTTTGGCCTGGGCCAGCACCTCGCGCTGCCCTTCTGCCGACAAGCGTTGCTGGAGAATGAAAAAAACAATAGCGGGCACCGCGACACTCAACACAACCGTCAGAACCATGGTTCGGCGCAAACCGAATTTTACGAACCAGAGGTCGCTGAATTTCTTGTGTGGCATAAGAAGTGGCTAGCTCAACGTTTTTATAACGTTACAGTTGGCGTGATGCGGCATAAAGAACCGCAGTGCATGGTGAAGGCTGAAATTTAATTGACATAGAATTTATGCAAAGGTTGCAAACAATTCCGTTCTCGCACATCACATGCTTGGGCGCAGCATCCTGAGCCGAAGTTGAAATTTCCATGGCCTGAGTTGCCCACGACGCAAACAGAAGAGAATATAGAAAGATCTTAAATCTCATTCGTCATCCTTTTCGAGCTTTCTCATTTTAGGGCAAAAAAGCCATGTTATTGTGCAATATCTATCCGAAAGCGACCATGCTTATTTAGCCTGCTTATTTAGCCTGATCTGGAGCCGTCTTCATCGAATACTGTAAGGAAATCTTGCCGTATCCGACCAAGCTAAAATAGCCAAATTAAAAGTCAAACCACAATGCATGCCACATTAGCCCTTCTCCTTAAAACAGACTTCCCCGCACTGCAACGAAAAATGGTTGAAACGCTACAGGTCAATCTTGGCTACCGCTGCAACCAGCAGTGCGTGCATTGCCATGTTAATGCCGGGCCGCAGCGCAAGGAGGAGATGACCGGCGAAACCGTCGATGCGCTCATCGCGTTCGTCTCGGCCAGCCCGGAAGTCAAGGTGCTGGACCTGACCGGCGGCGCACCGGAGATGAACCCGCATTTCAAACGCCTGATTGTTGCGGCGCGTACGCGTGGAATCAAGGTTATTGACCGCTGCAATCTGACCATCCTCGAAGCACCGGGCTTTGAAGACATGGCTGCATTTCTTGCGGCGCATCAGGTTGAGATCGTGGCGTCCCTCCCCTGCTACCTTGAGGAGAATGTTGACAAGCAGCGCGGCAAAGGCACGTTTGAGGCCAGCATCAAAGGCTTGAAGCGCCTCAATTCCCTAGGTTACGGAAAAGGCAATAGCCAACTGATCCTCAATCTCGTTTTCAATCCTCAGGGGCCGAATCTGCCACCGCCGCAAGAGGCGCTGGAAGCTGCCTACAAATTGCACTTGGGGCAGAACTTCGGCGTCGAATTCAACCACCTGTTCACCCTGGCCAACATGCCGATTCAGCGCTTTGGTTCAATGCTGGTCTCCAAAGGCGAATTCAACAGCTACATGCAACTGCTGCGCAGCGCCCATCGCGCTGAAAACATTGATAACGTCATGTGTCGCACCCTGCTCTCGGTTGATTGGCAGGGTTATCTGTACGACTGTGACTTCAATCAGCAGCTTGGGTTGCCGATCGCCGATCAGCTTAGGCCGCGCCTGCACATTACCGATCTGAATGCAGATGCGCTTGATGGCCATGCTATCCGCGTGGCGGATCATTGCTACGGTTGCTCCGCCGGCCAGGGCTCCAGTTGCGGCGGCGCTCTGGGTGACGACGCGGTGGCTGCGCCAAGCTGCGGTGCCTGATCTGGCGCTTTTACCTTTGAGGATTCAATGAACACCAAGCGACTATTACTGATCACCACGCTGATTGGTCTGCTGCTGGCCTTTTTCGCTTTCGATGTCGGGCGCTTCCTGAGCCTCGACACCTTCAAGAGCCATCAGGAAGCCATAGAAGCCTGGCGTGCTGCCAACCCGCTACTGGCCACCCTGATCTATTTCGTCGCCTATGTTGCCATCACCGGCCTTTCGCTGCCCGGCGCGGCGGTCATGACGCTGGTTGGGGGCGCGATATTCGGCTTGCTGTGGGGCTTGGTGCTAGTTTCCTTTGCCTCGTCACTCGGCGCGACGCTGGCCTTTCTGGCTTCGCGTTTCCTGTTGCACGACTGGGTGCAATCGCGCTTGGGTGATCGCTTGCGCACGATCAACGCCGGCATCGAGAAAGAAGGCAGTTTCTACCTCTTCACCATGCGCCTCGTGCCGGTCTTCCCCTTCTTTGCCATCAACCTGCTGATGGGGCTGACGCCAATCCGGACCTGGACTTTCTATTGGGTGAGCCAGGTCGGCATGCTGGCCGGCACCTTCGTTTACGTCAATGCCGGCACGCAACTCGCCCGCATTGAATCGCTCTCGGGCATCCTCTCACCGGCTTTGTTGGGCTCCTTTGCCCTGCTCGGCATTTTCCCGCTGATCGCCAAGAAGATCGTCGAAGCGCTCGCGGCAAAGAAAGTTTATGCCGGCTGGAAGAGGCCCAAGTCATTTGACCGCAACCTGATTGTCATCGGCGGCGGCTCGGCAGGACTGGTCACGGCGTATATTGCTGCCGCCGTCAAAGCCAAAGTTACGCTCATTGAAAAACACAAGTTGGGCGGCGACTGCCTGAACACCGGTTGTGTGCCTTCAAAGGCACTGATCCGTTCAGCCAAGTTGCTCTCGCACATGCGGCGCGCACAGGAGTTCGGCATCCGCTCGGCCACAGCTGAATTCGATTTCGCCGAAGTCATGGAGCGCGTGCAGCGCGTCATCAAAACCGTCGAACCACATGATTCCGCCGAGCGTTACACCGCACTGGGCGTCGATGTTGTGCACGGCACGGCTAAGCTTGTATCCCCTTGGGAGGCTGACATCACGGGCGACGACGGCACGACGCAACGCCTGTCAGCGCGCAGCATCGTCATCGCCGCCGGAGCACGTCCCTTTGTGCCGCCGATTCCGGGCATCGAGAATGTTGACTATTTGACCTCCGATACCGTCTGGAATTTGCGCGAACTGCCCAAACGATTGGTCGTACTCGGTGGCGGACCGATCGGCTCCGAACTGACCCAGACCTTCGCCCGCCTCGGCTCCAAAGTCACACAGATTGAGATGGCACCGCGCATCATGATGCGCGAAGATCCCGAAGTCTCGGAGGCAGTGATGCGTCGCTTCCGCGCTGAAGGCATTGAGGTACTGGTCAATCACACTGCAAAGCAATTTTTGATCGAGGGGCCGAAAAGAAAGGTATTGATTGCTGAACATGCAGGCCAGGATGTTCGCATTCCCTTTGATACCGTGCTGGTCGCCGTCGGCCGCGCGGCCAATCTCAAGGATTACGGGCTCGACGTGCTGGGCATTCCGGCTGGAAAAACGGTTGAGACCAACGAATTCCTGCAAACGAAATTCCCCAACATTTACGCCGCAGGCGATGTCGCAGGCCCCTATCAATTCACCCATACCGCTGCGCATCAGGCCTGGTATGCCGCAGTCAACGCGCTATTCGATCCGTTCAAGAAGTTTCGTGCCGACTACTCGGTGATTCCCTGGGCGACCTTTGTCGAACCGGAAGTGGCGCGCGTCGGGCTCAACGAACTCGAAGCCCAGGAAAAGGGCATCGCTTACGAAGTGACGCGCTACGACATCGACGATCTCGACCGCGCCATCGCCGACAGCGAGGCGCACGGCTTCGTGAAGGTCCTCACCGTGCCCGGCAAAGACAAGATTCTCGGCGTCACCCTCGTTGGCGAACACGCCGGCGACTTGATCGCCGAATACGTGCTGGCCATGCGTCACGGCATCGGCCTGAACAAGATTCTCGGCACCATCCACATCTACCCGACAATGGCTGAGGCCAACAAATACGTGGCGGGTAACTGGAAGAAGGCTCACGCACCGCAGCAACTGCTGGCCTGGGTGGAGCGCTTTCACGCCTGGCGGCGCTAATCAGGACTACCGTTTTTTCCGCAGGGTCGTAGAATCCGCACTATTGGCCAAAGGGATCTACCATCATGCTGGAACTTGAACAAATCAATCACCTTGCCCTGACCGGCAGCCTGATGCAGCAAATGTCCGTCTATCTGGTAATTGCCTACCTGCTAAGCAAAACCCCGTTGTTCGCACCATTGATGCAGGTCACTGTTCGCCTTCCGGACAAACTTGTCTGCTACTTTGTTTTCTCCGGATTCTGCATCATGGGAACCTACTTTGGTTTCCAGATCGAAGGCGCGATTGCCAATACCCGCGCCATTGGCGCCGTTCTCGGTGGCATTTTAGGCGGCCCCGTGGTCGGCTTCGCCGTGGGCCTCACGGGCGGCTTGCACCGTTATTCACTCGGCGGATTCACTGATCTTGCCTGTGCCGTGTCAACCACCGCAGAGGGCGTCATCGGTGGCTGTCTGCACTTCTATCTTATGCGTCGCCATCGTGCTGATAGGCTGCTCAATCCGATGACTGCCCTATTCGCTACGCTTTTCGCAGAAGCGATGCAGATGCTCATCATTCTGCTGATAGCCAAGCCCTTTGACGATGCCTCCCGTCTTGTGGCTCATATTGCTCTTCCGATGATCCTGACCAATTCCTTGGGCGCAGCACTTTTCATGCGCCTTATTCTGGATCGCAGGGAAACCATGGAGAAGTATTCCATCGCCTTCTCCGCCAAGGCACTGCGTATCGCTGAACGTTCTGTTGGCGTGCTGATGCAAGGTTTTAACGAGCACAATTGCACTCGCATGGCCAGCATCATTCAGGAAGAAACCGGTGTCGGAGCGGTAGCCATAACCGATTGTGAGAAGCTACTCGGTTTTGTTGGCGTAGGCGCAGATCATCACCTGACCGGCACCCCGATATCTTCAACGCACACCTTTTATGCCATCGCCAATAACGAGGTCGTTTATGCGGATGGCGCCGACATTTCGTACACCTGCTCTGTTTCCAAGGACTGCAAGCTGAGCTCCTGTCTGGTCATTCCCCTGCGTGGCGAGGGAAATCGCGTATTTGGGACGATCAAGCTTTATGAACCCAAGCGGAAATTCTTTTCTACACTCAACCGCACGCTTGGCGAAGGCATCGCGCGGCTGCTTTCCAATCAGGTGCTGGCCGGAACCATCGAAGAGCAGAAACAGTTACTTGCACAATCCGAAATCAAGCTGCTGCAAGCACAAATCAACCCGCACTTTCTGTTCAACGCCCTCAACACACTCGCTGCAGTGATCCGGCGTGATCCCGAGGAGGCTCGCCAAATTGTGCAGTATCTTTCCACTTTTTTCCGTAAGAGTCTCAAACGGGTCAGCAACGACGCTTCGCTCAACGATGAGATTGAACACGTCAATGCGTATCTGCATATCGAACTGGCGCGTTTTGCCGGTCGACTGGATATAAAAATGGCCGTTCCAGAGGATTTGCTGCCACTTCAGCTCCCCGCTTTTACCTTGCAGCCGATTGTCGAAAACGCGATTAAATACGGCATTTCACAAATGATCGAGCCGGGAACAGTTACCATCAGTGCGCAACGCAAGGATGCCGTGCTGACCATTGTTGTCGAAGACAGTGCGGGGCTGTATCAGCCACAACCCGATAACGACGGGCTGGGCATGAATCTGGTCGACCGGCGCATCAAGATCCGCTATGGCGCCGCCTACGGAATTGAAGTGACATGCGAACCGGAGTGCTGGACGCGTGTTGCCATCCGTTTACCCGTGGAAAAAGAGCTTGTGCCATGCTGAACGCACTGATCATTGATGACGAAGTGCCCTCGCGTGAGGAGCTGAAAGCACTTCTGGCTTCAGCGCCTGATGTGGACGTGGTTGGTGAATGTGCCAATGCCATTGAAGGACTTTCCGCCATCCACCGGTTGCGTCCTGACGTTGTCTTTCTCGATATTCAGATGCCGCGGGTGAGTGGCCTCGAAATGGTTGGCATGATTGAACCCTCAAGCTTGCCGCATATTGTTTTTGTCACGGCTTACGATGAACACGCTTTAAAAGCCTTTGAAGAGCACGCGGCCGACTATCTGCTGAAGCCCATTGATCCGCAACGCCTGGCCAAAACGCTGGATTGGTTACGCGCCGGAGCCCGTCCCTCAGGAAACCCCTTTCCCGGAACTGACAGCGTCTTGCGGCATATACCCTGCATTGCGCTCAATCGCATTTTTCTGATCGCTCTGGACGAGATCGAATACATTCATACGGATGTCTCCGGTGTTCAGGTGGTTAGCACAAGTAAACAGGGGGTCACCGAACTGACGCTTAAGATCATTCAGGAACGCACCCCCTTCATCCGCTGCCACCGGCAATATCTGGTCAACCTCAACCAGATCGCCGAAATTGAATTACAGGATAACGGGGCGGCGGAAATCGTCACCCATAGCGGCAAGCGGGTGCCCGTCAGCCGCAGGCATCTGCGTGAAATTAAAGACAAACTTCTCATTTCCTGATTCCTCAGGAACCGCTCAGCACCCTCTGGAAGCCGTTCAACCCGGCTGGCAACCGTTCGCCATTTAGTCCATTCCAGGCACTTCCAATGAAGATAAATTGCAGCCTGCACTCATGCAGGAGCTGTTTAATTCTTCGTTCAATGCTCCTGTTTGTGCTTGGTGAAATTCAGGGTAGCAAACCAACACAAGGGGAAACAGATGAATTCGTTAACTTTGATTTTTGCGGCGGCTTGCGTATTCGCAATAGCCTACCGCTTTTACGGCATATTCCTGGCTCAAAAGGTCATGAATCTGCGCGCAGAGCGTGAAACGCCGGCCGTGACCATGCCGGATGGTCACGACTATGTGAAGACCAACAAGTACGTACTGTTTGGTCACCACTTTGCCGCCATCGCTGCGGCCGGACCACTGCTCGGCCCGGTACTGGCTGCACAGTTCGGTTATATGCCAGGCGCGCTCTGGATTCTTATTGGCTGCGTTCTGGCTGGCGGTGTGCACGACATGGTCGTTCTCTTCGCTTCCGTCCGTCACAAAGGCAAGAGCCTTTCCGTGATCGCCGAGACCGAGATCGGAAAAGTCGCCGGAAAAGTTGCTTCTGTCGCCATTCTATTCATCCTGATCCTGACACTGGCTGGACTCTCCATTGCTGTTGTTAACGCCATGTTCAACAGCCCCTGGGGGACGTTCACTGTATTCGCCACACTCCCGATCGCCATGATCATGGGCATTTACATGCAGAAAATCCGCCCGGGTGACATCAAGGGTGGCAGCATCATCGGTGTGGTTCTGCTAATCATTTCCATTTATGTCGGCCCGTTTGTGGCAGCCGATCCGGTTCTGGCGCAAATGTTCACCTTCACCAAGAAGGAACTGGCCATCATCATCCCGGCCTATGGTTTTGCTGCATCGGTACTGCCGGTTTGGCTCCTTCTCGTACCGCGTGATTATCTTTCCACCTACCTGAAGATCGGCACCATCGCTGCGCTGGCGCTGGGCATCGTATTTGTCCATCCGGAACTGCAAATGCCGGCCATTACGCCCTACTTCTTTGGCGGCGGCCCCATCATTCCCGGCGCAGCCTTCCCGTTTTTGTTCATTACCATCGCTTGCGGTGCGCTCTCCGGTTTCCATGCCATCATCGGCTCCGGAACCACACCGAAAATGATCGCCAACGAGAAAGACATCCTCTTTGTCGGTTATGGCGCCATGCTGACCGAAGGATTCGTCGCCATCATGGCGCTGATCGCGGCCTGCGTTCTGGTGCCGGCCGATTATTTTGCCATCAATGCTGCGCCGGCCGCCTTCGCAAAACTCGGCCTGGCCACGGTGAACCTGCCTGAACTGGCTGCCCAGGTTGGCGAACAGATCCAGGGGCGTCCGGGTGGTGCGGTTTCCCTCGCGGTAGGTATGGCATACATCTTCTCTTCTGTACCCTACATGGAGGG
>JANNGP010000179.1:0-1836 GCA_031403915.1 Betaproteobacteria bacterium
CGGCGCATCGACCGTGCCGTCGCGCTCGACCGTGCCCAGCGCCAGAGCCAGATAGTGCCGCTGCACCGAACGCGCCTGCATCTGGCGCACCAGATCGGTTTGCGCCGTCAGGGTTCTGGCGACCACCAGCAGGCCGCTGGTCTCCTTGTCCAGTCGATGCACAATGCCCGCGCGCGGTATCGCCGCCAGTGACGGCGCATGGTGCAGCAACGCGTTCATCAAGGTGCCCGACGGGTTGCCATTGCCCGGATGCACCACCAGGCCGGCCGGTTTGTCGATCACGATCAAGTGCTCGTCCTCGAACACCACGGTCAAGGCAATGTCTTCGCCGGCATTGGCAAGAGTCGGCGCTGGCGGTACGGCGGCACTGGCGTCGAAATCGATCCGCTCGCCGCCATACACCTTGCGTTTGGACTCCGCCGGACTGCCGTTAAGGCGAATCAATCCCTGCTTCAACCAGCCCTGCAAGCGACTGCGCGAGTGCTCCGGAAACAGTGACGCCAGCGCCGCGTCGAGCCGCCAGCCGGCGCATTCGGCGGGGATTTGGACGCTCAGGGGCGGGCTGGGGCTTGGGCTATAATCGGCCGCAAATTCATTCGAGGTTTTCACCATGCGTAGTGTAGCGGCATTCCTGCGGGCGCTCGCCCCCATCGTGGTCATCGGCGCCAGCCTCGGCGCGACGCTGCTCGGCGGTTGCAGCCTGCTGCCGGAGGTGATCGACGAAACCGCCGGCTGGTCACCCAACAAGCTCTACACGGAAGCCAAGGATGCCATGTCGGAAGGCGCCTACGACAAGGCGATCAAGCTGTTCGAGAAGCTCGAAGCCCGCTTTCCCTACGGCCGCTACGCACAGCAAGCTCAGCTTGAAGTCGCCTACGCCTATTACCGCCAGCAGGAGCCGGCGTCGGCCATTGCCGCCTGCGACCGTTTCATCCGCCTGCACCCGAACCATCCCAACGTCGACTACGCGTATTACCTGAAGGGATTGGCGAACTTCAACGAAGACCTCGGTCTGCTCGGCTACGTGAGTTTTCAGGATCTGAGCGAGCGGGATCCCAAAGCCGCGCGCGATGCCTTCGAAGCCTTCAAGGTGCTGGTGAACAAGTTTCCCGAAAGCCGTTACACGCCAGACGCCACGGCGCGCATGAAGTACCTGGTCAATGCCCCTGGCCTCGCACGAGGTGCATGTCGCCCGCTACTACATGAAGCGGGAAGCCTACGTTGCCGCGGTCAACCGCGCGCAGACGGCGATCAAGACCTATCCCGACGCGCCCGCCAACGAGGAAGCTCTGTTCATCATGGTCAAGGCCTACGACAAGCTCGGCATGAACGATCTGCGCGATGACGCCGAGCGCGTGATGCGCAAGAACTTCCCCAAGAGCGAGTACTACACGCGCGGCCTCGACCGCAGCCTGCCGTGGTGGCGGCTGTGGTAAGCCGCTGAGCATCGCTTTTCGCCCGGACACATCGCGCCGAAGCTGAAGCCCGGCCGGCGCCATTACAGGAGAAACTCCATGACTGTCGACATTCAGTCGCCCTCCCTTTGCCTCGGCATCGTCGGCACTGGCGCCATGGGTCGCGGCATCGCCCAGATCGCCGCCCAGGCCGGCATCCGGGTCCTTATGTTCGACGCCCTGCACGGCGCGGCTACCAGCGCCCGCGAAACGGTGGTCGGCACGCTGGGCAAGCTGGCCGAAAAAGGCAGGATTTCCCCCGCAGCGCTCGCCGCTGCATCGGCCAAACTGGAAGTCGTGCCGCGACTCGAAGACCTGGCGTCGGCGCAAATCATCGTCGAAGCCATTGTCGAGAATCTCGACGTCAAGCAGGAGTTGTTCC
>JANNGP010000180.1:0-26096 GCA_031403915.1 Betaproteobacteria bacterium
CAGATGTTTATGGTGAAATGACGTTTGTTCGATTAAGATGCGTGTAACAAGGCTGTAGGGTTTTTTTCCCAAGAGGGAGTTTAGGCATGTCAGAGTTGCTGAAAAATATTGATGGCCGTACCAAACTCGCCGGCACCAACAAGCTGGAGATTTTGCTTTTCTCGCTCGGTACGAACACTATGACGGGGCGCCGGGAGACGTTCGGCATCAACGTTTTCAAAGTGCGTGAAGTCATGCGTACACCGCCGATTACTTCGGCGCCGGAAATGCCTGCTTCGGTTGTGGGGATGGTCAGCCTGCGCGGTGTTCTGGTTCCGGTTGTTGATCTGGCTCAATATGCCAATGTAGCTACCGACACGCCACGTTCCATCATGATTGTTACGGAATACGCCGGTCATACCCAGGGTTTCCTGGTTGAGGGGGTCGACACCATCCTGCGACTGGACTGGAGTCAGATGAAAGTCCCGCCGGAGATGCTGATGGCTGAAATGGGCGGGTTGGTCACGGCAGTTACCGAGTTGGCCGATGGTCGCCTGGTCATGATGATGGACGTTGAAAAGGTGCTTTCTGAAACAACGAATTACGACGAAGAAGTTGTCTATCGCAATATCAAGCCGCTCAACAATCCAAAGCTGACAGTATTCTTTGCGGACGACTCGGTGGTGGCGCGCAAGCAGATAACGCGAACCCTCGATGCGATGAACGTCAAGTATGTTGGGGCGATCAACGGGCGTGAGGCGTGGAATGAGCTTGAGAAAATAGCTGTGTACGCTCAGGCTTCCGGCCAAAACATTAATGATCTGGTCAGTCTGGTGTTGACTGATGTGGAAATGCCGGAAATGGATGGGTACATCCTGACCAAGAAGATTAAATCCGATCCGCGTTTTGCCGGTATTCAGGTCGTCATGCATTCGTCGCTGTCCGGAATGTCCAATCAGCAGCTTGGCAAATCGGTCGGTGTTGATGAATATGTGCCCAAGTTTGAAGCTCAGAAACTTTCGGAAACCCTGACGCGGCGCTTGTTGGGATCGGTGCCTGCTGTGCAGCCTAATCCTTGAAGCAGTGATCAAGTTGGAGTGTGACGATGACGACGGACTTGACTGAAAATAAAAATCTGCTCGATAGTGTCGATGCGAGAACCCGCTTGGCAGGTTCCAATAAAATGGAAATTCTGTTGTTTTCGCTTGGAACGCGGGAAACCTTCGGAATCAACGTGTTCAAGGTTCGTGAAGTTGGTCGTACGCCGCACATCACTAAAACCCCGAATATGCCCCGCGGCGTTGAAGGTTTGGTTTCCCTGCGCGGGAACGTGATTCCTGTATTGTCTCTGGTCAGCTTTCTGGAGCATAAGGACGAACCGATCGAGCGTGGAAAAACCATGATGGTTGCCGAGTTTTCCAAGCGTACGCTTGGTTTTCTGGTGCATGAAGTTGACCGCATTATCCGCGTTGACTGGGAAAAAGTAAGAGCCCCGGAGAGTGTTTTGTCGTCAAATCAGGGGCTCATTACGGCAATCACTGAACTTGAAAATGGTACGCTGGTCTCGCTTCTTGATGTTGAGCAGATTCTTGCCAATGCGTTTGGCGAGGCAATCATTATTGATATTGCACCGGCACAGGTTGGCGAAGAAATTGGTGTCTTCTTTGTCGATGATTCTATTGTTGCGCGGCGCAAAATTGCCGAGGTTTTCGATAAGCTGGGTATCAAGCACAAGCACGCCACGAATGGCTTGGAAGCTTGGGGTCGTCTGCAAGGCTTGGCGGCGCATGCTCAGCAAACAAACAGTTCGTTGCGAGACGATATTCGACTTATTCTGGTCGACGCGGAAATGCCGGAGATGGATGGTTATGTGTTAACCAAACATATCAAGAGTGACCCGCGTTTCCAGGGTATCCCCGTGGTCATGCATTCGTCGCTTTCCTCCGAGGCAAACAAAGCGATGGGGCAAGCAGTGGGAGTTGATGCGTATGTTGCAAAGTTCGATGCCGAGATTTTGGCGGATACCCTGCGCCCAATGCTTGAGCGATAAGAATATATTCAGGAGCAAAGAATGGCTGATCCAAAGTTAAGAATTCTGGTGGTGGACGACTTTTCGACGATGCGCCGTATTGTCAGAAACCTTCTCAAGGAGTTGGGATTCACCAATGTGGATGAGGCGGAGGACGGTGCGATTGCACTCCAGAAGCTTCAGGCCGGCGGCTTCGAGTTTGTCGTGACTGACTGGAATATGCCCAATATGGATGGTCTGCAACTACTGCAGGCTATTCGATCAACCCCGACCTTGTCGCATTTGCCGGTAATGATGATTACCGCCGAGGCCAAAAAAGAAAATATTATTGCTGCGGCGCAGGCCGGAGCCAGCGGCTACATTGTGAAACCTTTTACTGCAGCAACACTTGCCGAGAAGTTGCAAAAAATATTTGACAAGATGGGTGGCTGAAATGAGTGACGCGAATTCCTCTGGTGATTCGAACGAACTCGAGGCTCTGTTTGACAGTATCGCTGGTGGTGCAATGCCTGCCGCGCCGGCTCCTGTCGCTGAACCGGCGCCTGTTGTGGCAGCCAGTTCTTCGCTCATGCAACAGGTTCGGGAAGGCGGTGATGCAACCGACGACTCGGATGATTTGCAAGCTTTGTTTGATTCGATTGCCGTAAAAAAGCCTGATGCTGTTGAGCGTCCTGTCAGTGCTGCTGCGAGTGCGACTGAGAATTCCGGTGAATGGCCGGTGCAGGAAAAAGTATTCCAGCAAGTCGGGCTAATGGCCAGACAATTGCATGACACGCTTGGCGGTCTGGGATACGACAAACTCATTGAAAAAACAGTTTCTGCGCTTCCGGACGCAAAGGATCGGTTGGCCTACATTGCCAATCTGACTGAACAAGCCGCATGCAAGGTGCTTAATGCCACCGATATTGCCAACCCTTTGCAGGACGAACTGGAAACCGGCGCCGCACTGCTTGCTGCGAAGTGGGATTCCGTTTTTGCGAACAAGATGAGCGTTGAAGATTTCAAACTTCTGGCAGCGGAAACACGTGGTTTCCTCAAGAGCGCTGTTCCGCAGAGAACCCTTGCGACTAAAGATCAGTTGCTGGAAATCATGATGGCGCAGGACTTCCAGGATCTGACTGGACAGGTTATCAAGAAGGTGGTTGCTCTAGCCCAAGATCTTGAATCGCAGCTTATGGGTGTGCTCATCGAAACGATGCCGGGAGAAAAACGTACCGAGTCCGTTACTTCGTTGCTCAACGGACCGGTTATTAATGCTGAAGGTCGAACAGATGTGGTTGCGAGTCAGCAGCAGGTCGATGACCTGCTTGATAGCCTAGGGTTCTAGGAGGTTCAACATGAGTGATTTTTCCGGAATGGAAGATCTCCTGCAGGATTTTTTGCAGGAAGCCAGTGATCTTCTGTCTGATGTCGATAACAAACTGGTCGATCTGGAGAGAAGTCCGGATGACCGTCGTTTGCTGAACGACATCTTTCGCGGATTCCACACCATCAAGGGCGGTGCCGGTTTTCTCAACGCCACTGAACTTGTGACTCTGTGCCATTTGACGGAGAATCTTTTCGACAAACTGCGCAACGCCGAGATGTCGCTAACGCCAGAGTTGATGGATACCATCATGGCGGCGACGCAGGGTGTGCGCAACATGTTTGGCGAACTGGGGCAGGCGACGCAGCCCCGACCGGCACAGCCGGAAGTTATTGCCGCTTTGCGCTCTGCCCTGGTTGCC
This sequence comes from Betaproteobacteria bacterium, assembly GCA_031403915.1. Taxonomy (GTDB): domain Bacteria; phylum Pseudomonadota; class Gammaproteobacteria; order Burkholderiales; family Rhodocyclaceae; genus Propionivibrio. The sequence continues at coordinate 3,736 of JANNGP010000180.1, forward strand.
GTTCTTATTCCCGGATCGGCACCCGCTGCGCCTGCTGCAGCGCCTGTCGTACAGAGCACTCCGGTACAGGCGCCGAAAGCGGCTCCACCACCACCTGCTGCCAATCCGGGCAATGAGCCCGATTGGCAGGCGCTGCACGCCGCAGTGACCGGCAAGACCGGTTCGGCTCCCGTATCGACTTCAGCACCGGTTCAGACCGCTGTGCCGCCTGTTGCGGCAAAAATTGGCTCAGGTACTTCGGTCGCCGCCTCTGACCAGATGACGCCACACTTCCCGCCCGAGGGAAGACGTGCGACAGATAAGCCGGCCGCTGCAGTAGCAGGTGCGACGTCAGGGCGTCGTGTTGAGGAAAAAGCTGCGGCACGTGAATCGACAATACGTGTAGACACTGCCCGTCTTGATCAGGTACTTAACCTCTCGGGTGAAATCGGGCTGACCAAGAATCGTCTGACCAGCTTGCGTGCAGATATTCTGGCCGGACGAAATGATTCGGATACGTTGCATGCACTTGATCAGGCGGTAAGCCAGCTCGACCTTCTGGTTTCTGATCTGCAGAACTCCGTGATGAAAACCCGGATGCAGCCGATTGGTCGTTTGTTCCAGAAATACCCACGGATTGCGCGAGACCTTGCGCGGCAATTGGGTAAGGATGTTGAACTGGCGCTGATTGGTGAAGAAACCGAAGTCGATAAGACGATGATTGAGGATCTGGCCGATCCGCTGGTTCACCTTGTGCGCAATGCGGTTGATCATGGTGTTGAATCGCCGGAGGATCGACTGGCAGCAGGAAAGCCATCCAAGAGCATCGTCCGGCTTGAAGCCCGTCAGGAAGGCGATCACATTGTTCTGATCATTGCTGATGATGGTCGTGGCATGAGCCCGGAACGCATTCGCGCCAAGGCTATTGAGAAGGGCATTATCCGGGAGGAAGAGGCCAATACGCTGGATGACCGGCAGAGCCTGAATCTGATTTTCCTGCCTGGCTTCTCAACCATGACGCAGGCCTCGGCCGTGTCGGGGCGCGGAGTCGGCATGGATGTTGTGAAAACGAATATCCAGAAGCTTAACGGTTCCGTTGAGATTCGCTCGGAGCCTGGTAAGGGATCGGTTTTTATTATTTCTTTGCCGCTGACACTGGCGATTCTGCCGGTTCTTCTTGTATTGCTGGGCGATCAGCCATTCGCACTTCCGCTATCGATGGTGCGCGAGATACTGCCCATTGAGAAAAGCAAGATGCAGGAGGTGGGGGGCAAGGAAACGCTCGTCGTGCGCGGCGAAGTCTTGCCGGTTGTGGCGCTTTCCCGTCTGCTTGGTTGGCCTCAACTGCAAACGCCGGAATACGGTGTGCTGATGCAGACGTCTGAGCGCAGCTTCATTCTCTCAGTAGATAGTTTTGCCGGGCGGGATGATGCCGTGATCAAGTCGCTTGACGATTTCCGTCCGCGTGGTGTGGCTGGAGTGACGACGCTTTCAAACGGCCAGATTGTTTTGATTCTGGATATGAAAGAATTGCTGATGGATCTTAATGCCCATATTGACAGTACGTTGGGTGGTAAACATTCCAAATCACTTGAGCTTTCTTCGTAATTAACTTTAAAAACAAACTACTAGACAGGGGGCTTCGGCCCCCTGTCTGTTTTATGTCGTAGCTTAGAAGTGTTGTGCCTGCGCTACTATTCAAGAATCGATGTAAATAAACGCTCATACCCCTTTATTTTTTATAGTTTTTTCATATAATAGACCGTAATCAACCGGAAGCCACTAATGGCCGAAGAAAGCGATCTCGAAAAAACAGAGCCTGCGTCAAGCAGACGCCTTGAACAGGCACGCGAGGAGGGGCAAGTTCCCCGCTCACGGGAGATCGGTGCTTTTTTGATTCTGATAGTTTCAGCAAGTGCGTTCTGGTTCGTGGGTCCCTGGATGATGCAGCGCACCACAGCCATTGTTCGACGTGGCCTCATTCTTGAAGAGCCGCTCCTGCGCGACCCCCAGTTTATGCTGGTGCGCTTCGCCGATCTTTCCATTGATGCCTTGATGTCCTTTGCCCCATTGCTGTTGGCGCTTGTTGTTGCGGCGTTGGCGTCACCCTTTTTGCTGGGTAGCTGGAATTTCTCATTGAAGGCCTTGAATCCTGACTTAGGGCGCCTTGACCCGATCAAAGGACTGTCGCGGCTGATTTCCTGGAGCGGGCTGGTGGAACTTGTCAAGGCCGTTGCCAAGGCACTGCTGGTGGGCGGCGTCGCCATCTGGGTGTTGTGGAGCGAGCGTGACGAGATTTTCGCAATCTTCGGTCAGTCTGTTGACGTCGGGCTGTCCAGCGCGGGTTTTCTGCTTAACTACAGTTTTCTGATGATCGTCATGGCGATGCTGTTGATTGTGGCGATTGATGTGCCATTCCAGCTCTGGCAGTACTACGACAAGCTGAAAATGAGCAAACAGGAGGTCAAGCAGGAAGGCAAGGAAATGGAGGGTAACCCTGAGGTCAAGGGACGTATCCGCCAATTACAGCGCGAGGCGGCCCGTAAACGCATGATGGGGGCTGTGCCGACAGCCGATGTGATTGTTACCAACCCGACGCACTTTGCCATTGCTCTGGCCTACAAGAGTGGCATGGGTGCCCCCAAGGTGCTGGCCAAGGGCATGGGCGAGATTGCCCTGAAAATCCGCGAAATCGGCGCTCAGAACGGTGTGCCTATGCTTGAAGCGCCACCTTTGGCACGTGCGCTTTACCGCCACGCAGAACTGGATCAGGAAATACCCTCAGCGCTGTATGCGGCAGTGGCAGAAGTGCTGGCGTATGTGTATCAACTCGCCAGTTGGCGACAGGTTGGTGGAAATATTCCGATACCCCCGCGTGAAATTCTAGTGCCAGTTGAACTGATTCCGGAGGCGGTAAATGGCTAGCCCGAGCATGTCACTGCAGAGCATGTTTGGTCGTGCGGGACTTCAGCAACTGGCGGGTCCGGTACTGATTTTGTTAATTCTTTCGATGATGGTGCTGCCGCTGCCGCCCTTCATGCTGGATCTGTTTTTCACTTTCAACATTGCCATTTCGATCATCGTCATGCTGGTTGCAATCAATGTGTTGAAACCGCTTGATTTCTCTGTCTTTCCAACGGTCTTGCTGGTTACCACATTGCTACGTCTGTCGCTCAATGTCGCCTCAACACGCGTTGTCTTGCTTGAAGGGCACACGGGTCCGGGAGCCGCGGGTCAGGTGATTGAAGCGTTCGGACATTTTCTGGTGGGTGGCAATTACGCGGTGGGTATCGTGGTGTTTGCCATTCTGGTGATTATTAATTTTGTCGTTATTACCAAGGGTGCAGGCCGGGTAGCCGAAGTCGCCGCGCGCTTTACCCTGGATGCTATGCCGGGCAAGCAGATGGCGATTGACGCTGATCTCAACGCCGGGTTGATTGGTGAGGATGAGGCGCGCAAGCGGCGTGCAACGATTGCTGAGGAAGCAGACTTTTTCGGCTCGATGGATGGCGCGTCAAAATTTGTGCGCGGTGATGCCGTGGCCGGCATCCTGATCATGTTCATCAACATAATCGGTGGTTTGTTTGTCGGCGTGCTGCAACATAATCTGGACATCGGGACGGCCGCCAAAACCTATACCCTGCTGACCATTGGTGACGGTCTGGTGGCACAGATTCCTGCGCTGATCATTTCGATCGCTGCGGGTATGGTGGTTACACGGGTGGGTGATACCCAGGATCTTTCGCAACAGTTCCTTGCCCAGCTTTTCAATAATCCACGGGTGATCGGGCTGACGGCAGCAATTATCGGGCTGCTCGGTCTTATCCCTGGAATGCCCAACTTTGTATTCCTTTTGCTGGCTATGGCTCTGGGGACACTGGCATGGGATATGGACAGACGTTTGCGTTCGGCCAAGCCGGTGCCGGTAAGTGTTGCACCAACCCTGGCTACGGAATCGCAGGAAGCCAGTTGGGCGGACGTGGCACCACTTGACATGCTGGGCCTGGAAGTCGGGTATCGACTGATTCCGCTGGTTGACAAGGCACAGGACGGTGAGTTGCTCAGGCGCATTCGCGGCATTCGCAAGAAATTTGCTCAGGAAGTGGGCTTCCTGGTTTCTCCTGTGCACATTCGCGACAATCTGGAACTCAAGCCCAATGCTTACCGGATTCTGCTCAAGGGCGTCGAGATCGGCCAGGGCGAAGCATTCCCGGGTAATCTGTTGGCCATTAATCCGGGACGTGTAGCCGGCCAGTTGCCGGGGACGGTAACCAAAGACCCGGCCTTCGGATTGCCTGCCGTGTGGATTGAAAATGCACTGCGCGAGCAGGCACAGGCCTACGGCTACACCGTCGTTGATGCCAGCACTGTTACGGCAACGCATCTCAATCACCTGATACTGTCGCACGCGGCTGAACTGTTGGGTCGTCAGGAAGCTCAGGCGCTGCTTGACCATCTGGCGAAAGACATGCCCAAGCTGGTGGAAGATCTGGTGCCCAAAATTTTGCCGCTGGGTGTCCTGCAACGGGTTCTGCAGAACCTGCTCGAAGAGGATATTCACATCCGCGACATGCGCACGATTATCGAAACTCTTGCCGAGACAGCGACACGCACACAAGAGGCCGAAGCACTTACGGCGCAGGTGCGCATTGCGCTTGGTCGCTCCATCATTCAGCAGCTTTACCCGAGTGGCAACGAAATGCAGGTGATGTCGCTCGATCCGCAACTCGAGCGTGTTCTTTTGCAAGCTATCGCCGGAGGTGGCGACAATGCCAGCATCGAGCCAAGCTTGGCCGACACCCTGATACGCGAGACATCAGCAGCAGCTCAGCGTCAGGAAGAGCTCGGTTTGCCTGCTGTGCTTCTGGTGCCAGGCAATCTTCGCACACTGCTGTCCCGTTTCTTGCGGCGCGGCATTTCTCAACTGAAGGTGCTCGCCCACGGCGAAGTGCCTGAAAGCAAAATCATCAAGGTCACCTCGATCATTGGAGGTAGGGTATGAACGTCAGGAAATTCATCGCCGCAACGGCGCGAGACGCTTTGCATAAGGTCAAGGAACTCCTTGGGCCTGATGCGATCATCCTGTCAAACCGGGCTATCCCCGGGGGTGTAGAGATCATGGCGGTGGCTGCCGGCGATATGGAGATGATTCTGCCAACCCCAATCAGAGAAGAGCCGGTTATGAGTGATGACTATACGGTTCGCCTTTCTTCGCCGACATTTGGCGAGACTTTCAAGTCGAGAGTCAGTGCGCCATCACAGAAATCATCCGATTTGCCACCAAAACTACCGCCGAATTTTCCGCCTTTGACGCCACGTCCGGCGCCGCAAATAGAACGTCCGCGTGTCCCGGCAGCGGCAGAAATTGTTCCGGTGGAAGTCATGGATGAAATCCGCGCGCTGCGCAAGATTGTTGAGCAGCATCTGGCAGGCGCTGCCTGGGGTGACAGTGTTCGTTCCGAGCCGGTTAAAACAGAAATTCTGCGTCAGATGCTCGATACCGGGTTTTCCCCGCGTTTCTCACGCGAACTGCTTGCTGATTTGCCGCGCGAACTCAGTGCTACAAAGGCACTGGCTTGGGTTAAGGCAGGCGCTGATCGATCTTTGCAGACGATCAATGCCGAGAGTGATATCGTCGATCGTGGTGGTATCTATGCGCTGGTCGGTCCCACGGGGGTTGGCAAAACGACCACCACAGCCAAGCTCGCCGCCCGCTGTGTGCTGCGCCATGGTGCCAGTAAAGTTGCGCTGGTGACGACAGACGGTTACCGGATAGGCGCGCATGAACAACTGCGCATTTACGGGCGTATTCTCGGGGTGTCGGTACATCTGGTGAAGGATGCCGAAGAATTGAAACAGACACTTCTTGATTTGCAGCACAAGCATATGGTGTTGGTGGATACGATGGGCATGAGCCAGCGTGACCGGATGGTCGGCGAGCAGGTGGCCATGTTTGAGAACAGCAATGTCAAACGGCTATTGCTGTTGTCGGCTACAGGGCGTGGCGATACGCTGGATGACGTGGTGCGCGCCTATAACGGGTCTGATCTCGCCGGTTGTATTTTGAGCAAGGTTGATGAGGCGGCCAGTCTGGCCGCATCACTGGATGTCATTATTCGACATGGGTTGCGCTTGCACTATGTCTCGAATGGCCAGCGAGTCCCTGAAGATTTACATCTGCCGAATCGCGCCTATTTGATACACCGCGCGTTCAAGGATATCCCCGAGGTTTCGCCACATCGTCTGGATGGTCTGGAACCGGGTTTGATGATGGCCAGCGCCGGTGCCGGACTGGCCGCTGCTGGAGGACGTCGTGGCTGAATATCGCGGTGATCAGGCGGCCGGGTTGCGCCGCCTGTTTGGCCGGGAACAGTCACGCATCGTCACTTTCGCCGCGGGAAGTGTGGGTGTGGGCAAGAGTATTCTGGTGGCCAATCTTGCTGCGGCACTGGCCCGTCAGGGCAAGGAAGTGCTGGTGCTCGACGAGAACACCAAAGACAACGTCGCATCCTGTTTCGGTTCAAGTACACGACATGACTTGAATCAGGTTATCAATCGCGAAAGAACATTGGCTGATGTTTTGTTGACGGTGGCGCCTGGCGTGCGCGTTTTACCAGCGGCGCGTGCGGTCAAGAAACTCGGCAAGTTGAATCTGCTCCAGCAGGAGGCCTTACTGGAAAGCATCATCGGCATGGAACGCCCGGCCGATGTGATTCTGGTGGACGCCTCGCTTGATCATCCGTTGGGTTTTTCCCCGCTGGGCCTTGCTGCACACGACACAGTGATTGTCATCTCGGCAACGGGAGCGTCTATTACCGATGCCTATGCGCTGATCAAAAAAGTCAGTCTGGGCTACGCGCGCAAAAACTTCCGGATTCTGGTGAGCAAGGTGCGCGGTCTGGATGAAGCTGAGGCGATACATGGCAATATTGCCCGCTTGACGCGCAATCGAGGTCTGGCACGTCTCGACTATGCCGGTTTCGTGCCGCTTGACGAACGCTTGCGGCAGGCCTCACGTCTGGGACAGCCTGTCGTAGCCTTATTTCCTGATGCGCCTGCAGCAAAAGCGTATCGAACGATAGCCAGTGATCTGCTTAACTGGCCGGCTTCTGAAAATGAGGCGGGTGGGCTCGAACAATTCGTACAACAACTGCTACACTTAAGCCAACACATCGACCCTGTAGCCATTTACGCCTGATCGTTTCAAACTACTCAATACATGTATAACGCTGCTGGTCAGATTAACAAGGATCAGCTGGTACAGCGCTTCGCTCCGCTCGTTAAGCGTATCGCCTATCATCTGATGGCTCGCTTGCCTTCCAGTGTTCAGGTCGATGACCTGATTCAGAATGGCATGATGGGTTTGCTCGATGCCATAAACCGCTTTGAGGCAGGAATGGGTGCGCAGTTCGAAACCTATGCTGCGCAGCGCGTTCGGGGGGCTATGCTGGATGGTCTGCGTGAAAACGACTGGTTACCGCGCAGCCTGCGCCGCGATTTTCGCCGTATTGAAACGGCCATTTCCCAGCTTGAACAGGAATACGGCCGTGCGCCGAGTGAGAATGAACTTGCCAATGCGCTGGGCATGTTGCTTGCCGATTACCAAAAGATGCTCCAGGATGCTCGTGGGCATCAACTTATTTCCTTCGAGGATATGGTTGATGAGGGTGGCGAGGATTTCCTCGAACGGCATCTTACCGACGATTCGGGCGAGCCGTCAAAGATACTCGAGGATGAAAGCCTGCGCCAAGCCTTGGTGCTGGGGATTGAATTGCTGCCCGAGCGTGAAAAAATGATGATGGCGCTTTACTATGAACAGGATCTGAACTTGCGTGAGATTGGGGAAATCATGGGGGTGACGGAGTCACGTGTCTGCCAGTTACACAGCCAGGCGGTGGCCAGGCTGCGTGTGCGCATTTTTGGCGCAGTCAGATTGAAGAAGAAAGACAGACAAAATGGATAAGATCAGCGTCCTTGGCTTACTCATTGGCCTATCGGCAATTATCGGCGGCCAGATTCTGGAAGGCGGGCATGTCGGATCGCTGTCGCAGCCAACTGCGTTGCTGATCGTTCTGGGTGGAACCATGGGGGCGGTCATGCTGCAGAGCCCCTACACAACGTTCATGCGCGGCATGCGCATGGTTCGCTGGATCTGGTATCCGCCAGTCGTTGATTATCTTCAGTTGATCAAACAGGTTTCAAACTGGAGCCACATTTCAAGGCGTGAGGGTTTGCTGGCGCTGGAAAATGTGATGAATCTGATAAAAGATGATTTTACTCGCAAGGGGCTGCAGCTATTGGTTGATGGCGCAGAACCGGAAAGGCTGCGTGAAGTGCTGGAAGTGGAAATCAATACCTACGAAGATGAAATGAAACTTTCTGCCCGGATCTGGGAGGCGGCTGGCGGGTATTCGCCCACGGTAGGGATTTTGGGCGCGGTTCTAGGCCTGATCCATGTTATGGAGAACCTTTCCGATCCCTCCAAGCTGGGTGCCGGCATTGCAGTGGCCTTTGTGGCCACAATTTATGGCGTTGGTCTGGCCAATCTTGTTTTCCTGCCCATGGCCAACAAACTCAAGGCGCACATCAATCGTCTTGTTGTGGAGCGTGAAATGATTGTCGATGGGCTGGTAGGTATTGCTAACGGGGACAATCCGCGCATTATCGAGAGTCGACTTCAGGGCTATATTTTTTAGTCTATGGCTCGCCGCAAACGCGCAGAAGAGCACGACAACCACGAACGCTGGTTAGTTTCGTACGCGGATTTTATTACCCTCCTGTTCGCCTTCTTTGTCGTGATGTACGCACTGTCGACCGTTAATGAAGGGAAATACCGCATCCTGAGCGATTCGATGGTCAGTGCCTTTCGCAATGTGCAAATCAACACGGCATCGAACCTGCCAATAGTGATGCCCCCCCCGATTCCCTTGGTACAAAAGCCGCCCAGTGCGCCCCCGGTCAACAAGGCACAGGAGGCGGTCAAACAAAAGCAGCGGGACAAGATGCGCAATGTCGCCAAGGATATTCTGGAGGTCATGGCGCCCCTTATTGAAGCAGGTAAGGTGCGGGTCATCGAAACAAGTCGCGGCGTGACAATTGAAATCAACGACAGCATTCTGTTTTCACCGGGTCAGGCATTGTTGCAGCCGGCGCTGATCAAGGCCATGCGCGCGATTGCGGATGTGCTGGCACCGACTGATTTCCCGATTACCATCGAAGGGCACACCGATAATGTGCCGATCAAGACACCGCAATTTCCCTCCAACTGGGAGCTCTCGGCAGTTCGCGCGACGACAGTACTGCGTCTTTTTGCTGATTCCGGAGTGGCGGCTGACCGGCTAACGGCGATTGGTTATGCCGATACGCGCCCTGTTGAACCGAACGTGCTGGCTGATGGGCGCGCCCGCAACCGCCGCGTGACCATACTGATTGACTCAGCGATACCGGAAAAAGGGAAAGAAGTTGAATTGCAGGGTAGTGCCCCCGTGGATCAGAGGGTTTCGCCACCTGCGGAGCTACGGCCGAACCCCGCTCAATAGTTGGCAAGCGACCCGGAAGCCTAGCCTAAACAGCGTCGTTGATTCGCCTGCTGCTAAGAGCCGTCGATTGCCCGTCCGGGCCATAAAGATCAAGTGACGTTCTTCCCCCTTGCAGGGCTTCCAGTGCTTTGGCGTTGTATTGCATGCGCATCTGGATCAACTCACCGTTGAGACGGTTCAATTCGCGCGCCTCGCCGGCCAAAGAAAGAATCCCGAACCAGACCTTGGCGGCATTTTTTTCCTGGGGATGCTTTGCGCACCAGGCTTCAACCCCTGCACGATCAGCGTTCAAGCCTTGTTCGGCAAGGACCGCATTACGCTTGGTGGCGAGATTGTTTAAATTAACGGCTAGTTTGGTTTTTTTCTCGGCAAAACCGGGTAAATCATCGGTGTTGCCCTGGCTGAGTGAAGCCTGTTCCAGTTTCAAGATGTCTACAAATTGCTGGACAGCCTCTACTTCAGCCGACATCGTTTGCAGAAAGGATGACGCCCCGGAATGTGGTGTTATCGCCAATGTCAGGCCTGCCGTTGCGAATCCACAAGTTCCTTTGCGGAAGTAATCAAACGGTCGGCAATGGCACCGGCGTTGATCGTGAAACGTCCATCCGAGATGGCTTGTTTGATTTCCGATACGCGACCCGCGTCAAAAGCCTGTTCGTCACCCGAGGCGAGCATGGCCGCAGACAAACCGCTCAGTTGGACATCATCACTGCTGGCTGACGATGTTTTGCTGGGGTTGTGGGCGTGAGTCTCCTTTGCCAGGAGTGGGCCTACAGGTTTGGTTGAGCTTTCGATTTTCATGGTGAAGCCTCTAATAGTTTTCTGCTTACACGTGTTATCGGCGCATCAAGGTCAAACTTTAGCACTTTTTCATTCGCCGGACAGGGAGCCTGATCCAGCTAATGTGAAACTTCAACAATCCCGCCGGCTTGGGCAATGCCGCTCACTGTTTGTCCGGACGCGGTACGCACCTGAACAAGCTGACCGGCCAACGCATTGTTAAGGGCTTTGCCTTCGCTGCTGACGCTGAATCCCGGGCCGTTTGATACTGTTTTGACATTTTGTCCCTGCTGAACTGCCCAGGGCGCGATCAACTGGTCGCTGCGCAGGGGCTGGCCGGCGGCGAACCCGTTCTTGACTGTTTTGCCAATGGCCTGCGCCTGATCGGTGATGACATTGGCAGGCAATGTGCTCAGATCGCCGCTGCGCACAACAATATCGGCAGCGCCAAGAACATATCCGGCAGGCATCGTACGTGCAGAGATAAGGTAATTGCCTGAAACAGTGACCTGAACAGGAACGTAGATTGTCCACGCAGAAGGGCCGAGGCAGCGAACGCCAACGGTAGCCTTGCCCCAGAGCTTGCTGCCGGCCGGCAGGAAGGGATCAAACGCGTTGCACGGCGTTAGCTGGGTACGCGAATCAAGTTGCCCGATGCTGTAACTGACTTTGCCTGGCAAGCCTTGCGTTTGAATGCGCAGATAGTCGTCCAGCGTGCTGTAAAGCGTGCTTTGCGCGAAGGCCAGCAGTGGCGTCAGGAGCAACAGGCAGGCGATGGGGAAAAACTTCCGCAAATGAGCGATCGGGTGCATTGGGTTCATGACGCTATTTTGCCTGATCACAGCACGATAGCGAAGCAATCCATTTTTTCGACTGTGAGTCAGGCGGAAATTTGCCCGGCAAAATTTGCCGAGATTCCGGCAGAGCGGAGACATTTAAGCCGGCTGCAGTCAATTTAAAGGCCTGGTTCGCCGTGGCACGGGAATTGCATTGAATCCGGCGTGTAGTCGTTAAACCGGAGTCATCGTGGTCAGCAAAATTGATAACGCGCTTTCATTTCAGTCACAAGCCTTGGGCTTGCGCGCGCAACGGCAACAGCTTCTGGCAGGAAACATTGCCAATGCCGATACGCCCAATTACAAGGCGCGCGATTTTGATTTTTCGACAGCGCTCAAGGCGGCCGTAGCAGGCCGGAGTAACGGCAGTCTGGCTTTGCACACAAGTGCGGCAGGCCATATCCGGACAAGCACAGACGCCATCCCGGCACGCCTCATGTACCGCGTGCCAACGCAATCCAGTGCCGATGGCAACACCGTGGAAATGGATGTTGAGCGCGCCCAGTTTTCAGAAAACGCCATTCACTACGAGGCGGGTCTGACCTTTATCACCCATCAGATCAGAACAATGATGTCAGCAATTCAAGGGCAATAACCATGAGCATGTTCAGCGTTTTCAACATTGCCGGCGGAGCGCTTACAGCGCAAGGTATTCGCCTCAACGCCGTGGCCAGCAACTTGGCCAACGCCGACAGCGTTGCCGGTCCGGACGGCAAACCTTACCGCGCCAAGCAGGTTGTATTTGAAGCTACGCCGGTTAATGGGCAGGCCGCACAAGGGGTGCGGGTCAGACAGGTGGTTGAGGATGCCAGCCCGGGACGCAGGGTGTATGACCCGCGCAACCCGGCAGCCGATGAAAAGGGCTACGTAATGATGCCAAATGTCAGCGTGGTTGATGAGATGGTCAATATGATTTCAGCGTCACGCTCGTATCAGACTAACGCTGACGTGATGAATACCGCTAAACAACTGCTGCTCAGAACATTGACGCTGGGTCAGTAATTCAAGGAGAAACACATGGCAACCGTACAAGCGACAACGACGAAAACCGATCCGTTTGCGGCGATCAACTCGGCAACGAAAAGCGGTTCGACCTCGGCAACTTCCGCGACGGATGAACAGCAGAATCGCTTTCTCAAGCTGCTGACAACGCAGTTGAAGAACCAGGACCCGCTCAATCCGATGGATAACGCCCAGATGACCAGCCAACTGGCGCAGATGAGTACGGTGTCCGGTATTGAAAAGCTCAATGTCACACTGAATTCGTTGGTGGATAGTTTTGGCAACAGCCAATCCATGCAGGCGGCTGGATTGATTGGCAAGAGTGTTCTGGTTTCCGGTTCTAGCCTTTCTTTGACTGATGGTTCTGCCTACGGCGGCGTTAATCTTTCCGGTGCCGCGGATCAGGTAAAGATAACTATTCTTGATTCAGCCGGGAAAGTAGTTCAAACCCAGAATCTTGGAGCGCGAGATGCCGGCAATTTCAACTTTGCCTGGGATGGCATGACCGATGCAGGAACAAAAGCCCCTGATGCTGCCTATAAATTCTCGGTCGAGGCAACGCAGGGCGGAGAAAAAATTACGGCTGACGCCTTACAGATTGGCACGGTATCTGCTCTTGTCAGGTCGAAGAGCGGATTTTTGCTGGATCTCGGAGCGCTCGGAACAGTTGATTTCAAGAACGTGCAACAGGTTCTCTAAGGTAAGGAGAGAAAAATGTCATTCCAACAAGGTTTGAGCGGACTCAACGCGGCGTCTAAAGGTCTCGACGTCGTTGGCAACAATATTTCAAATGCCAATACGGTCGGTTTTAAATCGTCTGTCGCGCACTTTGCCGATGTTTACGCCAACTCGCTCGCCGGTTCGGGCGCTTCGCAAGTGGGCATTGGTACAACAACGTCGGCCATCCAGCAGAGTTTTACGCAAGGCAATATAACCACAACCAACAATCCTCTCGATATTTCAATTAACGGCGGCGGATTTTACCGCATGAGCACCAACGGCACGCTAACCTACAGCCGCAACGGCCAGTTCCATCTGGATAAGAATGGTTTCATTGTTGATGACCGTTCAAGGGTGTTGACGGGCTATCCAGTTGATGCATCAACTGGTAAGGTTGTACAGTCCTCGCCTGTCGAATTACAGATGGATGCAGGCGATCAGAAGCCCGTTCCTACCGGGGGTGGAGCTGGGTCGTTCCAAGGGGTTAAAGCAAACGTTAATCTTGATGCGCGCTCCCCAGGCTTAACTGTGTCACATCCTTGGGCAGATGGCCCAGCAGCTGGGGCTCCCGTTGCCCCTGCGACCACTGCGCCGTGGGCGCCTGACCCATCGACTTACAGCTGGTCAACCGCTTTGTCGATATATGACACGCTTGGCAATGCACATACGTTGTCACTTTACGCTGTCAAAACGGATACATCTGGGCTGTGGGATATACAAGCGAACGTTGATGGCACATCAAATCAAAACCTGACCCTAACAAACCCGACATTACAATTTGGTACCTCCGGTAAATTGGCGGCGGCACCTGCGACCAACGGCATAGTTAATATTGATATTGATCTTGATAACGTAATGTTGGCTTTAGGACAGGTTAATAGCGCGGACTCAAATTTGGTGTTTGATATCGACTTTACAGGCAGTTCGCAATACGGCAGCCCATTTGGTGCCAATCGTCTTGAGCAGGATGGCTATACCTCCGGGCGTTTGACGGGGGTGAGCGTTGGTGCGGATGGCACTATTCGGGGCAACTATAGCAATGGTCAGGCACGGGATCTGGGGCAGGTGGTTCTGGCGGGTTTTACCAACCCCAATGGTCTGGTTTCGTTGGGAGGCAACCAATGGTCAGAGACGGCCGCTTCCGGAGCGGCACTGGTTGGTGCGCCGGGCAGCGCCAGCCTGGGGGTTCTGCAATCGGCCGCCATTGAAGAATCAAATACCGATTTGACCGCGGAACTGGTCAATATGATTACCCAACAGCGTAACTACCAGGCCAACGCACAATCCATCAAGACGCAGGATCAAATCCTGCAGACACTGGTTAATCTGCGCTAAACCTATTGAGACCGGTCAAGGATAGGACAGTATGGATCGTCTGATCTACACCGCCATGACGGGCGCAAGTAGCGCCTTTCAACGACAGGCGGGCGTTGCGCACAATTTGTCAAACGCCTCAACCACCGGTTACCGCGCCATGGAACACAGGTTTCGGGCGGTACCGATTCAGGGTGAGGGTGCTCCGACACGGGCTTTTGCGGTGGATGCGTCGGTGGCCAATGTGTTTGATCAAGGCCCGATGATGGCCACTGGTCGTCCACTCGATGTGGCGGTCCAGGGTGCCGGCTGGCTGGTGGTGGAAACGCCGGATGGCCGCGAGGCCTATACCCGTGCCGGTAATCTGCAGATGAATGCCAACGGCCAATTGCAAACGACCAGCGGCTTGAACGTGCTCGGCGATGGTGGACCGATTTCCATACCCCCAGACAACAGCATCACGATTGCAACGGACGGCACGATCTCGACTGTCCCGCTGTTTGGCGCGCCGAATAACGCCAGCGTTGTCGGGCGCATCAGGCTGGTTAACCCGCCAGAAACCGATTTGGTACGGGGTGACGACGGGTTGTTTCGTACCCGACTCGGCGAACCGGCCGCCCTTGATGAAAACGTAAGAATTGCTCCCGAAACGCTGGAAGGCAGCAACGTCAGCTCGGTTGATGCTTTGGTCAGCTTGATCAGCCTGGCTCGTCAGTTCGAAATGCATATCAAGATGCTGCAAACCGCTGATGCCAATGCCAACAAGGCGAGCCAGATCCTCTCGATGAATGCCTAACAGGATAAGACAATGATTCGTTCCCTTTGGATTGCACGTACCGGCATTGATGCCCAGCAAACAAGTCTGGAAGTGATTGCCAATAATCTGGCTAACGTCAGCACTAACGGATTCAAGCGTCAACGTCCGGTTTTTCAGGATTTGCTCTACCAAACGATACGTCAGGCTGGAGCCCAGTCATCACAATCCACCCAGATTCCCTCTGGGCTGCAAATCGGTACCGGTGTAAACCCCATTTCGACCGTCACCAATTTTCTGGAGGGTGCTCTGGAGCAAACCAGCAATCCGCTCGATGTGGCTATTAACGGGCAGGGTTTTTTTCAGGTTCTGCTGCCCGACGGAACAACGGCTTACACTCGCGACGGTTCATTTCAGAAAGATAATCAGGGTCAGATGGTGACGTCCGGCGGCTATCCGCTTCAGCCAAGCATCACCATACCGCCCAATGCATTGACAATTACCATTGCCAATGATGGCGTTGTTTCTGTAACGCAGTCGGGTTCGACAGCCACAACGCAAATCGGATCGCTGCAAGTAGCAACCTTTATCAACAATGGCGGCTTGCAGAGGATCGGAGAAAACTTCTATCTGGAAACTGCGTCGAGTGGATCGCCGACACCCACCACGCCGGGTACCAATGGTGCAGGCTATCTGACGCAGAATTATGTTGAAACGTCGAACGTCAATGTGGCGGAGGAACTGGTGAGCATGATTCAGACCCAGCGCGCCTATGAGATGAATACCAAGGTGGTGACAACGGCAGATCAAATGCTCGCCCGCCTGGGTCAGTTGTAATGGAGCGATGATGGCCAACTGGATATTTGTGCTTCTTGCGGTCTTGTCGGTCAGTGCCTGCACAACCGTGCCGCCGACCAACGTGCATCAGCCGATGACGGCTCGTCCGGCACCCCGCCCGGAGAATCTCGCAGCGACGGGGAGTATTTATCAGGCGGGTGCTTCGCGAACCCTGTTTGAAGATCGGCGCGCGCGCTATATCGGCGACACCATGACCATTGCCATCGCCGAAACGACGTCTGCATCAACCAAATCAAATACGAACATGAGTCGCTCCAGCAGCATGAGCGCCTCCGCCGGACCGATTGTGGGTTTGCCAGGGGTTTCTCTCAATGGAATGTCAGCAACCGGGCAAACTACCGCATCGCTGGCCGGCAAGGGAGATGCCGCTGCCAACAACGTATTTACCGGAACCATCACGGTAACCGTGATTGAGGTGATGCCCAATGGCAATCTGCTGGTGTCGGGTGAGAAGCAGGTGTCGATCGGTGCGGGAACCGAATATATCCGGCTTTCCGGAGTTGTGAACCCGTATTTCATTAATGCGGCGAATACGATCAACTCGGCGTATGTCGCTGATGCGCGCATCGAATACAAAGAGTCAGGTGTGATCAGCGAGGCACAGGTTTTAGGGTGGCTGGCGAGATTCTTCCTGACCTTCTTGCCTTTCTGATGAGTACAAGGCGAGGGCTATGAAAACCGGCAAACTTTGGCGTCTTGTGGCAATTCTTGCCTGTTGCGGCTTGCCATTGCTGAGTGGCGCAGCCTGGGCAGAGCGCATCAAGGATCTGGCTTCGGTTCAGGGTATTCGTAACAACCAGTTGGTAGGCTATGGGATCGTTGTCGGCCTGGATGGCACGGGCGATCAGACGACACAGACGCCATTTACCACCCAGAGCATCATCAACATGCTGGCTCAATTGGGTACAACCCTGGCGACAACACAGTCGCTGCAACTCAAGAACGTTGCGGCGGTGATGATTACCGCAAATTTGCCACCTTTCGCCAGAATCGGCCAGCCCATCGACGTCACCGTGTCGTCGATGGGCAATGCCAAAAGTTTGCGCGGTGGTACCCTGGTGATGACCCCGCTGAAGGGGGCGGACGGACAGATTTATGCACAGGCGCAAGGCAACCTGATGGTTGGTGGCGCAGGCGCGGCAGCAGCCGGGAGCAAGGCTGTGATCAATCACCTTCTTGCCGGCCGCATTGTGGCAGGAGCGACGGTTGAACGTGAAGTGCCGACAGCGCTAGGACAAGGACCATTCGTACATTACGAAATGAGCAATACCGATTTCGGGACGACGCAACGTGTGGTGGAAGTCATTAACCGCGAAATGGGTTCGGGTGTGGCGCAAGCCTTGGATGGTCGGCTGATTCGGGTCTTCGCGCCTGAAGAGGTTAATTCCCGTGTTGCTTTCATGGGTCGCATCGAAAATCTTGAAGTGCGCCCAATGAAATCAATGGCAAAGGTGATAGTGAATCCTCGCACCGGATCTGTGGTGATGAACCAGACCGTCACTATAGAGTCTTGTGCCATCGCGCATGGTGCATTGTCGGTCGTGGTTAATACCGAGCAGCAGGTCAGCCAGCCGAATGCGTTTTCAGGGGGTCAGACGGTAACGACCACACAAACTGACATCGAAATCAAGGCCGGTGGTGGCGCGTTGATGCACCTGAAGACTGGCGCAAACCTTTCCGAGGTGGTCAAAGCGATCAATGCGCTGGGTGCAAATCCGCAGGATCTGGTGTCGATTCTTCAATCGATGAAGGCGGCGGGTGCCCTGAGGGCAGACCTGGAAGTGATTTAGCCCGTTCTGCATCTTTTGTCGGGCTGAAGCCCGACCCACAGCCTAGATTCTTCAGGCCGCCAGACAGGCGCGGAAATTGCTACTGTTCAGCTTATGAAAGCTGAAGATCTTAATGCCAACCGTTTTGTCCTCGATCCCAAGACAGCCGCCGATATTCGCCTCAAAATCAAACAGGATCCTCAAGGCGGGTTAAAACAGGCGGCGCAGCAGTTTGAAAGCCTGATGCTGCAGATGATGCTCAAGAGCATGCGCGATGCAACGCCGCAGGATGGGCCGATGGATAGTGATCAGACCCGTTTCTTTACGTCCATCATGGATCAACAGCTGGCGCAGAACCTTTCGGCCAAGGGCTCGCTCGGTTTTGCCAGGTTGATTGAGCACCAGTTAGGTAAAAACCTTGCAACGGGCTCGTCTGTTGATCCAGCATCGTCGCTTGAGGCTTTACAAAAATCGCTGCTTGAACACCAAACGGCAAGTTCTGCCGCACGTTTCCCGGGGGCAGGTGCAGACAGAATCCGTAGCACGTCAAGCGCAAGTGTCGAGTCTGCAGGATTGGTTGGTGCGTCAGGAAACACCAGTGACTTCGTCAATCGTGTGTGGCCGCACGCTGTTGAAGCCGCCAGTGATATCGGTGTGCCACCTCAGTTTCTGGTGGCTCATTCGGCGCTCGAAAGTGGCTGGGGTAAAAGCGAAATCAAAACGGCTAATGGGTCGCCGTCTTACAACCTCTTTGGTGTCAAGGCCGGTCGTGGTTGGCAAGGCGCCTCGGTTGAGGTGCAAACCACGGAATTTGTTGATGGTGTTGCCCAGCCTTCCCGTGAGAAGTTCCGGGTTTATGGCTCCTACGCTGAGGCATTCCGCGATTACGCCAGTCTGCTGAAAAACAATCCTCGTTTTTCCGGTGTTCTGGGGCAGAAAGATGGCACGCAGTTTGCTCGTTCACTGCAACAGTCGGGTTATGCCACCGACCCCATGTATGCCGACAAACTCAACCGGATCATTCATGGCAGCACGCTTCGACAGGCATTGGTCGGCTGAATACAGGCCTCAATAATTGGGTAAGACTGCCGTTAAAGGCATAGAACAGGAGTTTGCATCATGGGCACAGGGCTATTAAGTTCGGCAATTTCGGGAATGCAGGGCGCACAAATCGCCTTGCAGACGGCACAGCACAACATCACCAATCAGAACACGCCTGGATTTAACCGTCAGCGGACCGTTCAGGTTACAAATATTGCGATGTTGACCGGCGCCGGGTTTATCGGTCAAGGTTCGCATGTGTCAACTGTTGAACGTCTGTACGACAGCTTCCTGGGTAATCAGGTCAATCGTACGCAAACCACCAGTAGCGAGTTGGAAACGTACTACACACAGATTGCCCAGATCGACAACATGCTGGCCGACCCGAACTCAGGTCTTTCGCCAGCCTTGCAGGATTTTTTTAAGGGCGTGCAGCAGGTCGCGGCCAACCCGTCGCAGTTGCCTGCTCGTCAGGCCATGATTTCTACGGCACAGTCTTTGGTTGCTCGTTTTCAAGGGCTGGAGGCTCGTCTTGGTCAAATGTACGAAGACGTAAACACCCAATTATCGACTGAAGTGGCAACGGTTAATTCCTATTCCAGGCAGATCGCCGAGTTGAATCAGAGCATTGTCATCGCCGAGTCGTCGATCAATCAGCCGGCGAATGATCTTCACGATCAGCGTGACCAACTGGTCAGCGAACTGAATATGCTGATCAAGGTCACGACAACCACAAATACAGACGGCAGCTTCAATGTCTTCATTGGTACGGGTCAACAATTGGTTGTCGGTACGCAGGTGATGACTATGACCGCTACGCCTTCGGCTGCTGATCCCTCCCGGTTTGCTGTGGGTCTGAGCAA
This sequence comes from Betaproteobacteria bacterium, assembly GCA_031403915.1. GTDB lineage: Bacteria > Pseudomonadota > Gammaproteobacteria > Burkholderiales > Rhodocyclaceae > Propionivibrio. The sequence goes on from JANNGP010000180.1 coordinate 23,191, forward strand.
TGCTGGCGGCAATCAGGAATTGCCTGAATCCCTTATTACCGGCGGAAGTATCGGGGGTCTGCTCAAGTTCCGCAGTGAGTCGCTGGATCGGACTCAGAACGATCTTGGGCGCAACGCCGCTTCATTGGCCTTGACCTTCAATGCACAACAAGCGCTGGGGCAGGATTTATTGGGGCAATCGATTGGCGATGCCAATTTCAAGACAGACTTCTTCACGATTTCATCGCCGACAGTGCTGGCGAATAACGGGAATACCAGTGCGGCCGTGCTGACGGCAACTCTGGCTGCGCCATCCATTGACGGGAGATATACCCTGGCAAACGTGGCCGGAACCTATTCGTTAACACGTCAATCGGATGGTGTTGTGTGGACGGGCGCGACTTTGGGGGCCTTACAGGCAACAGTACTGGCGGCACTTCCTGCAAGTGAGGTTCTGACTTTGACTGGCGCAACAGTTGCCGTCGGTGCGTCAACTCAGGTGCTGAGCTCGGCGGCTGACAGTGCCAATTTCTATACCAAATTAACCAATGCTGACTACCGACTTTCTTATGACGGCACAAACCATACCTTGACGCGTCTGACAGATGGCAAGCAATGGGCGACTCTATTGCCAGGGAAAACTTTTGCTAATTTGTCAGCAGAAGTTGCCGGAAGCGAAGGGTTTTCATTCGCTTTGGCCGGTGCAATGAACGCCGGCGACACCTTTGTCATCAGACCCGTGGCTGAAGCGGCAAAGAATATGGTGGTTAATCCGGCGGTCGCTGGAGACGCACGCTTGATTGCTGCGGCCATGCCGATTCGCACAGCATCAGCATCGACCAACAGCGGTAGCGGGAAAGTATCTGCCGGGAATACATTCTCGGGCTTTAGCGCAACATCCATTCCTGCTACTGGCGTATCGCTGACTTATGCCAGTGGTACGGGATTGCTTACCCTGACAGGCGTTCCTGCCGGTGCCAATATATCGGTCACTGTGGGTAGCGCGACCACGGTCTATCCGGGGCCGACCATTCCTTATGCTTCGGACGCCACGATTTCATTTGCCGGGGTAAGTTTTAAAATTAATGGCAATTTAAACAACGGTGATTCCTTTTCCATTGGGGAAAATACGGCTGGAGTCTCTGATGGCCGGAACGCGCTGGCACTTGGGAGTCTCCAGACCCAGAATACCATGTCAGGGAAAACGGCAAGTTACCAGACAGCCTATGCCCAACTGGTCAGTGATATCGGCAACAAGACACGTCAAATCTCTGTGACCGGAGAGGCGCAGAAATCGCTGTTAAAACAATCTCAAGCAGCACGTGAAGCGCTTTCAGGCGTCAATCTTGATGAGGAAGCGGCCAATCTGATTCGCTTCCAGCAGGCCTACCAGGCTTCCGCCAAGTCGCTGCAGATTGGTACCGGCTTGTTTGATACTTTGTTGGGAATAATGGGCTAAGAGGTTTTCTATGCGTATCAGTACCAGTCAAATATTCGATTCAGGTGCCTTAGGCATTCAGAACGGTCAGAGCAGTTTGTATAAACTGCAGAATCAATTGTCGTCTGGTCGTCGGGTGCTTACCCCGCAGGATGATCCGGTTGCGGCAGCACAGGCTTTGGTCGCAACCCAGACCAAGGAGGTGAACCAGCAATACATTGAAAATCAGGGGCAGGCCAAGAGTCAGTTGGGCTTGGTAGAAAGCCAGCTAAGCGATCTGATCAACTCGCTGCAGAATGTGCGTGAGCGTGTGGTTCAAGCGGGCAATACAACGTTGAGCAAGAGTGATCGTGAGACGATTGCGACCGAACTGGATTCGCGTCTGAGTGAAATGCTGGGGATCGCAAACAGCGATAACGGCGTAGGTGAGTATCTGTTCTCCGGATATAAGGGCAATGTTCGCCCCTTCGCTGTTGATAGTTCGCTCGCGCCCGTTCCGCCAGCGATGGCGAGGCCAGTGACGTACTATGGAGATGACGGTGAGCGCTTGCTACAGGTTTCGTCTTCTCAGCAAATGGCAGTCAGTGCTGCCGGCAGCGATGTTTTCATGATAGCAAAACAGGGCAACGGCACCTTTGTAACGGGAACCGGTGGCAATTTCGGCGTTGGTGTTAGCGTCGGTATCAAAGATCCAACATCAACTGTTACGGCCGATGGTGGCTCCGTGGTTAATCGAACATTATGGGCGACAGCGTTGAATAATGCAGGTGCTGGCCGGCCAATTACGATCTCGTTTCCTGACGCGACTAACTACCAGATAAGCGATCCTGTGGGAGGAACAACAGCCCCAATCCCCTACGCGGACCCAACCACGATTCCCTTGCTGACAAATGGGGGAGTGAATTTCTCTGCCAATGTGGTTGTAAGTGGTGTGCCCGTAGCCGGCGACTCATTCCTGATCAATCCCGGTTCAGGGATTAACAAAGGGACAGCGACGGTCGATGCCGGTTCGGTGCTTGACGCTGGAAAATGGAGTGCGGCCGGGAACCCTCGAAATTTCATGGTGCAGTTTTCCACAACGACATCGGCGGCTGGTGTGGTGTCAGCAACGTATCAAATTTACGACAATACGACACCAGCGACACCCGTAGCGCTTTTGGCTGCACCCCGACCCTATTCACCAGGTCAGGCCATCAAGCTGGAAAAGACGACGGCGCCGGTTGCTGATTACGGAGGGCAGATTGTTGTGCAGGGACAACCGGGTGACGGGGATACCTTGACCGTTGAGCCCAGTACCAACCAAAGCCTGTTCCAGACCATGCAGAACTTGATCGGTATCCTGCGGTCACCTATCGGATCGTCAACGTACACAACGTCGCAATTCGCCAATGAATTGGGCGCAGAGTTGACCAATCTCGACCAATCCTTCAATAACATTGCCAGAGTCCAGGCGCAGGTCGGCACCAAGATGCAGGAGATTGATTCCCTC
>JANNGP010000181.1:0-11224 GCA_031403915.1 Betaproteobacteria bacterium
ACCACCAACAACCGCATGGAACTGACCGCCGTCATCCGCGCACTCGAAGCCCTCAAGCGCCCATCCACAGCGCACGTACACACCGATTCCCAATATGTACAAAAAGGGATCAGTGAGTGGATTCACAACTGGAAACGCAATGGCTGGCGCACCGCCGACAAAAAACCGGTAAAGAACGCCGATCTCTGGCAAATTCTTGATGCCCTCGCCAAACAACACGACATCAAATGGCTGTGGGTCAAAGGGCATGCCGGGCATCCGGGTAACGAACATGCCGATGCGCTGGCCAATCGCGGTATCGACGAGTTGTTGGCGGCTCCATCAAAACCTTAATACGGCTGAACCACAAAGTTCACGAAGAGCACGAAGAGAAGCGATCAGTTATAACTCATTCGACATGCTCCCAATCGGGTGAGAAAACAAATTTAAAATCTTTGTTTTTCTTCGTGCTCTCCGTGTTCTTCGTGGTTAAATTGTTTTTTATAAATTCCTGACCGGACAAACTAGGCATGCGCCAAATATTCCTCGACACTGAAACCACCGGCCTTGAACACAAACTTGGACACCGCATCATCGAGATCGGCTGTGTCGAGATGCGCAACCGACGGCTGACCAACCGGCATTTCCACCGCTACCTCAACCCCGAGCGCAACATCGATGCTGGAGCGCTCTCGGTGCATGGCATCAGTCTTGAATTTCTGCAGGACAAACCCCGTTTTGCTGAAGTGGCTGCCGAGTTTCTCGACTTTGTGCGCGGTGCCGAACTAATCATTCACAACGCCCCGTTCGACATCGGTTTTTTGAATGCCGAACTTGCTCTGCTCGACATGGCACCGATCAGCACCGTCTGCCATGGCGTGCACGACACCCTGCGCATGGCCAAGGACCTCTCTCCGGGCAAGAAGAACAACCTCAATGCCCTGTGCGAGCGTTATGGCGTCGACAATTCGCATCGCACCCTGCATGGCGCTCTACTTGATGCCGAGATTCTGGCTGAAGTGTATGTCGCGATGACCCGGGGACAGGAAAGCCTGATCATGGATTTGAGCAAGGACAGCGCGCCCCAAACGGTAGCCGCTGAACAAGCGCGAACCACCGCCCCGCGAAAACCGCAGTGCATCATTCGCGCCGATGAAGACGAACTGACCGAACACGAACGGGTGCTCGCGGCAATTCAAAAAGAAAGCAAAGGGAAATGCCTCTGGCTCGCTGCGGAGCCGGCGGCTTGATATTTAAGAAGCAGGCCACGAAGGCCGCATGAATGCTGGCGCGCACGACACGGAAAAGGAACACAAAAAACCCGGGGATTTCCATACCCGGGGCTGTTTGGAGTTATTTCCGCTACTGAGTTTCGCCACCGCCACTGTTGCCGGCATTACCGCTGCTGTTTCCACCGGTGCTTTCACCACCATTGCCACCGGTGTTTCCTGTGCCATTACCGCCTCCCTCGGCACCACCCATGGGGCCTCCGGGGCGTTTCGGGCGCCGATGCTGCCGCTTGGGTGGCCGGCCATCAGCCCGGTTTTCCTGCGGCCGCGTATCCGGCCTCGGGCCGCTGTTGTTTCTTGGCCCCTGATTACGGTCGGGGCGACGAGCGTGGACGGGAGCACCCTGACGCATTTCACCCGGCCGTTCATTCTGCCGGTCTGATTCCCGGTTGCCGGGTGCGGTACGGATTTCGAGTTCGTTCAACTCATCCCATTGCTCATCGGTGCGATCCCGCTCCGGAATGGACTGAAGTTCGCGAATCCGGCGACGCGGATCAATAGTTTGTGGATCATTCATACCGACATTATGAACTACACGGCATGCCACATTCAACTCTCGCAACAAAACAAGCCCTCCAAAAGCTGAAAACACCCCATCAAGTCGCACAATCCGCCCTATAATCCTCCTCTTTTTTTGAGTTTGCCCCATGTGGTTCAGAAACCTACAGATCTACCGCCTGCCCAAAAACTGGGTCATTAACGCCAGTCAGCTTGAAGAACAGTTATCCAAGGTGACGCTGCAACCCTGCAGCGCCAGCGAGCCGCAAAGCATGGGCTGGGTTGCCCCCTGCGACGGGGGAGCCCTCGTTCATTCTGTCAACCGGCAGTGGCTTCTGGCACTCGGTGTTGAACAAAAACTGTTGCCCGCCTCGGTCATCAAACAGGTGGCCAACGATCGGGCCAAGGCAATCGAAGAATCCACCGGTCGCCGTGTGGGCCGCAAGGAAATGCGCGACCTCCGCGAATCGACGGCGGTGGAACTGCTGCCGCGCGCCTTTATTTGTCGCCGCACCACCTTTGGCTGGATCGATCCGGTCAATGGCTGGCTGGTTATCGACGCCGCCGCTCCAGCCAAGGCTGAGGAGTTTCTTGAACACCTGCGCAAATCAGTCGACAGCCTGCCCGCCACGCTGCTCAAGGTCACACAATCGCCCTCGGCGGCGATGACCGGATGGGTCGCTGAAGGCGAAGCGCCAGGCGGCTTTACGCTCGATCAGGATCTTGAACTGCGCTCGGCCGAGAATTCAGCGGTGCGCTATGTCAAGCACACGCTGGAAGGCAAGGAAATCCGTCAGCACATCGCGGACGGCAAGGTGGTAACCCGACTGGCCCTGACCTGGGGCGACAAGATTTCCTTTCTGCTCAACGAAAAGCTGCAGATCAAGCGCCTCAGCTTCCTTGACATTCTCAAGGAACAAGCCGACGGCCAGGCTGAAAACGAAGACGAGCGTTTTGACATCGACTTCACGCTGATGACCGGCGAAGTGGCTCACCTGCTCGACGATCTGGTCGACGCGCTGGGTGGCGAAATAGCCGGGTAATACCGGCCGGTAATTATGCTGCCGGAAGACGCGCCGATGGCAAAGGAAGCCGATGAACCACGCCCAAACCCGTGGTTTCTCTACCTCATTGAATGCCGCGACGGCAGCATCTACACCGGTATTACCACGGATGTTGCGGCGCGCTACGCTACGCATGTCAGCGGCAAGGGCGCGCGCTACACACGAATGCACCCGCCGGCTCGACTCCTCGCCAGCGTGGAATATCCGGATCACTCCAGCGTCCTCAAGGCCGAATACCGGGTCAAACAGATGAAAGCGCAAGCCAAGCGGCAGTTTGCTGCTGAACTGGCTGCCAGCAAGACCTGATTTCGCGGAAGGGGCCTTGAGAGGCAATAGATACGGGCATCTCGAAATCACGGCCTTGGAAGTCAATAGCCATATGCTTCTTCAGATTATGCTTTGAAGAACGCCTATTGACGGGCGTTACAGGGCAACAAACTCAATCACCCCTAAGTCTTGGCTCGCTTTGCATTCCAGTCTTCACCTCGCCAAGCGCTATTTTCCGGTATATTTGGAACATGGAAATGGCGTCTGCAACTCATTTAGGAATCATACCGTGCCGACCATCAGCCAGTTTTTCGGAATCGTCATCCAGATGTTCTGGCGCGAACACGCGCCACCCCATTTTCACGCGCTCTACGGCGAGTTTGAAGCACTGATCGATATCCGGACACTGGAAGTCATCGAAGGAAAATTACCAAAACGCGCCTTGGCACTTACCCTCGAATGGGCTGCCGAACACCGCATTGAACTCATGGAGGACTGGGACTTATGCCAAGCCAAGCAACTGCCCAAGCGGATTCAGCCGCTGGAGTGACGCCTGCCGCGCCATGGCGGGTTCAGGCACTCACCGTACTGCCCGACTACCGGCTGTCTGTCACCTTTTGCGACGGGTCTTCAGGCATTGTGGATATGTCGGCCGTTCGGGCTGACGCCTCCTGCGGCATCTTCGCCGGCATCGCCTCGCCGGAAGCGTTTGCGCAGGCTCGCCTTGAACTCGGTGCCGTCACCTGGCCGAATGGCGCTGACCTTGACCCGAAGTGGATGTACGAGCAGATCGCGTCAGATAAAACGTGGTCTGTCCCCTTTTAGTTGTTGAACTCGGCGTCGTCACCTGGCCGAATGGCGCCGACCTCGACCCGAAGTGGATGTACGAGCGGATCAGCGCAGAAAAAACGTGGACTGGCCCTTTTAACGCATTTAATTCATCGCGTCGGAAAAAACGCTTGGCCTCCTTTTAATCTGTGAGAATAGAAACCAATTGTCGCTATTGCGCAGTATTTTTCATATCAGTTTATTGGCAACTCTTGCTGCTGCCGCGCTTGTTGTCGCATGCACGGAAAGAGCGAAATCGACGCCATCGACTCTTAGTACGTCAATACTATCTCCAGCGCAGGAGTTTGAAGCCCTGTCGCGAAAAGCCGAGGCTGGGAACGCTGCTGCTCAAACGTATCTTGGGTTAAGCTACTTTACAGGCGTGGATGCGCCCCAAGATTTAGCAAAAGCGGAGTGGTGGCTACATAAAGCCGCAAATCAAAACGATATCGACGCAGAGTATTTTCTCGGCACAATGTACATTAACGGAAACGTGCCATCGCGAGATCGTGCAGAAGGCGTTGGACTAATCCATAAGGCGGCATCTCAGGGACAAACCGATGCGCAGCTAGCCCTTGGGTCCATGCACTCCAAAGGGAACGGAGTACCCAAAGACAATGTCCTAGCCTATGCATGGACAAATCTTGCGGCATCTGACGGTGCGCCAGAATCAATAAAATATCGAAAGGAACTTGAACCACAGCTGACCAGAGATGATATCAACGAAGCGATAAGCTTGTCGTCAAGCTGGCAAAAAGGCAAAGTTCTCGTTCGGAATAGCACTACAGATTCAACAGCGCCGAGCAGTTCTCACCCCTTGGTTGTGCTGTTGGCAATTTTGGTCGGATTGAGTACGCTGACTGTACACGCCAAGCTTCTTTATCCGTTGAAAAGGTTTGCTCCAGCGGCATTGATGATTTGGGGGCTATTCTTGATGCCCGGTGGCAACACTACCTTGTATGGGCTGTGCTGTGTGGCTATCGCTTTAGTGTTAAGGCGCTGGATTCGTTTTACGGAGAGCTCGGGATAAGTGAGGAATATCGACGTCGGTATTCTTTTGCAAACAACGCAATCTGTGTCGATGGGGCCGAAAAACTACTGCGCTTGTGGAGTCTTCGTTTTGAAAAGTAGTACTACGCTATTTCCTATAATAAGGAAGTTCGCCTTGACCGTTTAAGCCATTACTACTTTTGTTACAGGAAGGCGTGATTGCGAATAAAAATGATGCGAATGCTAAGCCGGCAATCCAACTCATAACACTTGCAAGACCTCGAAACCCTTTTTGGAGAAGCCAAGGAATTGATGAAAGATATGCAATGCTGAGGATAATAAGAAAGATAATTTTTCCTGCAGGCGACTCTTTGCTTGCCGTGTCCCAGTCCACATTTGCGTACGTAGCTATAAATTTGTAGAGGGCGACTAGACCGAGAGCCAGTGCAACTACAAACAGAGTTGCGCCGATTGGATCATTTTTCGTTATTCCCGCCAAAGACTCTTCACGATTTTTCTCGTCGACGGCTTCTTTTTCGTAATCTTTCATTGCTTCTCCCAATAGCTTAGCGAATCAAAGGTAGAGAATGGAGGACAGACGCCGCAATCCATATGGCATAGCATAGAACAAATGCCCGGTTAAACGAGAAGGCAAATTGCTGAAAGCTATGAAGATGGCCGATTCAGTAGTAATTGGGTGCGTCCTGTGGTTTCCCCGCATTTTACCTTTGATTAGCATTGATTTGCGGGGGGCCTCAGGGCCCCCTTTTAGTTATTCAGCTAATAACACGATGTGCTAATTGTTCCTCCGAAATTCGTGGAAGTGCAATTCGTTGATCTGTATCGCTCGGCTCTTGCCCGCTCTTCTTGAGCAGCAGCTTGTCGTTCTAGTGCAGCAGCTTGACGTTCCTGAGCCGCCGTCTGCGCTTCTTGAGCAGCTGCTTGTCTCTGCATAGCTCTTGTACGCGCAAGCTCTTGAGAAAAACGGATATCTACCTCACGCCTTGGTGCACCTGCCGGACGCTGAAGTGTATAAGACTGAGACAACCCCTTCTTTAAATCAATTCTAATACTCCCGGTTTCAGTCTTAGCACCACTTGCCCATACCGCTTTTGTGTTGAGAATCTCTACAAATCCACGTTGTTTTTCCTGCTCAGTAACATCAAAACGAAATGTTTGTGGTGCATACCCTTCCTTGCTTCCATCATAAAAAATGACTGCATCAGGAGGATCAGAATCAAAGGTTACTCTTAACTTTGTTGCACAACCAGTAATCAGCAGGGCGAGAAAAAAGACAAGGAAGCGATTCATTGATTACTCCTTTTTTGGCGAAATATTGAACAAGCCAACACACCGGCGAAGACTGATGCCTTGCGCCTTGAATTTTCGGGATGCCTGCGTTCGCTAGCATGACAACTAAAAATATGATTAACCTAAGTAGCGTTGATGATAAACCAGTTCTCAAAGCTGCTCTTGTTAACAACCGCGATATGCAATCTCTCTGCATTTTCCAAAGCTCGACGAATCATCCAGTAAGCCTCATCGCAGAGATTAAACGTAATCGACTGATCATCTGGATTCACTAAATGTTTGGCCATGTTTTCTCGCGGAATTCCACAGATCAACCAACTCTTTCTCTGATTTCTCATTCATTATGGACAGCCCAGTTTCGCCCCGTAACTGCGTGACGGCTCGCGCTGATTCTTTGATTATGGGCATTGCCAACCGATGTACGAGCAGCTTTCCCAGAATTTCCTCCGCCGCTCCGGCGAGCGTAAGAGCAGCCAAGAATTTCTCAGCAACGAAGAGATCTATTGCCTCGACCAGTTGGAGACGCGCAACCTCGCTTCTGGTAAGTGTGCTATCGCCTTCGTAACCTATAGTGGGAGTGCCCATAAATACCCATTACTCACAGAATCAGTGAATCAATCAAACAACCCCGGCTGCAGGGGCGCGAGATTCTCGCGCTTGACTGAGAACCGGACGGGGTTGCCGCTCTGCCCGATAGCCTCGACCATCATGCGCCCACCGCAGGTCTCGGCAACGATGCGCACGTTGTAGCCGCCCCGCGCGAGCTTGCTGGCGCGGCCGATGTAGGTTGCGAGCACGCCGATCTCCGGCAACCAGGGAATTTTTTTCTTGCGAGCCATTGTGTTTAACCCGTCCATTTTTGTCTGCCGCGAATCTTAGCAGGCTGTCGAAAAAACTGCCATGAACGATCTATCCGCCCTTAAATACAGGGCGCTCAACGGTTATAATGCGTGGTTTAACGCCTACTCTCCGGATCATCATGGAAGCTGAACAGCTCAATATTATCGCCAACCGACTCGTGGATCTCGCCCAACGCGCCACCGAGTTGCGGAGGTATCTTTGACTACGATCAGAAGTTTGATCAGTTAAGCGCCGTCTCGCGCGAACTCGAAGACCCCAAAGTATGGGATAACGCAGACCGCGCGCAGGAGCTCTCCAAGGAAAAGAAGTCGCTTGAAAACGTCGTGTTGACGCTCGACCGTGTCAGTGATGCGCTCAAGGATGCCGATGAGTTATTCACCATGGCCAAGGATGAGAACGACGATGATACGCTCAACGCCGTTTCGGTCGACGTCGATGGTGTCGAGAAAGAAGTTGCCAATCTCGAATTCCGCCGCATGTTCAACAACCCGGCCGACCCGCTCAACTGCTTTGTTGAAATCCAGTCCGGCGCAGGCGGCACCGAGGCTCAGGACTGGGCTGCGATGGTGCTGCGCATGTATGTGAAGTACGGCGACCGCAAGGGTTACACCGTCGAGGTCATGGATGAATCCGAGGGCGACGTGGCCGGCATCAAGGCGGCGACGATCAAGCTCTCCGGCGACTATTGCTTCGGTATGCTGCGCTCGGAAACCGGCATCCACCGGCTGGTGCGCAAATCACCGTTCGACTCCAACGCACGCCGCCACACGAGCTTTTGTTCGGTGGTGGTATTTCCTGAAATCGACGACTCCTTCGAGATCGAGATCAATCCGGCCGATTTGCGCATCGATACTTACCGCGCCTCGGGTGCCGGTGGCCAGCACATCAATAAGACGGATTCGGCGGTACGCATCACGCACCTTCCGTCCGGCATTGTCGTGCAGTGCCAGAACGACCGTTCGCAGCACCGTAACCGTGCCGAAGCCATGGCCATGTTGAAATCGCGTATGTATGAAGCCGAGATTCGCAAGCGTCAGGCCGAACAACAGAAGCTCGAAGATGCCAAAACCGACATCGGCTGGGGGCACCAGATCCGATCCTACGTGCTCGACCAGTCGCGCATCAAGGATCTGCGCACCAATGTTGAAACCGGCGATACGCAGCGCGTGCTCGACGGCGACCTTGATCTTTTTATCGAAGCCAGCCTGAAACAGGGCGTCTGAGCCAGAACACACAACCCATTATTGATAGCGAGACACCCCATGTCTGAAGAAACCTCCCTCCCCCAGCAAGACGAGAACCACATCATCGCCGAGCGCCGCGCCAAGCTGGCCGAATGGCGCGCCACGGGCAAAGCCTACCCGAACGATTTTTCACGCGAGAACACGGCGGGCAAAATCATCGCGGGCTACGATGCAAAATCGGGCGAGGAACTCGAAGCCACGCCGGTTGAAGTCAAGGTTGCCGGCCGCATCATGCTCAAGCGCGTGATGGGTAAAGCATCGTTCATTACCATTTCTGACGTTTCCGGCCGCATCCAGATTTACGTGGCGCGCGACAAGGTCGGCGAAGACGTCTACACCGCCTTCAAACGCTGGGATACTGGCGACATCGTCGGCGTGGTCGGCACACTGTTCCGCACCAAGACCAACGAACTGACGGTGCAGGCCAATGAAATCCGCCTGCTCTCCAAGTCGCTGCGCCCGCTGCCCGAGAAGTTCCACGGCCTGACCGATCAGGAGCAGAAGTACCGCATGCGCTACCTCGATCTGATCATGAACGAACAGTCGCGCTTCACCTTCATGGCGCGTAGCCGCATGGTGCAGTCGATCCGCAACTTCATGACACACCACGGCTTCCTCGAAGTCGAAACGCCGATGATGCATCCGATCCCCGGCGGCGCATCGGCACGCCCGTTCAAGACGCACCACAATGCACTGGACATGGAGCTCTTCCTGCGTATCGCACCGGAGTTGTACCTCAAAAAGCTGGTTGTTGGCGGCTTCGAGAAGGTCTTCGAGATGAACCGCAACTTCCGCAACGAGGGGATGAGCCCGCGCCACAACCCCGAGTTCACCATGATGGAGTTCTACGAGGCCTATACCGAATACCGCAAGCTGATGGACTTCACCGAGGGCCTGCTGCGCCACGCTGCGCGTGAAGCGCTGGGCACTGAAGTCTTCGAGTATCAGGGCCGCACGCTCGACCTCTCCAAGCCCTTCGACCGCCTGACCATGGTCCAGGCGGTGATGAAGTACCGCCCGCAATACACCCGCGAGCAACTGACCGATGCCGACTGGCTGCGCCAGAAGCTTTCGGCCATGAAGGTCGAACTGAAGCCCGGCATGGGCCTTGGCACCCTGCAACTGCTGATGTTCGAAGGATCGGCTGAAGCCGAGCTGTGGGACCCGACCTTCATCATCGACTACCCGGCTGAAATCAGCCCGCTGGCGCGTAGCAGCAACGACAACCCGGACATTACCGAGCGCTTCGAGCTGTTCATCGTCGGCCGCGAAATCGCCAACGGCTTCTCCGAGCTCAACGACCCCGAAGTTCAAGCCGAGCGTTTTCTGGCGCAGGCCAAGGCCAAGGACGCCGGCGACGAAGAGGCGATGTACTACGACGCCGACTTCATCCGCGCCCTTGAATATGGCCTGCCCCCGACCGGCGGCTGCGGTATCGGCATCGACCGGCTGGTCATGCTGCTCACCGATTCGGCCAATATCCGCGACGTCATCCTCTTCCCGCAGATGAGACCGGAGTAAAGCACCCTCTGGTGCTTTACGTAGGAAATCCCGGCGAAGTCGGGACGCCCAAACTATTTTGCTTTAGTCACGCCAACGGCGGGGCGACCGGCCACTTTTGCTTTACGTAGGAAATCCCGCCAACGGCGGGGCGCCCTAAGTGTTACGCCGCATGGCGTAACGCGAAGAAGCACCCTTGGGGTGCGCCCTGCTATTTTTAAATCACAACCGCCATTTGCCAAACCGCCCGACGCATTCCATACTCTCAATGCACTGGGGTTTGTTTTCCCCCGTAATGAGTTGTAATGCTTTGTGTCTAGTGTCGTCCAACCCGCCGGCAAATGCGTTAATCGCTCACCGTTCAGCTTATTGTGAGGCGTCTCATGAAAAACTACCTGAAAAACACCCTCTTCGCCCTGATCGCCGGCATTATTCTCGTCAGCAATACGGCATATGCACAGCGCAGCTATGGTGCCAGCGCACCGATGAACGATAGCGGCGTTTATAGCGAAACCCAACGTCCGCCGCCCCCACCACAGCAATACCAGCCACAACAGCAGCAACAGCAATATAACAACAACACCTGCCGCGACTGCGGCACCGTGGACTACATCCGTGAAGTTGAGCAAAAAGGCGAAGGAAGCGGCCTCGGCCTCATTGGCGGCGCTGTGGTCGGCGGCCTGCTTGGCAACCAGATTGGCGGCGGCAAAGGCAAAACGGTCGGCGCCGTCGTGGGCGCCGTTGGCGGCGGGTATGCCGGTAACGAAATTGAGAAAAGTGCTCGCTCTGCCAAGCACTACGAAATCACCGTACGTTTTGACGACGGCAACACCCGGGTCTATACCGAAGCGCAACCACCCGCCCTGCGTACCGGCGACCGCGTTCGCGTCAACAACGGCCAGCTTATGCGCATGTAACTTGGCACCGGCCGAATGTGAAGGCGCCCTGCGGGGCGCTTTTTTATTGCTGTAATTTGAACATGAAATCTCGTTCTTAGCTGTAGCACTCCCGGTGCTAATATTCACACTTTGAACCCTACTTCGCCTCGGAAGACAGCCATGAAATTCGAAACCCTCGCCCTGCACGCCGGCTACAGCCCCGAACCCACGACCAAGGCGGTGGCTGTCCCCATTTACCAGACCACCTCGTACTCCTTCGACAGCACCCAACACGGTGCCGACCTGTTTGACTTGAAGGTCGCCGGCAACATCTACACGCGCATCATGAACCCGACGCAAGACGTTCTGGAGAAACGCGTTGCTGCAATCGAAGGCGGCATCGGCGCACTGGCGCTGGCTTCCGGGCAGGCCGCTATTACCTATGCGATCATGACCATCGCCGAAGCCGGTGACAACATCATTTCGGCCTCGACGCTGTACGGTGGCACCTACAA
>JANNGP010000182.1:0-1950 GCA_031403915.1 Betaproteobacteria bacterium
TGTGCTCGGCGTGCGTGCCTTTGCCACCCAACTGCTGTGCGAGCAGGTCATCGGCCGTGCGCTGCGGCGCCAGAGCTACGAGCTGAACAACGACGGCCTCTTCAACGTCGAGTACGCCGATGTACTGGGCATCCCGTTCGACTTCAACGCCGAGCCGGTGGTGGCGCCACCGCAGCCGCCGCGCGAAACGGTGCATGTGAAGGCGGTGCGCCCCGAGCGCGACGCGCTCGAAATCCGATTCCCTCGGGTGCAGGGCTACCGCATCGAGCTGCCCGAAGAGCGGATTACCGCCACATTCAACGACGACTCCACCTTGACTCTCACCCCGGAACTGGTGGGCGCCACCGAAACGCGCAACAGCGGCATCATCGGCGAGCCGGTCGATCTGACACTGGCGCATACAGCCGATGTCCGCCCGTCGCAGGTGGTCTACGAACTCACGCGCTTCCTCGTGCTCGACAAGTGGCGCGACCCTGGCGAGGCGCCCAAGCTGCACCTGTTCGGCCAGCTCAAGCGCATCGTCAAGCAATGGCTCGACGAAGGTCACCTGGTCTGCAAAGGTGGAACCTTTCCGGCACAACTGAAGTACAAGGCCCTGGCCGACACCGCCTGTGAACGCATCACTGCGGGCATCGTGCGCGCTGAGCTGGCCAAGGACCGCCCGATCCAGGCCGTGCTCGAACCCTACAACCCGACCGGCAGCACCCGGCATGTCGGCTTCAACACAACCAAGACCGAACGCTACGAAACTGACTCCCGCCGCTGCCACATCAACTGGGTGGTGCTCGACAGCGACTGGGAAGCCGAGTTCTGCCGCGTGGCCGAAGCGCACCCCCGTGTGCGCGCCTACGTGAAGAACCACAACCTTGGGCTCGAAGTGCCGTACCGCTACCAGGCCGAGATGCGCAAATACCGTCCTGACTTCATCGTCCGCGTCGATGACGGCCACGGTGACGCCGATCTGCTGAACCTCGTCGTCGAGATCAAGGGTTATCGCGGCGAAGACGCCAAAGAAAAGAAGAACACGATGGATGTCTACTGGGTGCCGGGCGTCAACCGCTTGGGCCAACATGGCCGCTGGACCTTCGCCGAGTTCACCGACGTCTATGCGATGCAGCACGACTTTGCCGCCAAGGTCGAGCAGGCCTTCAACCACATGATCGACCGCACCCTGACCCCCATGCCGGCCGTTGCCTGAGACCCAACATGGCCACATCCAAGAGTTCCAACGGTTCCAAGGGCAGCGTAGCCGGCAAGGCGGTCACCACGCTGAACCACGACGACGCCAAGCGCAAGAACATCCCGACGGCGGAGTACCAGTCGGTGCTGGCCAAGCAGAAACTCGCGCCCGTGCGGGTGACCTATCCGCGCGCCGACGTGGGCGCTGCACTCGACGCCGAGAAGGGCGAGCGCAACCGCGACCTCGACCCACAGCTTGTCTGGCGCGGCAAGGACACGCAGGACTGGAGCGACCTGGTCGTGCACGCGCCGCCGCTGTACATCCAGGAGAAGGTGCATGCCAAGGCGCTGGTCGATGACCTGCTGCGCGAGACGCGTGAGCGTGAGCATGCAGCCGGTGAACGCACCCCCGACCTGTTTGCCGACTTCAACGGCATTCCGAAGGACGCGGACAAGACCGAGTTCTACGCCCACGACCAGAACTGGTCGAACCGGATGATCCTGGGCGACAGCCTGCAGGTGATGGCGTCACTGGCCGAGCGCGAGGGCCTGCGCGGCAAGGTGCAGTGCGTGTACCTCGACCCGCCCTACGGCATCAAGTTCAACTCGAACTTCCAGTGGAGCACGACCAGCCGCGACGTGAAGGACGGCAACGCGGGGCACATCACTCGCGAGCCGGAGCAGGTGAAAGCGTTCCGCGATACGTGGCGCGATGGGATTCACTCGTACCTCACCTACCTGAGGGACCGGCTGACGGTTGCGCGTGACTTG
>JANNGP010000183.1:0-12729 GCA_031403915.1 Betaproteobacteria bacterium
GCCTTTTCTGGCCTGACGGGCGTTGCACGCCGGCTTGCGTTCAACACCTCGACCGCAACCACCTGCCCCTCGGCATCGAAATCGAGGACGATCCCCGGCTGCACCTGCTCGGATTCGATGACTTTGCTTTCCGTCAGACGCACGTACAGTGCATCGACCTCGGGATCATATTCAATCTTCATAGCTTGCCTTTCATGGTGCGATCGAAGTAGGCGGTAACAACATGCGGCGGGCTCTTGGTCTGATTGAACACCACGCGCAACACACGATAGCCGAAATCGGCTATCGGCCGCAAGGCATGCCGAAGTTCGGTGTTGGGAGTTAATAGGTTGTCCGGTTTTGTAGCACGCCATCTGTCCGGTCGTCATAGTGCCCCGAAGGGGGTACGAGATGAGACGGACGGAAGTGCTACAGGAGATCCGGAAGATGAGATTCGAAGAAGCGTATGAAGGGTGGAACACAGGACGGCTAACGCAGAGCGAGGCAGCGCAGCTGCTGGGGATGTGCGAGCGAAGCTTCCGGCGGTATCTATCGAGGTACGAGGCCGAAGGGCTAGACGGGTTGATTGACCGGCGCCTGGAGCAGGTCTCCAACCGCCGGGCGCCGGTCGATGAAGTCATGGCCTTGTCGGACCGGTATCGAACCCGGCACCGCGGCTGGAACGTGAAGCACTTCCACAGCTGGTACAAGCGGGAAGGCGGCACGCGCAGCTACACGTGGGTCAAAAAGCGTCTGCAGGAGGCAAAGCTGGTGCCCAAGGCCGAGAAGCGTGGCGCGCATCGGAAGCGGCGGGAACGGTCCGCACTGCCGGGAATGATGATTCATCAGGACGGCAGCACTCACGAATGGGTGATCAAGCAGAAGTGGGACTTGATCGTCACGATGGACGACGCCACGAGTTGGCACTACTCGATGTTCTTCGTCGATGAGGAAGGCACGGCCAGCAGCTTCCGGGGCGTACAGGAGGTGATTGATGCCCAGGGCCTGTTCAGTTCGTTCTACAGCGATCGGGGCAGCCATTACTGGCACACGCCCGACGCCGACGGCAAAGTCGACAAGGAGAACCTCACCCAGTTTGGCCGCGCCATGAAGCAGTTGGGCATCGACATGATTGCCGCCTACTCACCCGAGGCACGGGGGCGCTCGGAGCGGGCCTTTGGCACGCATCAGGGACGCTTGCCGCAGGAATTGGCGCTGGCGGGCATTACCGACATGGCGGCCGCCAACCGCTACCTGCGGGAGGTCTATCTGCCGGCGTTTAACGCCGAGTTTGCCCAGCCGGCGATGGAGCCGGGTTCGGCCTTCGTACCCTGGATCGGTGGCAGCCTGGAGGACATCCTGTGCGAGCAGTACGAACGCACCGTGGGCAACGATAACTGTGTGCGCTTCGAGAGGTTGATCCTGCAGATTCCGGCAGATCGGCATCGGTGCCACTACGTCAAGGCCCGGGTTCGCGTGCATCGCTATGCCAATGGAGCGCTCGCGCTGTTTCACGGGCCACGCGGATTGGCCTATTTCACGCCCGACGGGAGACCCATTACCGACGAGTTGCAACAGGCCGCCTGAACTGTTCGCCAGGCGCGCCGTCGGAGACGGAAACCGGCTTCGGGCTACGCCCTCCGCCGCTTCCCGCCTCCGACAGAAAAGCGGACAATTCATGTGCTACAGAACCGGACAAGTCTAAAAACCCGCGACATCATATTTTTATTATTTGGCGGATTCAATTAACAAGTGCAACGGGTCATAAAATTGGCTGTTGAATGGCCTGTTCGAAGGTCATCCCGTTCGTCATGGCCTTCCAGACCTCATTGGGTGTACGCCAGTTTAGTGTTTTCCGGGGCCGGGTGTTCAGCATATAAGCGATTTTATCCAAGACCGCCTGCCCGACATCGTCGAGGGGATACCCCTTAGGCAGATATTCCCGGATCAAACCATTGACGTTCTCGCAGCCCGGGCGCTCCCATGGGCTATGAGGATGGCAAAAGAACACCTGAATCCCGGTCGCTGCCGTCAGTCGTCGGTGCTCAGCCATTTCGCTTCCCTGATCATAAGTCAATGTTTGGCAGAAAGTCTCCGGCACCCGACGTAGCGCCCGCCTGAACCCCCGGTAGGTTGACCAGGCATCGTGACGCGCCAGTTTGAGCAAACGGATATGGCGACTCGTCCGCTCATAGAGCACACCGATGGCCTGAGACGACTTGCCTTGGCCGATCACCAGATCGCCCTCCCAGTGGCCGGCTGTCAGGCGGTCTTCCGCTTCTACGGGGCGCTCCGTAATCAAATGTTCGATCCAGCGTCGACGCGATTCGGTTGAGGCACCAGGTTTCTTGTAGGGCTTGCCATCCCGACGTAGGCAATCCATCAGATCCCGCTTGAGTTCTCCTCGCGGCAGGATGTAGATGGCTCGATAGATGGTTTGGTGACTCACCCAGAACTCCGGTTGCTTTGGATGCCGGGCTTTTAGCCGGCATGCCGCCTGTTCCGGCGAGAGACCCCGCCGTAACTGACGAACGACATTACACCATAGTCCGTTATTTAGCCCCCGGTGGGGCAATCGCGCCGGGCGCCGGGCTTTCCTGAGCCGATGTCGGGCCGCCTCGTGGGCGGTCACGCCACTGTAGGCCTCCGAGGCGTTTCGCTGAATCTCTCGACTGATGGTGCTGTTGGATCGACAGAGTGCGCGGGCGATCGCCCGCGCACTCTGTCCTTGCGCTACCCCTATCGCTATCCGCTCCCGCTCCTGCGAACTTAAATGCTCGTAACTCTTGTCCATTTGCAACTCCCTCCTGTTCCCTCACAGTAAAGGTGTTGCACTTGTAATGGAAACCCGCGTTTTATGTGCTCTGCGAGCCCCGTCAATTGGCGATCTTTGAGGTGGTGCGCCTGAAATGCCGGCGCCTATTGGCTTGCAGATGGGCTCTGCTAACTAAGTCAGATTGATGGTAACCGGGGCGTGATCAGAGGGACGTTCACGCTTGCGCATTTCACGGTCGATTCCAGCTGCGGTACAACGGCCGGCCAGTGGTGTCGAGAGCAAAATATGATCGATACGCAGCCCCTGATTCTTCTGGAAGCCAAGCATTCGGTAATCCCACCACGAAAAGGTTTTCTCGGGTTGTTCAAACAGGCGGAAGCTGTCTTTTAAGCCCAAAGCCAATAAACGCTGGAAGGCATCCCGCTCGGGTGGGGAGCATAGAATCTGCCCTTCCCATGCAGCTGGATTGTGCACGTCACGGTCTTCCGGCGCGATGTTGTAATCACCGGCCAGGGCGAGTTCCGGATAGCGGATCAGTTGTTCTGCAAGCCAGCGTTCGAGCGCGGCGAGCCAGTCGAGCTTGTAGGCGTATTTCTCAGTGCCGACAGCCTGCCCGTTCGGGATGTAGGCGCAGATAATACGAACGCCCTGAACAGTGGCGGCGATCAGGCGTTTTTGCGGGTCGGTGAAATGCGGGTTGCCGCAAATGACCTCGCTGAGGCCAAGGCGTGAAAGCAGCGCGACGCCGTTATAGGTTTTCTGGCCGGAGAAGGCGACTTCGTAACCGGCGGCTTCGATTTCGTTCTGCGGGAAGTTGTGGTCTTCCAGTTTGGTTTCCTGCAGACAGACAACGTCCGGTTGGGTCGAATCAAGCCATTCAAGTAGTTGCGGCAGGCGAACCTTTAGCGAATTGACGTTCCATGCTGCCAGTTTCATTTGGCAAACGCGCCCGACTGCTTGGCGCCGAAGGGGGCCGATTTCGGATAGCCGGCCAGATCGAGCAGGTTGTTCCACGCACCGGACTCAAAGCCCTTGAAGCTCTGCTGGCCGACGAGCAGGCTGGGTATCGAGGCTTCGCTTCCCAGTTTTTTGCTGAGTTCGGCAATCTCTTCCTCACTCTTGATCATTTTTTCCGAAAACGGTATTCCACGCCCGTTCAGCAGGTCGCGTGACTGCTTACACACCTCCAGACAATTGGCTGCCGTGTATAGCGTGACCGGAAACTTCTCTGCCGCCTGACGCGTGGCATAGGGCAATTGTTGTTCGTCACCACTCGTCGTATTGCCGGTTCTTTTGACCACCTGTTTGGCGCCGGGTGGCGGTTCCTGGTCGGAGTAGACGGTTTGCCCCGTTGTCTTGTCGACCCAGCGATAGGTGGTTTGAGCACCGGCGAGTGAAGTGGCCAGAAGGGCAAAGGCAAGAAAAGAAAAACGAAGTGCAGGCATGGTTTGATCCTCCTTTTACGCCTTAATCATACCATCCTTGATGCTCATGCCACTGTGCCGGAGCAGCGCATCGACCTGTGGGTCGCGGCCGCGGAAAGCACGGAAGTTGTCGAGCGCAGCGCGTGTCCCGCCGGCTGACAGAATCTCATCGAGGAAGCGCTTGCCGGTTGCCGGATCGAAAGGGCTGCCCGCCTCCTCAAACGCGGCATAGCAATCCGCAGAAAGCACTTCAGCCCATTTGTAGCTGAAGTACCCCGCGCCGTAACCCCCAGCGAAGATGTGTGAAAAACTGTTCGGGAAGCGATGCCATTCGGGCGGAACGATGACCGCCACTTCGCGCCGGATTTCGGCAAGTAGATCAAGTACGCCAAGCATGCCGGCTGGATCGAAATCGCTGTGCAGTAAAAGATCAAACAGCGAGAACTCCAGTTGGCGAACGTTCTGCAGGCCACTCTGGAAGTTCTTCGCGGCCAGCATTTTTTCAAACAGCGCACGCGGCAGTGGTTTGCCGGTATCGACATGGGCCGTCATTTTTTGCAGCACGCTCCACTCCCAGCAATAGTTCTCCATAAACTGTGAAGGTAATTCAACGGCATCCCATTCGACGCCATGGATGCCGGAAACGCCAAGCTCTTCAGCGCGTGTCAGCAGGTGATGAAGGCCATGGCCGGTTTCATGGAAGAGGGTTATAACGTCATCGTGTGTGAAGGTGGCCGGCTTGTTGCCCACAGGGCGAGAGAAGTTGCAGTTGAGGTAGGCTACCGGTTTCTGGATGCCGTTGCTGGTGCTTCTGCGCGTGATGGCTTCATCCATCCACGCCCCGCCACGCTTGGTGTCACGGGCATAGAGGTCGAGGTAGAACTGACCCTGGAGTTCACCCGCCGTTGATTCGATGCGGAAGAAGCGCACATCCTCGTGCCAGACCGGCGCGCTATCCGGCTTCAGGCGTACGTCAAACAAGGTTTCAACAACGTGGAAGAGACCGGCCAGCACTTTGTCTTCAGTAAAGTACTGCTTCACTTCCTGTTCTGAAAACGCATAGCGTGCCTGCAAGAGCTTCTCCGACGCGTAGCCTATATCCCAGGGTTCAAGCGTATCCAAAGCCAGTTCCTGTTTGGCAAATTGGCGCAGTTCGGCAATATCCTTTTGCGCGAAAGGCTTGGCTTTGATTGCCAGATCGCGCAGGAAAGACAACACCTGGTCTACGGATTCGGCCATTTTTGGAACCAATGAGACTTCCGAATAATTGGTGTAGCCGAGCAGTTGGGCTTGTTCACGGCGCAACTCAAGAATGCGTTGAATGAGAGGTGTATTGTCGAGTTCGGCGGGTCCGAATTCGGCCGCGCGAGTGGCGTAAGCGCGATACATGGAAGCACGCAGGCGACGACTGTCAGCGTATTGCATGACGGGGAGATAGGACGGCATGTGCAGAGTGAATTTCCAGCCGGTCATGCTTTCTTTTTCTGCGGCTTCGCGAGCGGCTTGCTTAACATCGTCAGGCAGGCCGGCAAGCTCCGCTTCGTCGGTGACGATTTCGGCAAAGGCATTCGTGGCGTCGAGCAGATTTTCAGAAAATTTGGCGGATAGGCTGGCCAGTTCTTCGGCAATAGCCTTGAAGCGCGGCTTTTTGTCGTCAGGCAGTTCGGCGCCGGAAAGGCGGAAGTCACGGATTTCGTTATCAACGATTTTTTGTTGTTCGGCGGTGAGCGTAGCGAATTCCCGTGACGCGCGCAGTGCTGTGTAGGACGAAAAC
The DNA here is from genome assembly GCA_031403915.1 of Betaproteobacteria bacterium. GTDB lineage: Bacteria > Pseudomonadota > Gammaproteobacteria > Burkholderiales > Rhodocyclaceae > Propionivibrio. The sequence continues at coordinate 5,954 of JANNGP010000183.1, forward strand.
AGTGTGAGGTTTTGACCCAGTTCGGCATAAAAACTGGAGACCTCGGGCAGCAAGGCGTTATAGGCATCGCGCCATTCGGGCACATCTTTGACCGAGTGCAGATGGCCGACAATGCCCCAGGCACGAGACAGGCGTTCTATACCGTCGGCAAGCGGTGCGGCGAAGGTTTCCCAACGCGCTTCGGTTCCGTTCGCAGTCAGCCGGTCGACCAGCGCCCTTGATTCACTGAGGAGTTGGCCGACTGCCGTGGGTACGTCCGCAGGCGTGATCCGATCGAAGTGGGGCAGAGCCGAGAAGTCGAGCAGCGGGTTGGATTTCATGAGAACTCTGTTGATCAAAATGAAGCGGGCGGCGTTGGCCGCCCGCGAGAAGCTGCAATGTTACCTATTCAACAAGGTCACGGTAAGCATGCCACGAGGCGTGGCCAAGCAGCGGCATAAATACGACCAGTCCGAAGAGCAGCGTGGCAAAGCCGGCCATTGTCAGTGCCACGACTATTGTGGCCCAAAGAAGCATGACCTTGGCGTTCGACAGCACGGCACGAAGGCTGGTAATCATGGCGGTGACAAAATCAACATCCCGATCGACCAGCATGGGTATGGATACGGCACTGACTGAAAAAACAAGCATGGCCAGAAAAGCGCCAACGATTAACCAGGCCAGTGTCAGGCTCAAATACGCCGGGTTCAGCAGCACATTGGGAACGAAAGACCACAGATCAGGAGCCAGGCCCGGGATCAGGATCGCAAAGAAAACTGCCGAGGTGCGTTCCCAGATGATGGACGCAAAGGCCAGCAGCATGCCGAACATGGCCATCGATTGGCCGTTGCGGCGCCAGCCGGCCAGTGAGTCGAAGAAGGTGCTGTGTTCGCCAAGGCCTTGCCGGCGGCTGATCTCATAAAGTCCGCCGGCAAGCAGCGGTCCAATCAGGAAGAAGCCGGAAATAGCCGCCGTAAAGAGGTAAGGAATGCGCCAGGCGAAGATCAATATGAGATCGCCGGCCATGGCAAAAAGCAGCCCGTACGCCAAACTGGCAATCGGGTTGCGCCGCATGTCGTTCCAGGCCGCTTTGAGCCATGCCATCGGGCGTTCCAGCCCGACGCGGCGAACGTTGGGCAGGGTGAAATGCTGATCAAGCGGCCTCGGTGCTTCGTTCATATCCTCTCCTCTGGGTAGGGTTCGTGCGTATTGCAGACCTTTTCGCAGAACTTCGACTCAGTGGACAGGGGAAGGTTCTTAATCCGCGATTTTCTTGCCCGTAAGCTGTTCGTAGGCTTCCTTGTACTTGTCGCTGGTGCGGGCCACAACATTAGCCGGTAGCGTCGGACCCGGTGCAGTTTTGTTCCAGTCCAGCGTTTCCAGATGGTCGCGCACGTACTGTTTGTCGAAAGACGGCGGATTGGAACCCACACTGTAGGCTTCGATCGGCCAGAAACGCGAGGAGTCGGGAGTGAGCGCTTCATCGATCAGATGCAGTGTGCCGGCCGCGTCGATACCGAATTCAAACTTGGTATCGGCAATGATGATGCCGCGAGTGAGTGCGTAATCGGCCGCGGCAGTGTAAAGAGCGATAGCTGCGTCACGTGCCTGAGTGGCAATTTCAGCGCCACTCTTGCCCGTGCCGTAGAGAGCCCCGGAAAGTGCCGCGCCACAGTCGATTTGTGCCTGCTCGAAGGAAATGTTTTCGTCGTGCTCGCCTTGCTCAGCCTTGGTGGCCGGCGTGAAGATCGGTTCCGGCAATTTTTCGGCAAGTTTCAGCCCGGCCGGCAGCTTGATGCCACAGACAGCGCCGGTGGTCTGGTAATCCTTCCAGCCCGAGCCAATCAAATAGCCGCGCACGACGGCCTCGATGGGCAGAGGTTTGAGTCGTTTGACGACGAGTCCGCGGCCACGCACCTGGTCGCGCTCATTCGCTGTAACGACGGTTTCCGGATCGATTCCGGTGAGCTGGTTGGGCAGAACGTGCGCAAGCTTCTCGAACCAGAAGTTGGCGAGTTGCGTAAGAACCGTACCTTTGCCTGGAATCGGATCGGGTAGAACCACGTCGAAAGCCGAGAGGCGGTCGCTGGTGACGATCAGTAGCGTGCTGTCGTCGATGCCGTAGATGTCACGAACCTTGCCCCGGCCGAGTAGGGGCAGGCTCTTGATGGTCGATTCGTAGAGGGCTTGAGTCATGGCGTTGATCCGGGTAGGTGGAAAATAAAATGGATTGAAAATTATAAGGCAGTTTGATTGTGCGATTGTGCTTGAGCTGTGCTCCCCGCTTCTGTCGCTAACGCCTTGCGCATTCGCTTGATGCCGTACAGGGCAAGGATGGCAATCAGGGGGATTGATACGGCCGTGGCAATTTCCGGGGAGATGGCAGGAAACAAATACTTGGCACCCTTGGCGAGGTAGTGAACAAGTTGTGAACCATAGTACGTAATGGCGGCAATCGACAGACCTTCAACCGTTTCTTGCAGGCGAAGCTGTACTTTTGCACGGTTGTTCATTTGCGCCAGTAGTTCCTGATTTTGTCGCTCAAGTTCAATATCAACCCGGGTGCGTAACAGTTGGCTGTTGCGCGCCACGCGGCCTGAAAGATCGTCCTGGCGGCGGGCCATGGCCGCACAGGTGTTCATCGCCGGCAGGAAGCGGCGTTGCATGAACTCGTGCAATGTCTGGTAGCCTGCGACACGTATTTCGCGCAATTGCTCGATGCGTTGCAGAACGATGTTGTGGTACGCGCAAGAGGCGCCGAAACGGAAGGTTGTGCGCGCTACTGAATGCTCTACCTCTGCCGCCAGCTTCGACAGGTCGGCGAGAACGGCGCGTTCATCTTCTGGCGTCTCTGCCTGGCCGATGCGATCCATCAGGTCGGCCAGCCGGCTTTCCGCGCCGATCAGCCAGCGGCCGACTTCCGTTGCCACCGGTTGGCCGAGCAAGGCCAGCATGCGGTAGGTTTCAATCTCGAACAGGCGTTGAACCGCACGGCCGGGCTGGCGGCCGGCCATGGTTTCGTCGAGCAGCAGGAAGCGGGAGAAACCGTTGTCAAGCATGAAATCGGTAAATACCCAGGCGGCACCGTTGGCGACACGGGAAACGACCATTTGCCGGCCGGAGGTTGGCGACAGGCCGGCAAGCACCGATTCGGGAGAGACATCGTCCGTAGAACGTAATTCGACATGGGTTGCCACGAGCAGCTTGCCCGGAATGGCCGACAGCCATTCAGGAAATACCGCATCGAGTGCAGTAGTATCGGGGTGTATGGGTTCCCCTGCCGTTAGCGGGCGAAAGAAGGTGTAACTTGAATACTCGGTGTGCAGTTCCCAGCGCATTTTGAAATTTCCGGCATCGAACATCAGATGCGTGGCCGAATTTTCAATGAATGTGCACGCACTTGTCTGGCAGAGTCGTAAAACGTTTTCGCGTTCTTCCAGCGCGCTGGACTCGTCATGCTGAAAGGCCAGGTGAGAAACAAGTGCAGGACAGTTCAGATGGATGGGCGGGCGGGCATGAAACTCGTTGTTCAGACGATCGCGCAGGGGGTGTTGATCAATATCGGCGAAGTTGAATCGGGCGCGCATAGGATATAAGGCTGCTCCAGAAAAATGAAAACCGCGACATCCCTTGAAGGGGCGCGCAGTGTGAGCTTACCGGGGGAATGTTACAAAATTAGTGAATGGTCCGGGTGAGATCGCCGTTCTTGTAATATTCCTCCTGCCGATTCAGGCTTTTGAGGGCGGGCGGTCACCGATGCGAACGATGGTCATGGTGTTGGTTCCTCCGGTAACTCCATGATGGTCACCGTAGGACAATACGATCAGATCGCCTTTTTCAACAACACCGGCCTCGATCAACCGGTTTTCAGCGTCATAGCGCATCACGTCACGATCCTGGTGCATGTCTTTCATGAGCAGCGGGAAGACCTCGCGGTAAAGCGTCATCTTTGACTGCGCTGCGGGTTCCTGCGTCAGGGCAAAGATCGGAATGCCGCAGTTGAGGCGGCTCATCCACAGGGCGGTCGAGCCGGACGTGGTGAGCGCAGCAACGGCTTTGACGTTGAGGTGATAGGCGGCAAACAGCGCTGCCATGGCGATGGACTGGTCGATGCGGGTGAAATGCCGGTCAAGAAATGCACTATCCAGAGTAATGAGAATTGATTTTTCTGCTTCAAGACAGATTCGTGCCATGGATTCGACTGTTTGTACCGGGTAATGACCGGCCGCCGTTTCGGCAGAAAGCATGACGGCATCGGTGCCGTCGAGAACGGCGTTGGCGACATCAGAGACTTCCGCGCGCGTCGGTGTCGGCGCGAGAATCATCGATTCCATCATCTGGGTGGCCGTGATCGCCAGTTTGTTTTTCTCGCGCGCCATGCGAATCATGCGTTTTTGCAGGGCGGGAACGGCGGCGTCACCGACTTCAACGGCCAAGTCGCCACGCGCCACCATGAGGCCGTCTGAGGCGTCCAGTATTTCTTCCAGTGCGGCGACCGCTTCAACACGTTCAATCTTGGCAATGGTTAGAGCGTGACCGCCGGAGGCAATCATCAACTGACGCGCCATGTACATGTCGGAGGCACTCTTGGGGAAAGAGACAGCGAGGAAGTCAGCGCCGATCAGCGCGGCTGTCCTGATGTCATCCATGTCCTTGGCGGTAAGCGCCGGGGCAGACAATCCGCCGCCCTGACGGTTAATACCCTTGTTGTTCGAGAGATCGCCGCCGTGCCGAACGGTGGTGTGTATTTCGTGACCGGAGACGTGTTCCACTTCGAGTACTATTCGCCCGTCGTCCAGCAACAACACATTGCCGGGGCTGACATCTTTAGGTAGATCCTTGTAATCAAGGCCGACGCGTTCCTGCGTGCCCAGTTCACATTTGGCATCAAGAATAAAAGGGTCACCGGTTTCAAGGTTGATCTTGCCGGTTTCAAATTTACCAATACGAATTTTCGGGCCTTGCAGATCGGCAAGAATACCGACCGGGCGACCGACTTTGGCCGCAATAGTGCGGACACTGGCGGCAAGTGCGATGTGGTCGTCGGCCTTGCCATGCGAGAAATTGAGCCGTACGACGTCTACGCCGGCACGGATGAGTGTTTCGAGGATGATCGGGTCGCGTGATGCGGGCCCAAGGGTGGCAACAATCTTGGTATGACGGGTCATGTACTTCCTTGTATTTGCGAGCCGGTTAATCCGGTTGCGTTGTCTAAATCTCAGCTTGAGCCATGAATTTTAACGTAAACTTGCTTTCTTTGCTTGGCTGGAAATACAAACGCCGCACTCAGGGCGGCGTTTTGAAAGCCATTTGCGGCTGAATAGTGACTAGAAATATTTCCTAGATGTTGGCCGAACGCCACCATTGGTTGTATTCATCCCGCAGCTTCCGGTGCGAAAGCATGGGATAAAACGCCAGATCAGCCCCATTGCCCACATAGAAGCCATTTTTGACCATGCGGTAGGGAAATTCAAGCGAATGCACCCTGTTAACCATCTTGCTGTCTTTTGAAGTTGGCTTGTCATCGGTTCTTGGTTTAAGAACCATCAAGGCCTCACGCAGGTGATGGATGTACGGGTAGGGCAAGTCGTTGGCCTGGCCGTTTTCCGGATCTTTCGCCAAGTCATCCAGTTCGAGTTCGACAAAGAAAAGGCCTGGGAAGCGGATGAACTTGGTCGGGCTGGAGGTGACGCTTTCATAGAAGGCGACCGGATCCAGATTGCTGACAACCAGGCTGTTGATTGGCGCCAGGTCTTGATACAGGTGCAGGCAGTTTTCCGTCTCCGGAGGCGTTTCGCCACGCTCCAAGCCTAGTGTATGGCCATAGGAGGTGGTCAGGTGGAGTTTGCCTAGAGCGCTGACCGGGAGATGTTCCAGAACCCGATACACAGAAACATAGACTGAATGTTTGGGGGTGCCGTCAGCCGCAGGAACACAGCGTTCAATGGCTGTTTCGATGTCAAAATAATCACTGCGGAAGTTCAGATCAACTTCAAAAAACAGGCACTGGCCTTTGGATTTGTAACTGCTACCCGTAGCGTAATACTGCCCGAACTTTTCTGGCGGAAGGTTGGAGGCAATCAGCGCTTCGGGAATGAGAGAAAAATATAAATGAATAGCCATGGTTGCTTACCCTCCCCACTATTAAATTTTTAACATCCGGACTTGTCGAGTGAATCGAAACCCGGTAAATGCAGCTTAATCCAGTTGTTCCATGAGAACTACTGAAATAATATTGTTTATGATGAAATTGCTCTTAACTGACAGAATAAAACAGGAAAAGATTCTTGGGTGAATAAAATAGTTGCCACCAATAACCTTGACGTCCCGGACGCTGATTACGCTGTTCGCTCGCGCTTTTTGTGCAGGGTTTTCATTGGTTTAGAGGCGATTGTCATGTAAAACTCCAGGAATGAAAACAGGCAAAGGCAGCCCGTTGGGTGCCTTTGCCTGTTGGCCTAACGCTTATGACCAATCAATCTGCGAAACGTGATTCGAGGATATCCACAGCCGGCAGACGCTTGCCTTCGAGGAACTCGAGGAAAGCGCCACCGGCGGTCGAGATGTAGCCGACCTTGTCTTCGATCTTGAAGGTGTTGATAGCCAGCACCGTGTCGCCGCCACCGGCTAGGGTAAAGGCTTTGGAGGTCGCCACAGCGGCGGCCAGTGCCTTGGTGCCGTTGGCAAACGAATCCATCTCAAAGACGCCAACCGGGCCGTTCCAGACCACCGTGCCGGCCTTGGCGATGATCTCTGCCAATGCTTTGGCCGAATCCGGGCCGATGTCGAGGATCATG
>JANNGP010000184.1:0-1522 GCA_031403915.1 Betaproteobacteria bacterium
CAGCACCCTCGCCGCCAATTTCACCAGGGCATATCTGCCGGCCAGCCGGCGAATGAGCGCCAATTCGCGCTCCATCGCCTCGGTGAGCTCGGCCGCCCGAGCCCCGCCGTCCATGGCCGCAAGCCTGGTGCTTTCTTCACCGACGATCTGGGATAAGCGGTTGATCTCGGGATGCAGCCGTTCCTTGGTGTCGCGGAGGAGGCTTTCCATGAGCACCGGCAGTTCATCACTATGCACCGCCGCCGCCTGGGCGCTAAGCTCGGCAAGCGTCACCCCGGCACCAATCTTCGCGAGGTTTTCCTCATGCTCGACAATCTTCTGCCGCAGTTGCTGGTAATGGCCAAACTTCTCAATTATTGCGGGTAAGTCTATCGGGCTAGCGCATTTTGCTAAGAGCAGAAGTTCGGCCATCTGCTCTCCGGCAAATTGAAAAACACTTTCGGTTGCCTGGATCTCTTCCTGCAGGGTACTCTGATTCTTGCTGAGTTCATCGTACAGCGCGCCATCTTTTTGCGCCTGGCCAAGGAGAATACGCAGTTGCAGAATCGCCTGGTCAAGGGGCAGGCCTGAAATTTCCGGAGCGACTTTGCCGAGTAAGTCCTTTACCTCGAAGTCAAGCTGGGCCGCATCACGGTCAATGCCGTCTATGCGCTTTTGCAGATCATCGGCCTCCTTTACCTTATCAAAACAACCCTGCAGGGTCTCGAGCAGATCGCCTGCTTCAAAGGGCGTCACCTCATCCTCCTGCCCCAAGCCGACAAGGGCTTTTTGCCACTGCTCCTGCCACTCGGCCAGGGCCGCGGCGGCGGTCTTCAGATCTTCCGCCGCCTGGCGCATGTCTTTTGCTGCCTTTTCCCGCCTTTCCCGGAATTTCTCCAGCTCTTTTTTACGATCAACCATCTTCGCAAGAACCGCCTCGGCAGTGAGCATCACAGGGCCAAGTTCGTGGCCGCCGGGGACACTCTCTCCGATATCAAGAAGCTCTTTTTTCAGCGCTCCCTTGAGCCCTTCGCAGCGTTGCAAATCACGGTCCAGCTGCTCGTGTTTCTTAAAGAAATCGGCCCCTTTGAAACGCAGTTTGTCAATCCCGGCCAGCCAACCGCTCATTTCTCTCGGCGACAGCGGAACGATGCCGGCTGGCCGCCATACCCGATTCCAGGCAGCCGCCTGTTCCTTTGCCCGGAGCAGCAAGGCCTCCTTGTCGCGGTTATTTTCGACCAGGGCTTCCCCTAAGGACTCCATCCGGGCGTGCTAGGCGGCCACCCCGGCGACCCGATCAGCCTCATGGCGCAGCCGGTCGGCTATGGTGTCGGCCTGGCCGACATAGCCCTCATACCCCTCAATCAGCGGCTGTTCAGGGGCATACTCCCGGCTTTCTTCAGCAACATCTTCACCGTCAAGCCACTGTCGCCGCAAAAGTCGCCAGCCCTGCCGGCGCTTCTCACGGGTCAGGGTCAGCTCTTCTTCACTGGGGACAAGGCCTTCGCCTTCGACCTTTCTGATTTCCGCCAGGACCTGGTGC
>JANNGP010000185.1:0-6114 GCA_031403915.1 Betaproteobacteria bacterium
CGCAAACGCGGAGACCACACCGGACTTCGAGGGTTCAATAGCTTGCGGCGTTTCTGAAAGCGTTCAAGGTCGCCAATAGCCATTCCGTGTCGCAGAAAGGTCTGCTCAATGGCATGAAAGGCATCGATGATCGTGCCATCCGCGTCGAATACAACCAGCCGCTCGCGGCCTGCGTAAAGTGTCATGATGACCAATTTACGTCACCAATGTTACAAAACAATGAAACCAGCCTGGTCAGGTTGCTGCGTGGGGATTGCCAGCGACAGACGCTGGCAATCATGCGTGACTTACACGTTTTCTCCAGCCGGGTTGTAAAGCTATTTGGCGGGGAAAGGCGAAGCCAGCAGCACCAGTTGCCCGCCTTCCACAAGTTCATCCGTCGTGGCGTAGTGCGCCTGTATGGCCAGCAGGAAGTAGCGCCGGCCATCGGCAAAGCGGCTGCTGGTCTTGGACAGTAACTCGGTGACGTCGATCACACCGGAGCTTTCTTCATCTTCAGTCAGAAATCCGGGCGCGCCTTTGATAAAACGTGCCGGATCATGTGCGGCAATTTCCTGTAGGTTGCGGCTGCCTGGATCAAAGCGCCAAACTTTGCCGAGGCGTGGATTATTGCCGACGTCTTCCTGCAGGATAAGGTAGCCGTCGCCGGAAATCGTCAGGTTGTCGAGCATTTCATGGCCTTCGGAACCGGCAAGCAAAGCCTCGATCCGGCCGCCAGAGAGCGGTTTCCTGATGTCGTCAAAGCTTAACCGGTAGAGGCGCGAACGACCTTCGCCGTCGGCATCTTTCGTTGTTGTCAGACGGTCGGTGGTCAGGAAATAGAACAGGTTCGGGTTCTTTGGGTCCCACGCGCCATCTTCCGGACGCAGGAAGTTTGTGCCTCCCTCGCTGGCCAGGTCGAAACGTCCCGAAAGGCCTTCATGACGGCTTTCCAGGCCGCCTTTTCCAACCTGTATGGCGTATGTTCGGCCATTGGACAGCCCGGCTTTCTCGATCTCGTTGCCGGCTCTTTGCTTGTTGCCAATATAGACGTAGAGCTTGCCCACATCCTTGTTGAGTTTGCTCTTTTCGTTGGCCTTCGGATGCGTGTCGTCGAGGCCGATGACCACGGTCTGATCCTGCGCCAGCGGATTAGCCAGGATGTTTTCCCATGAGGCTTGCATCAATTGGGTAAGTTCGTACGAAGTGCCGGTTTCCGGCCCGGTGGCGACGTGGGCAAAAGCGCGGCCGGTCGGGCCGTTTTCTTCACCGTTCATGAAAATGCGATTCTGCGTACCCAGTCCGCTGGCCGCGTTGTAGTAGGCCGTCACTTCAGGTAAATCAGCCGAGCACAGGCGCCCCAGTGTCTTGCCGCCGTTTTTCAGCACGATATTTCGTATCAGGTCGCGACCCTCTAGAACGCGCAGTGTTGCCGGGTCAATCCGCCATTCCGAAACGAAAGCGCCTTTTGCACCGTGCGCACGTGTCACACCGGCATTGCTGCCTAGTTCGTGGTTCATCAGGATTACCAACTCGTTCCGATCATTCAGGTAAGCGCCCAGGCCATCCGGAATGCCCGCCATTTGGTAACCGTTGATGTTGTCGCCCACGGTAATCAGGGCTGTGGCCGTCCAGCCATTCTTGCCGATCAAGTACGGCGTTTGCGATGAACTCGGGCCTTGAATGCCAAGCGGTGGGGTTGCTGCGGCGCAACCGGCGAGCAAGGCCGCTGAGATTGCGCAGCAGAGCGCAAGAGGTTTAAGGTTCATTCTATTCCCCGTTTCGTGAGGTTTAGTGGCAGATGCAATCAGGTGAAGCAGCTCAGGTTTTACTCAGTGTTGCATCACCCACAGAAGGATTTGCTTCAGGTCGCTCTCTGTTCCGGGTTCTGGAGGCATGGGAGTTGCCCCCCATTTGCCGACCGAGCCGGTTTTGACTTCCTTGAGCAGGTAGTCGATTACGTTTTGGCGTTCCGCATAGCGTTCAGCGATTTGTTGAAAGGCCGGCCCGGCACGCACTTCATCCACGGCGTGACAGCCAAGGCATTGATGTCGCGCGGCCATTTGTTTTGGCGATTCCGCAGCGATCAGTGAAATGGGCATCATCAGGCCGTATGCAACAATCCAGTGAGAGCAAAGCATGGGTCAATGGTCAATCCGTGAAGATCTTGTGACTGGCCAATAGTGCCGCAGGAATGTTACAGATTTACGAAGAATTTCCACGGATCGTGTGATTGACACATTTCTGTAAAGAGAGTGCGTGATGATCTGCACACCATCTTATGAAGAACGGGATTGCCATGACGGAGAAGAAGTACTGCTATCACTGCCGGAGTTTTCACTTGCCCAGCGAAGTTACCCGCATGAAGACCGCCAGCGGAGAGCGCTGGCGCTGCTTGAAAAGCCTGTCTTTGGGCAAGACCAGCCGGGCGCAGCGCGATGCCTTTGGAAAATCGGTGAGCGAATTGAACCGGGCGAGTAACTTGCGGCAGGCAGGAAAACCGCTACCGCGCCCCGTTCTCGAATTGTTTGGCTATGCGCCAAGCCGTATCGAGGGCCTGGCATGAAGATTCTCATTGTCAGCGATGCCTGGGAGCCACAGGTTAATGGTGTTGTGCGAACGCTCAAGATGACGCGTCGCGAACTGGAGCGCAAAGGTCATCAGACCGAACTCATTTCACCGCTCGGGTTCCGTTCCTTTCCCTGCCCAACCTATCCCGAGATCAGCCTGGCCGTAACCACGACGCGCGAGATGGAACGCCAGATCGACCGCTTTTCGCCGGATTGTCTGCATATTGCCACCGAGGGGCCACTCGGCTGGATGGCCAGACGGATTGTCCTGCGCCGCAATTGGCCGTTTACTACGGCCTATCACAGCCGTTTCCCCGAGTATGTTGCAGCACGTTTCCGTGTTCCGACAGCTTGGACTTACGCACTGCTGCGCCGTTTTCATAACGCGGCGCGCGCCACACTGGCGCCGACACCGGCCATTGTCGCTGATCTTCAGGCACGCGGCTTTCACGGTGCCCGATTGTGGTCACGCGGGGTGGATCTGCAATTATTTGATCCTGTGGGGGAGCGTAAAGAATCAGCCAACCGGCCAATATTTCTCTACGTTGGCCGTATTGCTGTCGAGAAACAGCTTGAGGCTTTTCTTCGCCTTGATCTGCCGGGTGAAAAATGGGTTGCCGGTGAGGGGCCGGAACGGCGACGCTTGCAGGCTCGTTACCCCGAGGCGCATTGGCTGGGTGTGCTTGATGGTCCGGAACTGGCAACTCTCTATCGCTCGGCCGATGTCATGGTATTTCCGAGTGTTACAGATACCTTCGGGCTGGTCATCGCCGAGTCGATGGCCTGCGGCACACCGGTTGCCGCTTTCCCGGTACCCGGGCCACTCGATGTTATCGGCAATTCGAGTGGTGGCGTCATGCATGCGGATCTCCGCGAGGCCTGTCTGCAAGCGCTCAACTTGCCACGCGATCAGGTTCGGAAGCGTGCTGAACAGTTTTCATGGTCTGCCGCCACAGATCAGATGCTGGCCGCATTGCAGTTCATTCCGCATTGCCTGCGATTCGGGAACGATAGGCCACCAGTACCGATTGCGGACAGCGTTGCTTGAGTTCTGGCTTTAACGGCTTGCGCGCCTTGTGAGGCGCGAGCTTTGCAAGGCTATGAACTCGATCAGTCCCCACAGCAAGGTGCTACCCAGCGCCAAAGCAGGGTGCGAGATGGTTTTACGAAACAGGTCACGCATTTGAGTTACCTTTTCAGAAATCACCAAACCACCACAAGGCAGCCCATATGTCATCAAAAACCTCATCGATGAGGTCTTGCGCGTTGAAAAATTTAAGGAACATGGCTACTCCTTTTTCAAGTTTGGTGTCGAGGCCTATCCACTCTAGCAGCGGATTGTTAAGAATTCGTTGCAAGGCCAACAACCGTTCAGTAGATTGCCCGTTATTTTGGTCACCGACGACATTGCGGCTGAGTTATTCTGCCTGTTCTCCCAACACTGACTTCCCTCCGTGACTCCACCTGTATTGTTTGAATTGATTGAGCTGGAGCGCATCATTGCCGAAGGTGCCGGCCACCTCGAAGCACGTGTGGTTTGCCAGGTGGCTGCGGGTGAGCAACACTTTCCAGTTTATGCCATAACACTCGGCAACCCCAACCCTGCGCTCCCTGCGGTAGGATTTTTTGGTGGCGTGCATGGCCTTGAGCGGATCGGTGTTGAAGTGGTCATGGCTTATTTGCGCAGTCTGGTCATGCGCTTGCAATGGGACGATATGTTGCATCGGCAACTGGAGTCCGTACGTCTGGTTTTCATGCCTCTTGTTAATCCGGGTGGCGTTTGGCGAGGCACACGAGCCAATCCGAATGGCGTTGACCTGATGCGCAACGCGCCGGTGGACTCCAGCGAACGCGTCCCGTTTCTGATCGGCGGACAACGTATCAGTGCCGGTCTGCCGTGGTATCGCGGCGAGCAAGGCGCACCAATGGAAGCAGAGAGTGCCGCGCTCTGCAAAGTCGTCGAAGATGAGTTGCTGGCACGGGATTTCAGTCTTGTGCTGGACTGTCATTCCGGATTCGGTATCAACGACCGCATCTGGTTTCCCAGTGCTCATACCGTCCAGCCGATTCCGCACCTGCCTGAAATTCATGCGCTGAAAGAGATTTTTGATCGCACCAATACCAGCCACCGTTACATTTTCGAGCCACAGAGTCGTCAATATCTGGCTCACGGTGATTTATGGGATTACCTTTACCAGCGTGCCTGCGCCAAAACCGCGTGTAACTTTCTTCCGCTGACGCTGGAGATGGGTTCCTGGGAATGGGTCAAAAAGAATCCGCGCCAATTGTTTTCCCGTCACGGTATTTTTAATCCCCTGATTGAACATCGCCTGCAGCGTGTTCTGCGCCGGCATATCGCCTGGCTCGATTTTCTTACCCGTGCTGCTGTCAGTCATCAGCGCTGGATGCCAACCGGTGAGGAACGCGAAAGTCATCAGGCGCGCGCGCTTGAACTCTGGTATCGGAGAACTGCACCATGAGTACCTGGATATTCCTGCGCGGCCTGATCCGGGAAAGTCGCCACTGGGGTGACTTTCCTGACGTGTTTCGCCATGAAATTCCCGAAGCGCAGGTGTTCACGCCGGATCTGCCCGGTAACGGAATGCTGAATGCACTGGAAAGCCCGATGGATGTCGATGAAATGGCAGAGGACATTCGTGCCCAACTGAGAGCGCAGGGGATTCTTCCGCCCTATCATGTATTGGCGATGTCGCTCGGAGCGATGGTGGCGGTCGCCTGGGCGGCGCGTTATCCGGATGAAGTTCGCGGCTGCGTCCTGATCAACACCAGCCTGCGACCTTTCAGTCCTTTTTATCGGCGCCTCAAGCCGGCTAACTATCCCCGGCTTTTGAAGCTCGCCCTGCTCGGAGGGCGAGACCAAGATTGGGAACGCACCATTCTTGAACTGACCAGCCGCCATGCTGAGTTTCCGGCAGCAGTGCTAAGAAACTGGGTTACTTATCGCTCCGAATGCCCGGTCACCAAGCGCAATGTCTTTCGTCAGCTATGGGCGGCCGCGCGCTACCGGGCACCACTCGCCAAACCGGCTTGCCCGATACTCGTACTTACAAGCCCGCAGGATGCGCTGGTTGATACCTCCTGTTCGCGCCAGGTGGCGGTGCACTGGAATACGGCTTTTGTCGAGCATCTGACTGCCGGACATGACTTGCCACTGGACGATGGGCTCTGGGTGGTCGGTCAGGTGAACGGCTGGCTGAAGAAGTTGCCTCCGAAATTACCGTAAACGCCCTGCGTTAAACCTAAACTTAACCGGAGTGCAATGTCGCTGTAACGTGGATTTCCTATTGTCTTGCACAGGACAACAAGGAGAGAAGCCATGACGACTACCTTAATTACTACCCAGCAACAGACAAAACCAAATCGCCCCAAGCTCTCGGTCAGTATCGCCCAGTACCCACGCGAAATTCGCGAGGCACAAAAATTACGTTACCAGATTTTTGCAGGAGAACTTGGCGCCAATCTGCCAACGCACAAACCCGGTGTCGATCAGGACAAATACGACGCCTATTGCGAACACCTTGTCGTGTGCGATGAAAATACCAGT
>JANNGP010000186.1:0-17351 GCA_031403915.1 Betaproteobacteria bacterium
TACATGGCTCGTAAAACTGACGCCCGCGCAAAAACAAAAACAGCCACCCCGCTGACCAAGTTTTTCGTTCTCGACACCAATGTGTTGCTGCACGACCCGACCAGTGTCTACCGCTTTGAGGAACACGATGTCTTCCTGCCGATCATGACACTGGAAGAACTCGACAACAACAAGAAGGGCCTCTCTGAAGTTTCACGCAATGCACGCCAGGTGACCCGCACGCTGGACGAAATTGTCAGCAGCCACGCCGACGGCATCGAACATGGTATCCCGCTCTTTGGCCCGTCGCACAAACTGGCGAGCGGCAGTCTCTTCCTGCAAACCGAGGCCATTTCCAACGACCTGCCCACCGGACTGCCCACGGCCAAAGCGGACAACCAGATTCTGGCCGTTGTCATCCATCTGCAACGCATGAATCCCGAGCGCGCTGTCATTCTGGTGTCGAAAGACATCAACATGCGCATCAAGGCGCGTGCGCTCGGACTGGAAGCACAGGACTATTTCAACGACAAGGTGCTGGAAGACACCGATCTGCTGTACACCGGACTGCTTGAACTCCCCGCGAATTTCTGGGACAAGCATGGTGAGGGCATGGAATCCTGGAAACGCGAAAGCCGCACGCTATATCGCGTCAAAGGCCCGCTCTGCCCGCAATTTCTGATCAATGAGTTCATTTATCAGGAAGGCGAACAACCGCTCTACGCCGTTGTGCGTGAGGTGGCCGGCAAGACGGCTCTATTCGAGACACTGACCGACTATACGCATCCGAAAAATAGCGTATGGGGCATCACCGCCCGTAACCGCGAGCAAAATTTTGCCCTCAATCTACTGATGGATCCGGAAGTTGATTTTGTCAGCCTTCTGGGTCAGGCCGGCACTGGAAAAACGCTGCTGACGCTGGCGGCCGCGCTCACGCAGGTTCTGGAATCCAAGCTTTACTCCGAGATCATCATGACCCGCGTCACGGTACCGGTCGGCGAGGACATCGGCTTCCTGCCCGGTACCGAAGAAGAAAAAATGGGGCCGTGGATGGGCGCCCTCGAAGACAACCTTGAAGTGCTTAACAAAACCGACGAATCCGCCGGCGAATGGGGACGTGCTGCAACGCATGACCTGATTCGCAACCGGATCAAGATCAAGTCGCTCAACTTCATGCGCGGGCGAACTTTCCTGAACAAGTTTCTGATTATTGATGAAGCGCAAAATCTGACACCCAAGCAGATGAAAACCTTGATCACCCGTGCCGGCCCCGGTACCAAGGTGGTCTGCATGGGCAACATTGCGCAGATCGATACCCCTTACCTGACTGAAGGCAGTTCCGGCATGACCTACGTTGTGGACCGCTTCAAGGGCTGGGCACATTCGGGTCACGTCACCCTGCAACGCGGGGAACGATCACGTCTGGCCGACTACGCCGCCGAAGTGTTATAGTCCCAATTTGAGACGAGCCGTATCCCGCGATACGGCTCGTTTGTTTTGTGCGCTGGCTGGCAACCCGCGCACCTGATCTTCTTCCAGAGGTTCGATTGAAACGACGCGACTTCCTTGCCGCTTCAGCAGCGCTCTCGTTACTGTCTTCGACACAGGCGTTCGCAGCAAAAAAGAAACCTGTCACAAAAAGCGCCTCCGCCAAGTCTTCATCCAAAAATCCGGTGGCTGATGGAACCGGATCACACAGCGAAACCCGCAACGTCATCAGCTTGCCGGACGAGCCCGTAGCACAGTGGCGAACCTACGATATCCAGTCCACCGTCACCCTGAACAACAACACCGGGAAAGCCCGGATATGGCTGCCCCTGGCACAATACAAGGACACGCTCTGGGAGCGATCGCTTGGCCACAACTGGCAAGGTAATTTTGAGAATGCCGGCATCTACCGTGATCCGGTCGCGGAAATGGAAGTGTTCTACGCCGACTGGGCGGAAAGCGTGGCCGACCCAAAACTACAAATCATCAGCCAGGTCGCTACCCAGGATCGCCACTTTGACATTACTCGCCGTGGCGCAGTAGCCGAACGTACTGAAGTCTTGCGCCGCTGTATGAAATCCACGGATCTCGTCCCCATCGACGGCATCCTCCAGCGCACGGCCGAACGCGCCATCGGTCGCATCAAGGACCCGGTGGCCATGGGCAAAGCCATTTACGAATGGGTCGTTGAAAACGCCGTGTACGATCCGCTCATGAAGAATATCGGTAACGTCAACATCGGAACAATGCTAGAAAGCGGCGACCTGAGCGGTCGAAGCGCCGCCATTGCCCTCCTTTTCGTCGGTCTGTGCCGCGCTGTCGGCATTCCGGCACGCCCCGTACTTGGTCTGCGCATCGACAGTTCACGCCTCTTTGGCAGCCTCGGAACCAGCGGCGATTTGAGCACCGCACAACATTGCCGTGCTGAGTTCTACACACCGGGTTATGGCTGGATCCCGGTCGACCCCTCCGATGTACGCAAGGCCATGCGGGAAGAACAACTGAACAGTGGCGACCCCAGGCTGACTGTACTGAAAAAACTGCTCTTCGGATTCTGGGAAATGAACTGGGTCAGTTACAACGCGGCACAGGATGTCAGCTTACGCGGCTCAACAGGACAACCCCTGCCCTATCTGGTTTATCCCGAGGTTGAAACAAGTAATGGCCGTTTTGACAGCCTCGATACCACCCGTATGAACTACAAGGTCACCGCCAGCCGCGTTGATATTTGATAACGCCAATCAACAAAGTGCGAACCACCAAGCCTCCAAGTTCACCAAGGAGCACCAAGTAACCATCATGTTTTGCTCTGCACTTCCTTTGGTCTTCTTGGTGAAACTTTGTGCCCTTTGTGCCTTGGTGGTTCGCTTTTTCTCATTGACAAACCACTAATACGACCCGGGGCTGGCGAAGTTCTCGAAGCGCGTGTATTCGCCAACAAAAGTAAGACGGGTCATTCCGATCGGGCCGTTACGCTGTTTGCCGATGATGATTTCAGCACTGCCCTTGTCCGGTGAGTCCGGGTTGTAAACTTCATCACGGTAGATGAACATGATCACGTCGGCATCCTGCTCGATAGCACCGGACTCGCGCAGATCAGACATCACCGGCCGTTTGTTCGGGCGTTGTTCAAGCGATCGATTCAACTGCGACAGCGCGATCACCGGCACATTCAGTTCCTTGGCCAGACTCTTCAGCGAGCGCGAGATTTCAGAAATTTCGGTGGCCCGGTTTTCGCCTTGCCCGGTGCTCGACATCAGTTGCAGGTAGTCGATCACGATCAGGCCGAGTTTTCCGCACTGCCGGTGCAGGCGGCGTGCACGGGCGCGCAGGTCGATCGGATTCAAAGCCGGGGTCTCGTCGATATAGAGCGGCGCTTCGTGCATCTTGCCCAGGGCGAAGGAAAGTCGTGCCCACTCATCATCATTAAGTCGGCCGGTACGCACACGGTGCGCGTCGAGCTTGCCGACCGAAGATAGCATGCGCATGGCCAACTGCGTGCCGCCCATTTCCATCGAAAAAACCGCCACCGGCAAACCCACTTCAATCGCCACATGCTCAGCCATGTTCAAGGCCAGCGAGGTTTTACCCATCGACGGGCGACCGGCAACGATGAGCAGGTCACCGGGTTGCAGACCTGAAGTTTTGGCGTCGAGATCATGGTAACCGGTCGGCACGCCAGTAATATCCGATGGATTATCCCGGTCATGGAGTTCCTGGATGCGCTCAACCACTTGCGTAAGCAACGGGTTGATGTGCTGGAAACCAGACTGGTGGCGGAACCCACCTTCGGCAATGGCAAAAACCTTGGCCTCGGCTTCGTCCAGCAACTGTTTGGGGTCGCGCCCAAGTGGATTAAAGGCACTGCCGGCAATCTCGTCGCCAACCGTGACCAATTGTCGCAGAATGGCACGTTCACGCACGATTTCGGCGTAGCGCCGGATATTGGCTGCAGACGGCGTATTGGCGGCCAGTTCGCCGAGGTAGGCCAGACCACCGGTCTCACTGCCTTCGCCAGCCAGGTCAAGGCTCTCGGCCACGGTGACCACATCCACCGGCTTGTTGCGTTCGAGAAGCTTTTGAATCTGGCGATAGATACGCCGGTGTTCATCACGGTAAAAATCATTTTCGCTGACCAGATCGGCAATCTTGTCGAAGGCAGCGTTGTCAAGCAGCAGCCCCCCCAGTACGGATTGCTCGGCTTCGATGGAATGCGGCGGAATGCGCAGATGCGCAATCGCCGGATCAATCGGCGTACTTTTCGAATTCTGTGAATTGAACGACTTGGCCATAAGACTAATAACCCCAGATCAAACCACAGCGAGCACGGCGAGCACAGCGAAAAACTTCGGTTAAATGTTTTTCAGCCTTACCCGTCGAGGCAGATATCAAAACAAAAACCTCTATATTTCTCGCTGTGCCCGCCGTGATCGCTGTGGTTAAAAGCCTTTTCAAGGACAACGGCACCAGCACAAGAAACGAGACAGGCAAGACTGTCAGTTTACTCCGAGCAACGCGCTTCACGCTGCCTGAAAATAAAAAAAGCCTTGCACCAGGGCAAGGCTTTTTTGCAAGCGCCAGAAAACGCGCCGTATAACCCTATGCCGTCAGCTCGCCAACCACAACAACCTTGATGGTTGCCAGCACGTCGGAGTGCAACGCAACTTCAAGGGTGGTCTCGCCAACTGTCTTGAGCGGGCCCATCGGCATGTGAATGTCCGATTTCTCGACATCAAAACCAAGCGCCTTGAGGCCGTCAGACACGTCATGGTTGGTTACGGAACCAAACAAACGACCGTCAACACCGGACTTGCGGGTCACTGAAACCACAGCGCCTTCAAGTTTAGCGGCTGCAGCCTGGGCTGCGGCCAGCTTCTCGGCGGCAGCTTTCTCAAGTTCCGCACGCTTGGCTTCAAATTCCAGCTTCGCCGCCGGCGTGGCACGCTTGGCCTTACCGTGCGGGATCAGGAAATTACGCGCATAGCCGTCCTTGACCTTGACCAGATCGCCAAGGCCACCGAGATTGACGACCTTCTCCATCAGAATAATTTGCATCGTCTTGCCCTCGATTATGGATGATTGTCGGTGAATGGCAGCAGCGCCAGGAAGCGCGCACGCTTGATGGCCACCGACAGCAGGCGCTGATAACCCGCCTTGGTACCGGTCAGGCGCGCCGGCATGATCTTGGCGTTCTCAGCAATGTATTCCTTGAACAGATCGACATCCTTGTAATCGATGCCTTCCATCTTCTCAAGACTAAAGCGGCAGAACTTGCGGCGCTTGAACAGCCCACTGCCTTTTTTCTTGACGTTCTTGTCATCCTTCTTCTTGAAGAACCTACCCATTTTGATTTCCTTCTACAAATTCAATCGTAGTTACATGTAATCTCAGCTGCTTACTGTTTTGGCTTCTGGCCGCAAGAAAACCGGTCAATCGAACTTCAACTCCCGGTGTCGCCGCCTGTAACCACCTGGCCGTATCACCCAGACCAACGGCCTGGACTTCACATTCAACGCGCCTGGTGCCACCTGCTTCGACCTGCTCGGACTGATGTCCGATCACACATTCTGCTACCGGCACACCGGCCGGGGTAAAGCGCAGTGCTTTGCGCTCGATCAGGATTCCAGTAAGTTCAACGCGGTTCAGCTGAGCCTCAACAATCAGTCAGCCGCCACTTCGTCGACTTCAGCCGCAGCATCTTCCTGGGCTTCCATCATCGACTTCGACTTTTCTTCTTTCATCATCGGCGAAGGCGTCGTAACAGCACGCTTCATCTTGATGGTCAGATGGCGAAGAACAGCATCATTAAACTTGAAGCCATGCTCAAGCTCAGCAAGCGCTTCACCGTTGCACTCGATGTTCATCAGTACGTAGTGCGCCTTGTGCAGCTTCTGGATTTGATACGCGAGCTGGCGACGACCCCAGTCCTCGAGACGGTGAACCTGACCGCCGTGCGAAACGACGAGCGCCTTGTAGCGCTCGACCATCGCCGGGACCTGTTCACTCTGATCCGGATGGACAATAAAAACGATTTCATAATGGCGCATGCACACTCCTTATGGTTGAAGCCCCCCGCCATGCGAACGGTGGAGCAAGGTGGAAAAGCCCGCGATTATATCCCCTTAGAACTTGATAATCAATGGCTTTTCGATTTTGCCACGACTTTTCCACGACTTTTCCACGATTCCCGGCTTTGAATTGCGGCACATACGTATTGCATGACGCTTGCAAAGAGTTTAGCCTCGTCAGGGAACGTGCTCCTGACAATTTTCACATCACGTACTAGCGCCATGGACGCCCTATGAAAGTGACCGCAGCAAGCAATCCAGCGGCGTCTCGCCTCGCATCCGTCGCACTGCTAGTTCTTCTGGCGGTGACGCTGGTGACGCCCCCTGCGCCGACACACGCGGCAACAACTCCAGCTTCTTCCTCGTCCGCAAGAACTAGCCTCACCGTCGTCTCCGACGACAACTACCCGCCCTACATCTTTCGCGACACCGACGGCAAACATAACGGCTATCTGGTCGATAGCTGGAAACTGTGGGAAAGCAAGACCGGCGTAACGGTCAAACTGCTCGCCAGTGACTGGGCCATCGCGCAGCAGCGTATGCGGGATGGGCAGGCCGATGTCATCGACACCATTTTCCGAACCCCCGAACGCGAGCGCACCCTTGATTTCACGCCGCCCTACGCCGAAATTCCGGTGTCCATTTACACCCACACCAAGATCGCCGGCATTGTCGATCCAGGAACGCTGCGCGGCTTTCTGGTTGGCGTCAAAGCCGGAGATGCCTGTGTCAGCAGGCTGGATGGCGAAAACATCCGTACCCTGCAGCCCTACTCCAGCTATGAAACACTGATCAAAGCCGCCATCAAGGGCGAGATTCGCGTGTTCTGCCTCGATGAGCCACCGGCCAACTACCTGCTTTACCGCGACCACGCTGAAAACGACTTCAAGCTGGCCTTTCGGCTATATAGCGGCGAGTTCCATCGTGCTGTAATCAAGGGCGACAGCGCCACGCTGGCGCTTCTGGAAAGCGGGTTTTCGGCTTTTACTCCGACCGAAACACAGGCGCTCAAAAACAAATGGATGGGAACTGCGATTGTCACCCCGACACGCGTCCGTTATCTTGGCTATGCCCTGCTGGCCGCCCTCTTCGTTGGCATCCTGCTTGTTATCTGGATTACCACCCTGCGCAAGATGGTCCGGCAACGTACCGAAGACCTGTCCGCAACGATGCAAGCCATTCCCGATCAGATGTTCGAAGTCGACCTCGCAGGCCGCTTCCATCGCGTCCACTCACGCGAGGCCGGTCTGCTGGTTGCACCCAGAAGTGGCTTGCTGGGGAAGTCCGTAAGTGACGTAATGCCGCCAGAAGCAGCGAAAATTTCGCTAGAGGCGATCAAGGAGGCTGACGAAAACGGCCAATCAACCGGCCATCAGCTCGAACTTAGGGTTCCGCGCGGCAAACGCTGGTTCGAGCTTTCCGTCGCTCGAAAAGGCTCGCCGGCGGGCGTCGATACCCGTTTCATTGTCCTCGCGCGCGACGTAACAGAACGGCGTCAAGCAGAATCCCTGCTCAGGCATCAGGGCGAACAATTGCGGGTGATGTCGCAAGCCACGCAGGAGATCAACGCCGAACTCGATACACAGCTTGTTTTGCGCAAACTAGTTGCCTCGGCACTTCAACTCACCGGTGCAGCCAGTGGTGCCGCCGGGATGATGCAAGATGGCCTGATGGTGTTCAGCGAATACAACTTGCACGGGCAACTGACGCCGATCGATTACCGCTTTACCCTGGGCTTTGGCGTCCCGGGACGCGTCATGCAAACGCTCGCCCCTTACCTGAGCAACGATGCCGAAAATGACCCCCACGTCGTTCCGGAGATCCAGAAGGCACTAGGCTTCCGCAACTTGCTGGACACCCCGATCCTCAACCGGAATGGCGACTTGCTCGGATGTTTCGAGATTCATAACAAACCCGTCGGCTTTGATGAAACTGATGTGCAACTGCTGATGGGGTTGGCGGCCAGTGCGGCGATTGCTCTGGAAAATACAGCCATCCTGGCCGAACAGCGTCAGACAGAAAAGGCACTCCGGGAAAGCGAGTTGCTCAAAGCCTCGGTTCTGTCGAGCGCCGCGCATGCCATCATTGCCACCGATCAAAAGGGGTTGATTATCGTATTCAACGCTGGCGCCGAGGCTCTGCTTGGCTACGCTGCCGCAGACATGATCGGCAAACAAACGCCGGAGCTTATCCATGATCACGACGAGGCCGTGGCTTACTCCAAAGTCCTGACACAGGAACTGGGTTTCCCTGTCGCGCCAGGCTTTGATGCCTTTATTGCAAGAACCCGAACAACCGGCAAGCCGGATGAGCGGGAGTGGACTTACATCCACAAGAATGGCACGCGTATTCCCGTGCTGCTTTCGGTCACTGTCATGCACGTCCTGCAGGGCGACGTCTCAGGCTATCTCGGCATTGCCACCGACATTACGGAACGCAAGCAGGCCGCAGCACAACTCGATCTGGCGGCCAAAGTCTTCGAGAAGGGAAGTGAAGGCATCATCATTTCCGATGCTCAACGCAACATTGTGATGGTGAATCATGCCTTCACCCAGATCAGCGGCTACAGCGCTGAAGAAGCCATCGGGCAAAACACTAGCCTGCTGGCCTCGGGTCGGCACGATGAGGATTTTTACCGCACTATGTGGGAATCCATTGAGAAAAATGGCGTCTGGCAAGGCGAGATGTGGAATCGACGCAAGGACGGCCGCATTTATCCGGAACGCGCTTCAATCAGCCGGGTGAACGACAGTCATGGCCGCACGACGCACTACATCGCCACCTTCAACGACATTACCGAATACAAGGAGGCAGAAGCCGCAATCACGCAACTGGCGCACTATGACTTGCTTACCGGGCTGCCCAACCGTGCCCTGCTCAATGATCGTATGGACTACTCGATTGGTCGTGCCCGACGCAACAATGAGCAGTTTGCCCTGATGTTTCTTGACCTTGACCGTTTCAAGAACGTCAACGACTCGCTCGGCCACCTGATCGGTGACGAGCTGCTGATACAACTCGCGAACCGCCTGCGTTCTGCCCTGCGTGATGAAGACACGGTTTCACGTTTGGGCGGTGACGAGTTCATTCTTCTGCTACCGGGGACCGATGCCGATGGCGCCGCCCGCGTGGCGGCCAAGCTGCTGGAGATTACGGCACCGCCCTACAGCATTGGCGCACATGAACTCACCTGTACGTCGTCTATCGGCATTGCTCTCTACCCGGACGATGGCGACAGCTTCGAAACTCTTTCCATGAGTGCGGATACGGCGATGTACCGGGCCAAGAAAGCCGGGCGCAATGCCTATCGCTTCTTCACCAAAGAGATGCAAAACAGCTCGGCGCGTGCACTGAAAATCGAAAACGCCCTGCGTCGGGCACTGGAAAACGACGAATTGAGTCTGCACTATCAGCCGCAACTGGCGCTTCACGACCAACACATCATCGGCATCGAGGCGTTACTGCGCTGGAAGAGCAAGGGATTGGGCGACGTTTCACCCGCCGAATTCATCCCGATTGCCGAAGACAGCGGGCTGATTCTACCTATCGGCGAGTGGGTGCTGCGCACCGCCGCGCACCAGATGCGGGAATGGCTGGATAGTGGGCTGACAAACTCATCAATGGTTGTTTCGGTCAACCTCTCGGCGGTGCAGTTTAGTCAAGCCAGCCTGATCCAGCGCATTAGTCAGATT
Organism: Betaproteobacteria bacterium; assembly: GCA_031403915.1. GTDB lineage: Bacteria > Pseudomonadota > Gammaproteobacteria > Burkholderiales > Rhodocyclaceae > Propionivibrio. Next base: position 9,728 of record JANNGP010000186.1, read on the forward strand.
CTCGGAGAAGAGCGCCTGCCTGCCTGCCATGTTGAGTTGGAACTGACCGAAAGCGTGACCATGGACAATCCGCTGGCGGCCATTGCAACCATGGGTCAGTTAAGTGAACTCGGTATCCGGATGGCAATCGATGATTTTGGCACCGGCTATTCCTCGATGAGCTACCTCAAGCGCTTTCAGGCCTACAAACTCAAAATTGACAAATCGTTTGTGAACGATCTTTCTACCGACCCGGATGACGAAGCGATCGTCACCGCCATCATCAGTCTGGCACGCAGCCTTGGTCTAAAAACGATAGCGGAAGGTGTGGAAACTCTGGAACAAGTTAACTTTCTGCGCGACAAAGGGTGTGATGAAGCACAGGGTTATTACTTCAGCAAACCCCTGCCGGCTGACAAGTTCGAAGCCTTTGTGCGCAGCCACTAGCCCTCCCTCTGAAAGGGAGGGCGTGGCGATCAGGTCGGCTTAACGCCCAGCGCCTGCTGCAGTTGTTCCAGCGCTGCCGGATCTTCAATCGTCGTCAGATCGCCCGGGTCGCGCCCTTCGGCCAACGCCTGAATCGAACGACGCAGCAGCTTGCCAGAACGCGTTTTCGGCAACACGGTCAGGAAGTGCACCCGGCTCGGCCGCGCGATGGCCCCCAGACTGTCATCCACCTGCTTGAGTACGGCCTTCTCCAACTCGGCACGTTTCTCCGGTGTTGAAATAGACGCCGCATCCTTGACCACGGCAAAGGCCATCGGCATCTGACCCTTCAGTTGATCCGCGACACCGACCACGGCCACTTCGGCAATCGCCGGGTGCCCCTGAACCGCCTCTTCGATTTCGCGCGTCCCGAGACGATGGCCGGCCACGTTGATCACGTCGTCAGTACGGCCAAGGATGTAGTGATAACCGTCCTTGTCCATGATTCCCCAGTCGAACGAGGAATAAACCTGCGGCTCGCGGAACAGCGAGAAGTAGGTCGAGACAAAGCGTTCATCGTCACCCCAGACCGTCGTCAGACAACCCGGCGGTAGCGGTGGAATGATGCCGACAATGCCCTTTTCATCCGGATCGCAGACCGTGCCGTCCTCGCGGAATACCTTGAGGTTGTAGCCATAGACCGGGAAGCTCGGCGTGCCGTAGCGAATCTCGGTTTTCTCGATGCCGGGCATGGCGGCAAGAATCGGCCAGCCGGTTTCGGTCTGCCAGTAATTGTCGATGACCGGCAGCTTGAGCTCACCCATGATCCACTCGTGCGTCGGCTGGTCGAGCGGCTCACCGGCCAGGAACAGGTGCTTGAGGCTGGACAGGTCGTACTTGTGCATGAAGGCGTTGTCGTGCTTCTTGAGCACGCGCGCAGCGGTTGGTGCCGAGAACATGACGTTGACCTTGTACTTCTCGACGATCTGCCACCAGATACCCGGATCGGGGCGCAGCGGCGTGCCTTCATACATGATGGTGCACATGCCGGCAATCAGCGGGCCATAGACAATATAGGAGTGCCCGACCACCCAGCCAATGTCGGAGGTAGAGAACATGGTCTCGCCCTCGCCGCCGCAATAGATGTATTTCATGGAAGCGGCCAGCGCCACGGCATAACCGCCGGTATCACGCTGAATCCCCTTCGGCTTGCCGGTGGTGCCCGAGGTGTACAGAATATAGGACGGCTCCGAAGATTCCAGCCAGGTCACCGGCACGTCGGCATCCATGAATTTGGCGCGCAATGTGGCGTAGTCAACATCACGGCCTGCAATTTTGCTGAAGTCCTTGTCCATCCCGCGATCAATCATCAACACCTTCTCGGGTTTGTGTTTGGCCAGCGTGATGGCGTCGTCGAGCAGATGCTTGTAGGGAACGGCTTTGCCACCACGCATGCCGGCATCGGACGAAACAATCAACTTGGGCGTGGCATCATCAATACGTGTAGCCAGCGAACCGGAGGCAAACCCGCCGAAAACCACCGAGTGAATGGCACCGATACGGGCACAGGCCAGCATGGCAAAGGTCGCCTCGGGAATCATCGGCATGTAGATCAGCACGCGATCACCCTTGCCAACACCCAGACTCTGCATGATCGCCGCAGCGCGCATGACTTCCTTCTTCAACTCGGAGAAGGAGTAGACGATTTCGGTGTCGGTCTCAGTCGAAACAAAGACCATCGCTCTATCGTTCGGTCGTTTGGCGGCATGGCGATCCACCGCGTTGTAACAAAGATTGGTTTCGCCGCCGATAAACCATTTGGCAAACGGCGGGTGTGAAAAGTCGAGCGTCCTGGTGAATGGCTTGTGCCAGTCGATCAGTTTTGCTTCTTCGGCCCAGAAGGCATCCGGGTTATCGATGGAATACTGGTGGAACTCCTTGATTGTTGTCATAACATTTCCCTGTTGCTGATACAAAGTACCCTGCACTAATGGAAACCAACGTCAATCTTGCCCGGCGTCTTCTTTTTTATGCGCCGGGTCAAGCATGCTCTTTTCAATCTCTGCGAGCGGCAGACCCCACTTAAAATCCCGTTCCAGCAATTTCAACAGCGGCAGAATCTGGCTGCCAAGCGCTGTCAGATGTGGCATGACTTCGGATTCATGCCCTGATTTTATCAACGCCAGCGCCAAATCGATTCTGGGTACAACGGTGTCCGTTGCTGGCGGCACACTGCAAGCAATGACACGGTTACCCCCCGATTGCTGTGCCGCCTTCAAACGCGCACCCGCCAGTTCGATCAGGGCACCGGCGGAACTCACGCCATCCACCGGGCTGTTGCTGACTCCGACACTCACCGACAAGTTCAAACGCTGGCCGTGCGCAGCGATATTCGCCACATGGATAGCCTCGCGCAAGCGGTTGCCAAACGACTCGCAGGCAGGATAAGGCGTACCCGGCGAAATAACAACTAACTGGCTACCGGCAAAGTGCCCGAGACTGTCCTCCTTGCGTATCTTGCTGGCCAGCATGGCCGTAAACCGCTGCTGCAACTGCTTGACCACCTCCAGTCCGTGCTCCTCGCGCAAGGCACCGACGTTATCAAAACCCATCACCATGGCACTGACTTCGCTGTCGTGGCGCATGGCATGCGACATCGCCTGCACCGCCTGCAACTCAATGTACTTGCGGGTGAACAGACCGGTCTCCGGGTTCTGCACGTTCTGTTCGAGGTTTTCTTTTAGCTTGTTCTGTGCCTGCGAAAGCTTGAGCAGCGAATCGATACGCGCCAGCAACTCCGAACCGCCAGTGCTCCGGTTAATGAAGTCGGAGGCTCCATGCGACTTGGCGCGCTCAATCGCCGCATCATCGTCGCCGGAAACCATCAGCATCGGCATCTGGGACAGCCGCGTCAGGCGGGAGGAGCGCACCCGCACCAGCAGGCCATTGCCGTCGAGCACCGGCGAGGACAGGGAACAAATCACCAGTTGAATGGAATGATCCAGAACCAACACCTGCCAGCCCGCCTCGCCATCGGCTTCTTCGCGAAACTCATAGTGTTCGCGAAGGTTCTTGATGATCATCGCGCGCACCATGCGCGACTCATCAATAACCAATATTCGCGGCAACTGGGTCGAATCGTCCATGCGTGACTTAGTCCCTAAACACTACGCACCGGCCAGTTCAACCACAACCCGGCCGCGTGCCTTGCCTTTCAGGTACCCGTCAAAAACACCGGGCAATTCATCAAAGCGGATGGTATGCGTCATTTCAAGCAAATGTATTGGTCGCAGATCGTTGGCCAGTCGCTGCCAGACACAGCTTCGGTAAGGCTCTCCAATGTAACCGGAATCAATGCCGAGCAGGCATACGCCGCGCAATATGAAAGGCATGACCGTTGTATTAAGTGAAGTACCCGCCGCCAAACCAATACTGGCGATCGTTCCGCCCGGCTTCATGGTACTGGCAATCCAGGCCAGCACGTCACCGCCGAGGCTATCCACCGCACCCGCCCACAGCGCCTTGTCGAGCGGCCGGATTTTCGATAGATCAAGCGCCGAACGGAACATGACCTCCGCCGCCCCGAGTCGCTTGAGGTAATCGAACTCTGCTTCCTTGCCGGTCAATGCTGTCACCTGATAACCCAGCTTGGCCAGCATATCCACCGCCAGACTACCTACCCCGCCAGTAGCTCCAGTCACCATAACCGGCCCCTTATCGGGCGCCAGGCCATTCTCCTCCATGCGAACAATCGCCAGTGCCGCAGTAAAACCCGCTGTTCCCAAGGCCATGGCGTCCAGCAGCGAAAGGCCGGCCGGTAGAGGCAGCACCCAGTCGGCAGGCACCCGAGCGTACTCGGCATAACCCCCGTGGTGCGCCACACCAATATCAAAACTGGTGGCAATCACCCGATCGCCGGCCTTGAAACGCGAATCCGTGCTCTTCTCGACGACTCCGGAGAGGTCAATGCCGCCAACACAGGGATAGCGGCGAATGATGCGCCCCGTTCCGGTGGCCGCCAGCGCGTCTTTGTAATTGACGCTGGAGTACGCCACCTTGATGGTCACTTCGCCGGCATCAAGCTGCGTTTCGTCCAGAGTGGCGAAACCGCTTTTCGTTTTGCCGTCGACGTCTTCAATCAGATAAGCCTTGAAGGGACTCATGAACACTCCTTATTGAACGCAACATTTGTAGATTATAAGCATATTACTCATAAAACCCTGTTGGCAGCGCCCATTTAAGCAACTCACGGAAGAGGATCAAAGTAACTATAAATCATGTACTTACATCATTGAACCACAAAGAGAACAGGACAAAACCGTGGGCAGAGGTTTACAGCCTGCCATTTTTCACTTAGATTTCGCCCCCATGTCTTGTAACAAATTCGCCAAAATACTGCTCAGTGTTGCCGTTATTGCCTTCACCGGCATAGGCACCACCCAAGCCACAGAACAACAGCCCAGGCTCAGTGATGAGCTTTCCCTGTTCGAACGCTACACCAGCAGCGCCCAGGACTTGATTCTCAAGGGACTGGAACTTGTTGGCATCAACTATCGCCGCGGCGGCACCGACCCGGATAGTGGACTCGATTGCAGCGGCTTTGTTCAGCTTGTTTTCAAGGACGCCGTCGGCCTGCTGTTGCCGCGCACCGCCAAGGAACAAAGCCAGGTCGGCAACATGATCGACAAGGATGAACTCAAACCGGGTGACCTCGTATTCTTTAACACCATGCGCCGCGCCTTCTCGCATGTCGGCATTTATCTGGGTGACAACCAATTCCTGCATTCCCCGCGTACTGGTGCCGAAATCCGGGTCGAAGACATGAGCGGGGGCTATTGGACCAAGCGCTATAACGGCGCGCGCCGGATCGTAGAAAAATAGTCCGGCGTTGCACTTAATCCCGAAAGGACGCTCTGGCGTCCTTTTTTATTGCCCTAATTTTGAGAAACATTCTCATTTACAAAACAATAAAGGCACGTTATCATCTCTTTAGTTGCGAACAGTTCTCATCTAATTCCAAGGAAAAATGACAATGACTTCCCCCTTAAACCCTTTCTATTTTGCCCTGTCGCTATGTCTTGTTCTGCCGGGCAGTGTTAGCGCTGAAGAAAAAGCCCTGAATCTATATTCCGCCCGTCACTACCAGACTGACGAGGCGCTTTACGCCGACTTCACCAAACAAACCGGCATCAAGATCAATCGCATTGAAGGCAAGGAAGACGAGTTGCTTGAGCGCATCCGCAACGAAGGCACCAATAGTCCGGCCGACATCCTGCTTACCGTCGATGCCGCGCGTCTGGCCGCAGCACATGAATTAGGGCTTTTTGCACCGATCAAATCATCAACACTCGAGAAACGTATTCCCGCCCATCTGCGCACCGACGACTGGTTCTCCTTCTCAACCCGCGCTCGCGTCATCGTCTACGCCAAAGATTCGGTCAAGGCGGAAGACGTTCAGAACTACGCCGATTTGGCCAACCCGAAGCTCAAAGGCAAAGTGTGCTCTCGCTCCGGTTCACATCCGTACAACCTCTCGCTAATGGCCTCGATTATCGCCCATGAAGGCGAAGACAAAGCCGAAGACTGGGCCAGAGGCGTGGTGGCCAATTTCGCACGCGCTCCGAAGGGCGGTGACACCGATCAGATCAAGGCCGTCGCTGCTGGCGAATGCGGCGTAGCTCTTGCCAACACCTACTATGTAGCGCGCTTGATGCGCTCGGACAAGCCCGAGGACAAGAAGACCGTGGAAAAAGTCGGCATCATCTGGCCGGATCAGAAGGGCAACGGCACCCACATCAATGTTTCCGGTGGTGGCATGCTCAAGCACGCGCCACACAAGGGAAATGCTGTCAAGTTCCTAGAATATCTGGCCAGTGACGATGCTCAACGTTACTTCGCTGACGGCAACAACGAATGGCCGACCGTAGCCTCGGTCAAGGTCAGCAACACCGCGCTGGCAGCACTCGGCAAATTCAAAGCCGACACGCTGCCGGTCGGTACACTCGCCATGTACCGCGCCAAGGCGCAAGTTATATTCGATCGTGCGGGTTACAGATAGCAAGAATTAGCCACCGAGAGCAGCGCCAAGCCTCATTGAAGAGGGACAGAGCAATCAAAGGGATCAAGATCACTATACAATGTCACCTGTGCGCCGTATTGATACCTACAGTGACATTACGTTGCATAAGAGCTCATTATTTTTTTATTGTGTTTGATAATAGGATATTGTCCTATTTGGCGCATGAGTAGAATTGCCAATCGGTTCGCGCCCCAACAGAAACAAAACTTGGAGAGTATCGATGAAAATTTTCGCATTTGCATTGATTTTTGTTTTTGCATCGACCAGTGCTCTGGCGGTTGAGTTCAGGCTGGGTCACCTTGCCTCGGACACGCATCCTGTCGGTATTGCCGCAGTGCAGTTCAAGACCAATGTGGAAAAACGAACCAATAGTGAAGTCAAGATCAGGCTGTACGGAAATAATTCGCTGGGTTCTCCACCGGATGTTCTTAATCAAGTTTTGCTGGGCAACATTGACATGAGCTTGTCGAGTCAGTACGAACTGTCCAGGCACCTGCCATTTTACGGCGTCATCAGCACCCAATTCGCGTTCAAGGATTACGCCATGGCCGACAGGGTTATCGACGGCGATTTCAAGGCCTGGGCGGCACCCGAGCTTCTAAAGAAAAATCTCGTGCATCTGTCCGACTGGGAATGGGGTTTCCGCCAACTGACCAACTCCAAGAAGTCAGTGAACGTGCCGGCCGACCTCAAGGGCATGAAGATCCGCACCCCTCCTGCTCTTGCCTACAAGGATTTTGTTGAAGCCTCTGGCGGTACTGGCGTGATTATTCCCTTTGCCGAACTAGTGACTGCTCTTAAGTCCGGCGTGACTGATGGACAAGAGAACCCGATCGGCACCATCTACGACCTTAAACTCTACGAAACCCAGAAGTACATGTCGATACTCAATTACACTTACGAATCTGTTGTGCACGTCGTCAGCACGAGGGGCTGGGACAAATTGAGCCCGGAGCAAAAGAAGATTGTTACCGAAGAATCGGTTGCTGCAGCCAGAAGCGCACGCAAGATGTTGCGTGATAATGAAGCGGTTCAGCTCAAGGATCTCGAAAGCAAGGGGGTTGTCATTTCGCGGCACCTTCGTCGAGCTGGACAAGTTCAAGACCCACCGGTCCACCGACTTCGGCCTCGGCGCGCAGA
>JANNGP010000187.1:0-14818 GCA_031403915.1 Betaproteobacteria bacterium
GTTCGCCACTCGCCACCAGGAGCAAGCTCCCGTGCTGCCGTTCGACTTGCATGTGTAAGGCATGCCGCCAGCGTTCAATCTGAGCCAGGATCAAACTCTTCAGTTTAATTCCTGTTTAACTCTCGCTTGACGTCCTGCAGTCCCTTTGACAGAACCATAGACTTTTTACATCGTGCGAGTTTCTTACATCTTTTTGCGACACGACCTAAATCGTGTTCAACAAGACCAAGAACCCACACCTATCGATTGTCTGATTTTTAAAGAGCGTACTGCTTGGTTGCGGGGACAGGATTTGAACCTGTGACCTTCGGGTTATGAGCCCGACGAGCTGCCAGACTGCTCCACCCCGCGTCCGGTAAAGAGGCAGGATTCTAGCAAATCCTACCAATCTCGTCAACACTACTTGCATCAGATTTGCTTGTCTGCCCGTTTCCGAAAGACCCGCTCTGCTGCAAGGGGGCGAACTATAGCAAAGCTCTCGCTACGCCGTCAACAAAATTACCCAATTACCCAGATTATGACAGCTGAAACCAGCTCAACAGACTAACTGACTGACACGGATGGCTTCCAGATATTACGGCAATTCGTTTCACGAACACGCCACGATGCAATGGCACCGATGGCTGCCGTTGCTGTTAGCAGCAACAGGCCTACCTGGTAATCTGCGGCGCTATAGAGGCGTGCGCCTGTGCTGCTGACACTACCGCCCCAATGCAGATCCATCGCCCAGCCGAACAGTGGCTGCAAAAGCGCGCCGGCGAGAAAGCCGCCCATATTCGTGACACTGGTCGACATTCCGGAGAGCAGTGGCGGGTTAACTTCCTTGGCACACGCCCAGGTCAGCGTGAAGGTGGCGGTGAGCAGGCCCATCATCGCAAACAGGCCATAGCTCACTTCGACCAGTAGCGGCATGCCGGAGAGCCAGACGAGCCAGGTCAGCGTGTATAGGTGGGCGCCAACGATCAATACCGGTTTGCGCTTGCCCAGACGATCTGACAGCGCACCGATGAGTACCGCGCCGAGCGCGAAACCGACGAAATACAAGCTGACATGATTGGCGGCAACAGCACGCGTCAAACCACGCGCCTGCGTCAGAAACGGGGTTGCCCAGAGACCCCCGAAGGCAAAGAAACTGCCGCTGATGCCTAGATTGATCCATGCCGCCGGCCATGTGGCACGGTTTCCAATGACCTGAAGCAAACCGGAGAAAACCACCGTCCGGTCAAAGCGGGGTTTCTGAATCGCGCTGCCCGCCGGGGCGTCCGGGTGATCACGCACCAGTACCCAGCAGGCCATGCCGAGCAGCAGCGAAAGCCCGGCCACGCCGATAAATACGCTGCGCCACCCTGCCGTTTGGGCCAGCCACGAGAGCGGCGCACCGGCCAATACTGAGCCCAGATTACCGACCAGCAGGCTAATACCGACCATGCTGGCAAAACGATCTTCATCGAACCACACGGCAACGATTTTGAGCATGGCAATGAACGTTACAGAGACGCCAAGGCCAACCAGAGTGCGCCCGACCAGGGCCATTTCCAGCGTGGGCGCCATGCCGAATAGCAAACTACCGCCTGCGCCAACAATACCGCCCAGCAGGAGTATCCGGCGCGGCCCGAGGGTGTCGACAAAAATGCCAGTGGGCACCTGCATGACGGTGTAGACGTAAAAGTAGGCTGCCGCCAGCACGCCGAGCGAGGAGGCCGTGGTATCAAATGACGCGGTCAGATCCTGAGCAATGCCGGCCGGCGCGAAACGCTGGAAAAAGGAGATGACGAAGGCCGCCAATACAGCGGCAAATGCGATGTTGCGGCGGCGGCGCTGTGACTGGTCAAGTTCCGGCATGAGACCCCCTGCGCCAGGTTGGATCCTGACGTATTGACGTGTTCTTTATACGGCGGACGCGTCTGACAGTCTCAGGATCGTTCAGTTCCCGCGCCGCCGCCTGGCCTCGTACAGGCATACGCCGGTGGCCACCGAGACATTCAGGCTCTGTACCGAGCCGAGCATGGGAATGGTCACTAGTTGGTCGCAGGTTTCACGCGTCAGGCGGCGCATGCCGTCGCCCTCGGCACCAAGCACCCAGGCCGTAGCCACCGGCCACTGCGCGGTGTAGAGGTCGTCCTTGGCCTCGACATCGGTGCCAATGACCCAGATCTCGCGCTCTTTCAATTCGCGCAACGTGCGTGCCAGATTAGTCACGGTGATGTACGGGACGCTCTCTGCCGCGCCACTGGCTACCTTGATGGCCGTTTGTGTCAGCCCCACTGCCCTGTCCTTCGGGGCAATTACCGCGTGTGCGCCAACAGCGTCAGCAACGCGCAAGCAGGCACCGAGGTTATGCGGATCCTGGATTCCATCGAGCACCAACAGAAAAGCGGGTTCTTCCAGCGTATCGAGCACATCGTCGAGTGTAATGTGACGCGACTCACCGGAAACCTTGGCGACCACACCCTGATGCCGCATACCGCCACCGGCCATGCCTTCGAGCCGCTTGCTATCCACCGGAACAACCCGCACGGCATGCAGTTCGGCATGGCGCATCAGGTCACGCACACGGGCGTCGTGACGCTCGGCATCAATAAAAATTTCAAGAATGGCGTCAGGCTGATGCCGGAGTTTGGCAATAATGGAATGAAAGCCGTGAATGAAGCTGGTCTGTGACATATCTGTTCTCTATGACAGGTGGAATGTGAAGTGCGAGCGCTTAACTTAATGATGCTTCTTTGATGTCGCGTGCTTCTTTCCCACGGCGGCGGATTTTGCACGATGACCATGCTTTTCCTTTGCCCGTGGTACCGATGCAGTCTTTGGTGACGGTTTGACGACCGACCTCGGGTAAGGCATCGAGGCTGGATTCAATGATGCTGGATTTACTGATAATACCGGCGTGGCCAGCACAAAATCGATGCGGCCAGTTTCCAGATCGGCACGCACCAGCCTGACCCGCAAGCGGTCGCCCAGACGATAGCGCTGACCACTGCGCTCGCCAAGCATCTGGTGCTTGACGTTGTCGTACTGGAAGTAATCCTCGCCCAGCTCAGAGACGTGCACCAGGCCCTCGACATAGACAGAGTCGAGCGCGACGAAGGCACCGAACGGCACGACGGAGGCAATCGTTCCGTCAAATTCTTCGCCGATGCGGTCCCGCATGTAATAGCACTTGAGCCAGTTATTGACGTCGCGTGTCGCCTCGTCGGCACGCCGCTCGGTCATTGAACAATGCATGCCGATTTCGTCCCACTTGCCCGGTGTATAGCGCGTACCTTCAAGAACCGCTTTGATCGAACGATGCACGAGCAAATCCGGATAGCGCCGGATGGGCGAGGTGAAGTGCGTATAGTGTTCGTAAGACAAGCCGAAGTGGCCGACGTTGTCCGGGCTGTACATGGCCTGACGCAGCGAACGCAGCATGACGGTTTGCAGTAATTGCGCATCCGGGCGCGGCTTGATTTTTTCAAGCAGCACGCCGTAGTCCTTGGCCGTCGGGCTCTCGCCACCGGGCAGACCGAGACCAAACTCTTTGAGGAAGCTGCGCAGGCCTTCGAGTTTCTCCGGTGTCGGACCTTCATGCACCCGATACAGACAGGTCTGCTTGTGTTGTTCAAGAAAGGCAGATGCGCACACGTTGGCCGCCAGCATGCATTCTTCGATCACGCGGTGAGCATCGTTGCGATGTACCGGAACAATGTTTTCGATCTTGCCCTGATCGTTGAACAACATCATCGTCTCGATAGTTTCAAAGTCGATGGCACCACGTTTATGACGCGCCTTGAGTAGTATCTGGAATAGCGCGTACAAGGCCTGAATCTGTGGCTGCAAAGAACGATGAATCTCGCTTTCAGGCTGCGCTTCTCCCGACAACCAGCTCCAGACCTGGTTGTAGGTCAAACGCGCTTTCGACTGAAAGACCGCCGGATAGAAAGTGTAGGCCTTGATCTCGCCGCTGTTGTTAATATCCATGTCACACACCATGGCCAGCCGCTCAACGTCCGGGTTTAATGAACAGAGGCCATTGGAGAGTTTTTCCGGCAGCATGGGGATAACCCGGCGCGGGAAATAAACCGAATTGCCGCGATCCATTGCATCACGATCGAGAGCCATGCCGGGCCGCACATAGTGGCTGACGTCAGCAATGGCCACCACCAGGCGCCAGCCTTTGCCCTTCTTCTCGGCGAATACGGCATCATCAAAATCCCTGGCCGTCTCGCCGTCGATGGTCACCAGCGGCAAGCTGCGAATGTCTTTGCGCCCTGTCCATTCAGACTTCTTCACCTTGTCTGGCAGCCCTTTGGTTTCTTCCAGAACCTTGGGCGAGAACTCGAAAGGCAGATCATGCTTGCGCAGGGCAATTTCGATCTCCATGCCGGGATCGGCATAGTTGCCGAGCACTTCAACGATTTTTCCGATCGGCTGGGAATGGCGGTTAGGCTGTTCAATGATTTCGACCATCACCACCTGCCCGGCTTTGACTTTGGTTTTTTTGTCCGGAGGAACAAGGATGTCCTGGTTGATCCGGCGATTCTCAGGCACGACGACCGTAATGCCATGCTCGATCAACACGCGACCAACCACCCGGCTGTTGGCACGCTCGAGCACTTCAACGATGGCTCCTTCGCGCCGTCCCTTGCGATCCAGACCGACAACCCGTGCCAGCGCCCGGTCGCGATGCAACACTTTGGACATTTGTTTGGCATCGAGGAATAGATCATCGCCGCCGTCATCCGGAACGAGGAAACCATAGCCATCGGCATGCCCTTCCACACGCCCGGCAATGAGGCTGGCGCGCTCCGGAAGAATGTAGGCCCCCTTGCGGTTACGCATCAGCTGCGCTTCGCGCTCCATGGCACCCAGACGGCGCTGGAACATGTCGTGCTCCGACTTATAAATATCGAGCAATACGCAGAGCTGTTCAAAACTTACCGGCTTGCCTTGATCGACAAGAACCTGCAGGACGTACTCGCGCGATGGCAGCGGCATCTCGTATTTGGCCACTTCACGCTCGAAATGCGGGTCGTTCTTTCTGATTCGGGAGAGCTTTTTGATTGACATTTTCTTGTGTTCCTTTAGAATTCGGCCTTCGCTGGAAATGCCCAGGTGGCGAAATTGGTAGACGCGCTAGGTTCAGGTCCTAGTGGTGGCAACACTGTGGGGGTTCGAGTCCCTTCCTGGGCACCAAGTAGTACTCCTAGCATGGCCTCGACAGTTAAAATTGTCGGGGCTTTTTGCTTTTGTGAGCTGTTCAAAGAAAGCGCGCCGCATCTTCAAAATTCATTCTGGCCGCCGGCAGTTCGGTGCGGGCAAAACGCGCCATAACGAACGCACTTTGTATTCGGGGCACCCCCATCAGTTGCGCTACTGAAAAAACAACATCGGAAGCCACGTCGGTACTCGTTTCATCCAGCAGCACATTCATGGTGCTGAGCCGCAACTTTCTGGGCTCAACGCGTACATAGCGCTCAGGATGTTCAAGCACTTCACGCAGCGTTTCCAGTTCGGTCTCCAGTGCTGAATGAGGGCTGCCTATGGCTTCCATCTGCCGCTCGTTCTCGATCAGTTGTGCTTCCAGTTTCAACTGCTCACCCGCATTTGACGGCGCAGACCCAAAAACGGAACCCAGACCGGGGCCCTGCTGTTGCAGCAAGCGCAATCGCGCCCGGATCAATGCCCGGTTATCTGCCAGCTCTCGTCGCTCGGATCGCTCTTCGCCGATTTCTGTAAGCGCTTGTGCAACGAGGTATTCATACGCCTGCGTACCGAGCAAACGGCGCACTTCCAGATCTTCGTGGCCGCAAATACGTGCCTGATGTTCGGAGAAACCGATAACGGTTTGTGCCACATCACGCTGTACGAGATCGCCCTGCAAGGACATGCCAATCACTCGTTGTTCGTTGAACGTCATGCCCAGTATGAAATAGGCTTCATCAAGCTCAGGATACTTGTCAAACAGGGTGCGCAGATTGTGCGAGCGCGAGAGTGCGGAAGGAATGTCCGAGGCCGCTACAAAAAAGGCTCTCAACGCCGGTTCAGCAGCCCAGTTTGCAGCCGACACCTGTATCGCCGGAGCCAGCCCAAGTACCATTTCACGCAGATAATGAACACTCACCTGGACTGCCGGGGCAAGACGCTCCTGATAGGACTTCACGAGTTTCAATCGGGGGTTGGTCAGCGTGACCGCCTTATCGATTGCCCGCAGCGTCATCTCATCGGACAAACGCTCCGGGTCAAACTGTGACGGCCGGTTCTTGAACCAATCGAGGAGACCCATGACCTACGCCGCTCCGCGAAGACAGTCGGCTGAGATCAGCATGGGAATGCGCACTCGCGCGCTTGAGGTTCGTCGCTGTAGAAACGTATGCACTGCGCTAAAAAGCCGGCATAAGGCCGGCTTTCCTGATCGGAAATCAGGGTATTTCGTGCCGGCCAGATCAATCGAATGGATGACGGCGTAGAATGGTTTCATCGCGTTCTGGCCCGGTCGAAATGATATCGATCGGGATTTCACATAACGCTTCGATACGTGCGAGATAAGCACGTGCAGCAGCAGGCAACCCTTCCAGCGTTTTTATCCCCACCGTCGACTGTGTCCATCCGGGCATGGTTTCAAGGATCGGTTGGCAATCGGCCACTTCGTCAGCGCCCATCGGCAACAGACCGACAAGTTTTCCGTTGAATTTGTATCCGGTGCAAATCTTTAACTCAGACAACCCATCAAGCACATCGAGTTTGGTAATGCACAGCCCGGTCACGCCATTGATCTGTATCGAACGCTTGAGTGCAGGGACGTCAAACCAGCCACAGCGACGCTTGCGGCCGGTCACCGTGCCGAACTCACGCCCGACCGTCGACATCTGGTAGCCCGGAACGCCCGGCGTCTCAATGTCGAGTTCGCAGGGGAATGGGCCGCCACCGACTCGCGTGCAATAGGCCTTGGTGATGCCCAACACGTAGTGCAGCATGCCGGGGCCGACACCGGCGCCTGCGGAAGCCTGGCCGGCAACGCAGTTAGACGAGGTGACAAACGGATACGTGCCGTGATCAATGTCCAGTAACGCACCCTGAGCACCTTCGAACAGGAGGTTATCACCGGCCTTGTTGGCGGCATACAGCGCAGCAGAAACGTCGACGACCAAAGGCTTGATTTGTTCGGCATCGGCCATCGCCTGAGCCAGCACTGTTTCGAAATCAACCGCTTCAGCACCGAAAAACTTGGTCAGCACAAAATTGTGATATTCGAGATTCTCTTTAAGCTTCTCGGCAAAACGCTCAGGATAGAAAAGGTCGTAAACACGCAGGGCACGGCGCGCAACCTTGTCTTCATAAGTTGGACCGATTCCTTTGCCGGTCGTACCAATCTTGGCATCAGCGCTCTTGGCTGCTTCACGCGCACGATCAAGCGCCGCATGGTAGCCGAGAATAAGCGGGCAACCCGGGCTGATTTTGAGGCGCGAGCGCACTTCGATGCCACCTGCTTCCAGCTCATTGATTTCGGAGATCAGGTGGTGAATATCCAGCACAACACCATTGCCGATATAGCAATTGACGCCTGCGCGCACAATACCCGAGGGAACAAGATTGAGCTTGTAGACCTTCTCTCGGACAACCAGTGTGTGTCCGGCATTGTGGCCGCCCTGAAAGCGCACGACGCCCTTGGCATGATCGGTCAACCAATCAACAATCTTGCCCTTTCCTTCATCACCCCACTGCGTACCTACGACGACGACGTTCTTTGCCATTTCAATTCCCGTTCAAAGCTTGAATAATCCATTGCCCCTTGGACTCGACCAGTTGCCGGTCACACACAGGGCCTTCATTAAGTGACTCGCCCGGCAGCAGTTCGACAACGATCTCACCCTGCGCGCGCAAAGCCGAAATTTTGGCTTTCAATGCCCCATGCGATGGCGAATGTGACGAATGGGGCGCTAAAATTGCACCCACGGGCTTGTCATTGGCGGCCAGCCTGGCCACTTCGCGTAAATCCATAGAGAAGCCGGTTGCCGGACGGGCACGGCCAAAGTCTTTACCCACACCGTCGTATCGCCCGCCCAGGGCAATGGCGCTGGGGAATCCGGGGTAATACGCAGCAAACACAACGCCGTTGTGATAGTGATAACCACGCAGATCTGCCAGATCAAATGACAACGGCAAGTCCGGCATGGCCTTCTGCAGTTGCTTCATTGTTTCAAGCGCCGAAGCAATCTCGGGCAGCGCGGGGAGTTCACGCGCCGCAGTCTCCAGCAGATCGGAACCACCGTAGAGCTCAGGCAGACGCAAGAAGGCCGAACGGTAAGGTTCAGCCAGCTTGGCGCAACATTCGTGCAGACTTGGAACATCCTTCACTTTCAGCAGTTGAAGAATAGCCGCTTCAAGTTCGGCATCAAGACCAGCCGCCTGTGCCAGAGCCCGAAACACACCGACATGCCCGATATCAATGCGTGATGCTGGCGTACCGGCTGTATTGAGTGCCGCGGCCAGCAGACGAATTGCTTCCAGATCAGCTTCAATGCCGGTATAGCCGTAAAGTTCGGCACCCAGTTGAATCGGCTCCCGGCTTGCGGCCTGAGAAGCCGGCAGTGTATGCAGAACGCTATCGCAGTAGCAAAGACGCGTTACGCCCTGACGATTGAGCAGATGCGCATCGATACGCGCGACCTGCGGCGTCATGTCCGCACGCAAGCCAAGCGTACGGCCGGATAGCTGATCGACCAGCTTGAAGGTACGCAGTGTCAGGTCAGAACCTGAGCCGGTAAGCAGTGAATCAAGGTATTCCAGCAGAGGTGGCATGACAAGTTCATAGCCATGCACACGGAAGAGATCAAGTACCGCACGGCGCAGGCGCTCTATGCGAGCAGCTTCCTGCGGCAGTGCGTCAGCAATGTATTCGGGTAAAAGCCAGTTCATCTGAAAACCATCAACAAAATTATTCCAGCCAGCATTGAAGTCAGGCCAATGAAACGAATCTGCCCATCTGTAAGCTGAATCAGGCGACGAAAAGTTTCGCGCCATGCAGCGGGAGCAAGAAAGGGCACCAAACCTTCCAGCACCAGCATCAGCGCAAAAGCAATGAGCAGACTAGTTGTCATTTACCCGCTTTGTCGCCACCTCTTCCGACACTCTTCATGTACTTGAAGAAATCGGAATTTGGCTCAACGACAATGACGTCATTCTTGCTCTTGAAGCTGTTACGGTAGGCTTCAAGGCTGCGATAGAAGGCGTAAAACTCGGGGTTCTGATTGAAAGCCTGAGCATAGGTAGCCGCTGCCTTGGCATCGCCTTCGCCCTTCATTTTCTGGGCATCACGATACGCCTCGGCTACAATTACCTCGCGCTGCTTGTCAGCGTCAGCACGAATCTTCTCGGACTCGGCAAAACCTTGAGAACGAAGTTCATTGGCAACGCGCTTGCGTTCGGCATCCATACGCCGGTAAACCGATTCACTGACATCGGTCGGCAGATCAACGCGCTTCACCCGAACATCAATAATTTGCACACCGATCTTGCGTGCATCAAAGTCGGCTTTTTCGCGCATCTGCTCCATGATTTTGTCGCGCTCACCCGACACCACGTCATGCACAGTGCGCTTGCCGAACTCTTCGCGCAAACCGGCATTCACCGTTTGCGACAGGCGCGTTCTGGCCCGCGCCTCTTCACCGGCAACCGAAATATAGTACAGCTTGGGATCAACGATCTTCCACTTGACATAGGAATCGACCAGAACATTCTTCTTTTCGGAGGTAATAAAACGCTCCGGCTCGGAGGTGTCCAGCGTGAGAATTCGTTTATCGAAATAACGAACGTTCTGGATCATCGGCCACTTGAAATACAAGCCAGGCGATTGAATGACTTCACGTATCTCACCGAGTTGGAAAAGAATGGCGTACTGACGCTGATCAACAGTAAAGATCGACGTCCCCAGAATAACCAACACAACCGCCACGATAGCGGCTGCGAAATTCAAACCAGCTTTCATTATCGAGCCTCCCGATCACGTGAGCGAAGGGCATCTCGCGAACGCACATCTACCTTATCGGCCACCTGAGGTGGCGTATCGTTGCTCACCGGGGATGCCCCGCGAACCTGTGCCGGCATCTCGGCACTGCTGCCGACACTTTCCTGTGACGCTGTCAGCGCCCCGGCGGCATGCATGAGCTTATCAAGCGGCAGATAGAGCAGATTACCTTGCCCTTTGGCATCAACCATCACCTTGCTGGTACTGGAATAGACTTGCTGCATGGTTTCGAGATACATGCGACTGCGGGTCACTTCCGGCGCTTTGGCATATTCGGTGTTGATCTGCTTGAAGCGGCTGGCATCACCTTCGGCCGTAGCGATCAGGCGCTGCTTGTAACCATCGGCTTCCTGCATCAGGCGTGCGGCCGTACCTCTGGCCTTTGGTACCACATCATTGGCGTAAGCCTGGCCTTCGTTCTTCTGCTTCTCTCGATCCTGACTGGCTTTCACGGCATCATCGAACGCCGCCTGTACCTGCTCTGGCGGCTGGGCATTCTGCATCGTCACCTTAGAAATCTGGATGCCCGTCTGGTAACGATCGAGAATTTCCTGCATGAGATTCGAGACTTTGGCCGCGATCTGCTCACGCCCTTCGTAAAGCACGAAATCCATCTTGTTTTTGCCGACGACTTCCCGAATTGAGGTTTCGGCCACTTGCATGACAGCTTCTTCCGAGCTGCGATTCTTGAAGATGTAATCGACCGGATCCTTGAGAATGTACTGCACAGCGAACTGGATGTTGATGATGTTTTCATCATCAGTCAGCATCAGCGCTTCCTTGAGCACCTTGTTCTTTTCACTGCCACGGTAACCGACTTCAAGTGTACGCACACCGGAAATATTGACCAACTCATGCGACTGGATCGGGTAGGGCAAACGCCAGCGCAAACCAGGTTCGGTAGGCACAGAACCTTCTTTGTATTCGCCAAACTGCAAAACCAGGCCACGCTGCGAGGCATCAACGATATAGAAGCCACTGGCCAGCCAGACGAGCAGAACAATGCCAACAAGCAAAGTAATTCCACCACCGAGGAATTTGGGATTAAAGTCTACTGGAGGGCGATTACCACCATTACTGCCCCCGTCGCCAGAACCTCCCTTTTTCTCGAACATGCCGGACAGGCGGCGATTCAGATCGCGCCACAATTCTTCGAGATCTGGTGGTCCCTGATTCGGGCGCTTACCACCGTTATTTCCACCACCGCTATCACTGCCGCGGTTTCCCCACTGCGGGTCATTGAGCGACATAAGTACTCCAATACTTGAAATCATAGGGAAGAACCTGAGTCTAAAAAATATCAGGGTTGAGCGAAGCATCATCGGCCATTGGCCGAGTACGTGTACTCTGAAGCTTCTCAAGCGCAATCTCGGTCAGCGCCTCACGCAGCATTGGCAATCCATCGCCACATTTGGCACTGACTCGAATGTGTGTGATTCTATCATATTCGTCCCGCTCAACGGCCGGCGACAAACCGGTCAGATCTAACTTGTTGAGCACCATCAGCTGCGGCACATCGCTGGCGCCGATTTCAACAAGGACTTTGTCGACCTCGGCAATCTGGTCTTCGCGTGCAGAACTGGCCGAATCAACGACATGCAACAGCAGATCAGCCTGGGACGTGGCTTCCAGGGTGGCATGAAAAGCAGCCACCAAGGCGTGCGGCAAATCACGGATGAAACCAACGGTATCTGAAATGACAATATTTCCGGCTTCGCCCAGCCAGAGCTTGCGCGAGG
Organism: Betaproteobacteria bacterium; assembly: GCA_031403915.1. GTDB lineage: Bacteria > Pseudomonadota > Gammaproteobacteria > Burkholderiales > Rhodocyclaceae > Propionivibrio. The sequence continues at coordinate 11,746 of JANNGP010000187.1, forward strand.
TTGTATCCAGCGTGGCAAAGAGTTTATCTGCCGCATATGCACCGGCATGGGTCAGCGCGTTGAAGAGCGTTGATTTCCCGGCATTGGTATAGCCAACGAGGGAAACGTTCAATATCTCACTACGCGAACGCGCCTTGCGTTGAACATTACGCTGCCGCTCAAGTTTGAGCAGTCGCTCACGAAGCAACTTGACCCGTTTGCCGAGCAGGCGGCGGTCCGTTTCAAGCTGTGTTTCTCCCGGCCCGCGCAATCCGATACCACCCTTCTGCCGCTCCAGGTGGGTCCAACCACGCACCAGACGCGTCGCCAGATGGTCAAGCTGAGCCAGTTCAACCTGCAACTTGCCTTCCGAGCTTTGCGCACGCTGGGCAAAAATATCGAGGATCAGGCTGGTGCGATCAATGACCCGGCACTGCAGGATGCGCTCCAGGTTGCGCTCCTGACCGGGAGACAATTCGTGATTGAAAATAACGAGATCGGCCGCGTGTGCGGCAACTTCGGCCGCCACTTCCTGCACTTTTCCTTTGCCGGCAAAGGTCGCCGAATCCGGGCTATGTCGCCGCCCAAAAACTTCTGCACAAAGTGCAGCCCCGGCCGATTCAGTAAGCAAACGGACTTCTTCAAGCTGTTCGGCCACATCGTCGCAACCAAAATCAAGTTGGACAACGACCGCACGTTCGCCAGCGGTAGGACGCTCAAACATGCAGATGCTTTAGGGAGGGATACAAAGACTCGGTCAAATCAGTTGTCAAGACGACCCGTCACCGGAGTGACGGGAGACAAAAGCAAAAGCATTTGCGGGTCAGGCCTCTTCGCTTTCATCCGTCTGAATGCTCACCGGACGTGAAGGAACTACCGTCGAGATGGCATGCTTATAGACCATTTGGGTAACGGTATTCTTGAGCAAAACAACGTATTGGTCAAAGGATTCGACCTGCCCCTGCAGTTTGATGCCATTGACCAGATAGATCGAGACCGGTACATGCTCACGACGCAGCACGTTGAGGAAGGGGTCTTGTAACAGTTGCCCTTTATTACTCATGGTTAGAACTCCATGTTCATTGTTGGTGTAGGACAGCCTAGCTTAATTGATTTTTCTTCCGTGTGCCATACAAAGTAAAAACAATCAGGCGGACTTCGATTTTGGCCTGGGTCGCGGCTTGGCACTTGCTGCAGGTTTCGGTTTTGCGCCCACCCTTGATTTTGGCTTGAGTGGAGCTTTGACCCTCGGTTTCGGATTTGGTTTTTCTTCGGGTTTTGGTCCGCGCCGGTTCTGTTCAGGTTTTTTACGATCAGCAAAGGGGTTCTCAGACACATTGAACTGAATGCGCAGCGGCGTTCCCTGCAACTTGAAGACTTCGCGGAAGGTATGTTCCAAATAACGGCGGTAGGAGTCCGATATTTTATCCAGCGCATTGCCATGGATCACGATAACCGGCGGATTACGACCACCCTGATGCGCATAACGCATCTTGGGACGGAATATCCCGTTGCGCGGCGGTGATTGCTTGGCCACGGCGTCGATCAGGGTGCGAGTCAGTTGCGGCGTCGACAAATCTGCACTCGCCGCCTTGTACGCGGCATCCACTGAACGAAACACGTGAGCCAGACCCTGCCCCTTGAGCGCCGAGACATAATGAAAATTGGCAAAATCCAGGAATTTCAGCTTGGCTTCGAGATCGCCCTTGAGTTGATCACGCACATAGGGGTCAAGACCATCCCATTTATTCACTGCAACGACCAGCGCTCGCCCGGATTCAACGACGAAACCAGCAATATGCGCATCCTGATCGGAAATATCCTGCTGGGCATCGAGCACAAGAATCACCACATGCGCGTCCTCGATGGACTGCAGCGTCTTGATCACAGAGAATTTCTCAAGCGTCTCGAAGACTTTTCCCTTGCGCCGCAAACCGGCCGTGTCAATCAACGTATAGTGCTTTCCGCCACGCTCAAAATCAATATAAATGGAATCACGCGTGGTGCCCGGCTGATCAAAGGCAATGACACGTTCTTCGCCAATCAGTGAATTGATCATGGTGCTCTTGCCAACATTCGGCCGCCCGACAATCGCCACTTTCAAAACATCGTTTTCGTTTCGGCCTTCAACTTCAACAGGGTCGGGGTAAGGTGCAAGTGCCAGTTCAATCAGGCCGCGCACCCCTTCACCGTGCGTAGCAGAAATCGCCACAGGCTCACCCAGACCCAATTCGTGGAAATCTGCGATGACGATGCCCTGATTCATGCCTTCGGCCTTATTGACGGCAACAAACACCGGCCGCTCTGCCTTGCGCAATTTGTTGGCGATCTCCTTGTCCAGCGCAGTAATGCCAACCCGTCCATCGACGATGAAAATGATCACATCAGCTTCGACAATGGCCTGTTCGGTCTGACGCGCCATTTCGTGCATGATGCCGTCTTTGGCCAGCGGCTCAAACCCCCCGGTATCGACCACCAGACAAGGCTTGCTGCCCATTTTTCCGTGGCCGTAATGGCGATCACGCGTCAATCCCGGAATATCAGCGACCAGGGCATCACGCGTTTTGGTCAGACGGTTGAACAGTGTTGATTTGCCGACATTGGGTCGGCCGACAAGAACGATAGTGGGTTTCATTGCGCCTCAATGGCGAAGACACCGCCGTTACTTGTCTGTACCACAAAGCTCGTGCCAAAAACCTGCAAGGGAGCAACTACCGGACTACCGTCAGTTGTCATGCGGGCGACAAAGGAACCATCGTCACGATTCAAAAAATGCACGACACCCTGAGCATCGGCGACGGCAATCAACCCGCGGCGCGGCAAAGGCGCAGTGACACGGCGATTCAACAGCTTGTCCTGTTTCCAGAGTGTTGCACCGCTTGCCATATCAAGCGCATGTACAGCCCCCTTGTCGTCGGTAACAAAAAGGTTTCTGGAATCAATAGCCAGGCCAACAGCACTCGACATGTCCCGTGCCCAGACCAGGTTGCCGTTGCCGAGGTCAAAGCAGGCGACTCGCCCCTGAAATGCGACAGCGCAGATGGCTCGTCCATCAATCACCGGAGCGCTGGTAATATCTGAGACACGGTCGAGT
>JANNGP010000188.1:0-6209 GCA_031403915.1 Betaproteobacteria bacterium
GCGCCATTGGCATACGGCAGGGCGGAGGTAACGAGAATCTTGCGGGTCATGGGCTACGATCAGAAAGCGTTGGGATGCCGCAGGCGGCAAAAGGTGCATTCTAACAAAGCAGACCGCGCACGCCCACTGTTACCGAGGCTGCGGGGAATGATGTGGCAAGAGACCGTCCTGCGAGTCGGGCGCAGTAGTTTTGTGCGGAACATTGGCCTGTAGGCCAGTAGCTATGCGGTCTTTGAATGAATATGCTTGGAAATGCCCGTATTGATTGGCTTGCAGGGCGATTGCCCTTTGCGGCTTGCCTGCGGCAAATCCGTCTTGTTCTGCTCAAATGACGGTTGTGCTTTCCCCGGCATGCTCTCCCGTGTGAAAATCAGGTTTGTGTTGCACCTGATTAAGCAAGACAAAGAAAACAATCAACCCGAACCTTCCACAAAGGAATGCGATGACCAACTGGGACCTTCGTTTTTTGGCCATGGCACAGCTTGCCGCGTCATGGAGTAAGGATCCGTCGACCCAAGTCGGTTCGGTGATTACCGACGACAAGCGAATTGTCTCGCTCGGTTTTAACGGCTTCCCGGCGGGGACAGACGACGATCCGTCCATCTATGGCGACCGCGAACGAAAGTACCGGCGCGTCCTGCACGCCGAACAGAACGCCATTTCCTTCGCCAAGCGGGATTTGACCGGCTGTACCGTCTACATCACCCATCCGCCCTGCGCACGCTGTGCTGCCCAGATAGTTCAGGAAGGGATCAAACGGGTGGTGTGCCCGCCGCCGAGCGCGGATTTCCTCCTTCGCTGGAAAGACGACATGACAGAGGCGCTGGCCATGTTCAAGGAGTCCGGCGTTGAGTTTGTGGAAGTGACGCCGGCCTAGGGTAAGGCTGCGAGCTGCGCCGCGGCTCGTTTTCGGGTAAGCTGTACAAAATTAGTCAGGTATATTCCCAAGGAGCAGGCAATGGCAGTAACGATAGAGGCCGTTCAGGCGGCGCTTAAGAACCTCGTCGATCCCAATACGCAGAAGGATTACGTTTCCAGCCGTTCGGCAAAGAACATCAAAGTCGACGGCGACAAGGTGTCGCTCGATATTGAACTCGGTTATCCGGCCAAGACGCAGGTTGAAGGTATTCGCAACGCAGTGGTTGCAGCGCTCAAAGCCATTCCCGGTGTCGGCAGTGTCGATGCCAATGTGACCATCAAGATCGTTGCCCACGTCGTTCAGCAGAGTCTGAAGCCGCTCAAGGGCGTCAAGAACATCATCGCCGTGGCCTCCGGCAAGGGTGGCGTCGGCAAAAGTACGACAGCCGTCAATCTGGCTCTGGCGCTGGTTCAAGAAGGTGCAACGGTGGGCTTGCTTGATGCCGACATCTACGGTCCCTCCATTCCTCAGATGCTCGGTCTGGCCGGTCGTCAGCCGGAGTCGGAAGATGGCACGTCGATGGATCCGCTGATGGCTTACGGCCTGCAGACCATGTCGATCGGTTTCATGATTGATGTGGATTCGCCGATGGTCTGGCGTGGCCCGATGGTGACGCAGGCGCTGGAACAATTGCTTAACCAGACCAACTGGAAAGATCTGGATTACCTCATCGTAGATATGCCGCCGGGTACGGGCGATACGCAACTGACGCTGGCGCAGAAGGTTCCGGTGACCGGCGCGGTGATTGTCACCACGCCGCAGGACATCGCCCTGATCGATGCGCGCAAGGGGCTGAAGATGTTCGACAAGGTCGGGATTCCGATTCTTGGCCTCGTTGAAAACATGAGCATCCATATCTGCACCAAGTGCGGTAACGAAGAGCATATCTTCGGTCACGGCGGTGGTGAGCAGATGTGCAAGGATTACGCTGCCGAATTCCTCGGCGCACTGCCACTGGAACTGGCGATCCGCGAGATGGCCGACGCCGGCAAACCGACGGTGGTTGGCGCGCCCGATTCGCGTGCGGCGGAAATTTACCGGACGATTGCCCGCCGGGTCGCCGTCAAGGTGGCTGATCGGGCGAAGGATATGACCTCGAAGTTCCCGAATATTGTGGTCCAAAACACCTGAAATCCTGCTGCGCTTGGCGATGCGGCGTTGCTTGCGAGCCTCAACGCTGCGCCTATCTAAGTGATATGTCTGGCGTTTCGTTCGCTCGCGCCTTGCCTCGCCTGCGCTCGCGACGGATTTTAGCCTCAGCACGGGCATTGAAAAGCAATTCCCCACAACTCCCCGTAAACCGTAAAATAGCCGCCTTCGTTTAATGGTTTACGGGTAATCAGCGATGTCCATCAAATCGGATAAGTGGTTCGGCCGCATGGCAGAACAGCACGCATGACCACCCCCAAAATATAGTGAGAAGTAATGAGTAAGGAGCGGGGATGAAACCCTCGCACTTACTCTTCACTCCTCTCTCCTAACTCCTCACGGACTTACGCTATGCGTTTTCATTTTCCAATCATCATCATCGACGAGGACTTCCGCTCGGAGAATGCCTCAGGTCTGGGTATTCGTGCGCTGGCAGAAGCGATCGAGTCAGAAGGTTTTGAAGTGCTGGGGGTGACCAGTTACGGTGACCTGACGTCGTTTGCCCAACAGCAAAGCCGTGCTTCGGGGTTTATTCTGTCGATTGACGACGAGGAATTCAGCGCCGACGAGGCGGAAGGCACTGTCGCCGGACTGCGTTCTTTCGTGAAGGAGATCCGTTGCCGCAACGAGGATATCCCGATCTTTCTGTACGGTGAAACGCGCACCTCGCGCCATATCCCGAATGATGTATTGCGCGAACTGCATGGCTTCATTCATATGTTCGAGGACACGCCCGAGTTCATCGGCCGTTACGTCGTGCGCGAGGCCAAGACCTACCTTAAAAGCGTCCCGCCGCCCTTCTTCAGGGCGCTGACCCACTACGCGTCGGACGGCTCCTACTCGTGGCACTGTCCGGGGCACTCGGGCGGGGTGGCCTTCCTGAAAAGTCCGGTTGGCCAGATGTTTCACCAGTTTTTCGGCGAGAACATGCTGCGCGCCGACGTCTGTAATGCGGTGGAAGAACTCGGGCAGTTGCTCGATCACACCGGCCCGGTTGCCGCTTCAGAGCGTAATGCGGCACGCATCTTCAGCGCGGATCATTTGTATTTTGTGACCAATGGCACCTCAACCTCGAACAAGATCGTCTGGCACTCCACTGTGGCGCCTGGTGACGTGGTGGTGGTTGATCGCAATTGCCACAAGTCGATTCTTCATGCAATTATCATGACGGGCGCGGTGCCAGTGTTCCTGATGCCAACGCGCAATCACTACGGCATCATCGGCCCGATCCCGAAAGAGGAATTTCTCTGGGAGAACATTCAGAAGAAAATCGCTGCGCATCCTTTTGCCCGTGACGTGAAGGCCAAGCCGCGCGTGCTGACGATCACGCAAAGCACCTACGACGGCATTCTTTACAACGTCGAGGAGATCAAGGAAATGCTCGACGGCAAGATCGACACTCTGCACTTCGATGAAGCCTGGCTGCCGCATGCCGCTTTCCATGATTTTTACGGGGATTATCACGCCATCGGCGCGGATCGACCGCGCTGCAAGGAGTCGATGATTTTCTCGACGCAGTCGACACACAAACTGCTGGCCGGTTTGTCGCAGGCGTCACAGATTCTGGTGCAGAACTCCGAGGGTCGCGAACTCGACCGTGACATCTTTAACGAAGCTTATTTGATGCACACCTCGACCTCGCCGCAATACGCCATCATTGCCTCCTGCGATGTGGCGGCAGCGATGATGGAAGCGCCTGCTGGAACCGCCCTGGTTGAAGAGTCGATTGCCGAAGCGCTCGATTTCCGGCGTGCCATGCGCAAGGTGGATGAAGAGTGGGGCGCTGACTGGTGGTTCAAGGTCTGGGGGCCGGACGATCTTTCGGAAGAGGGTATCGAAGATCGTGAGGCCTGGATGCTCAAGCCGGGTGAGCGCTGGCATGGCTTCGGCATGCTCGCCGAGGGCTTCAACATGCTTGATCCGATCAAGGCCACGGTCATTACGCCAGGGCTTGATGTGGATGGTGATTTTGGTGATGTGGGCATTCCGGCCGCGATCGTGACCAAATACCTGGCCGAGCATGGCGTAATCGTCGAAAAATGCGGCCTCTACTCGTTCTTCATCATGTTCACCATCGGCATCACCAAGGGGCGCTGGAATACGATGGTGACCGAGTTGCAGCAGTTCAAGGACGACTACGACAAGAATCAGCCGCTATGGAAGATTTTGCCTGAATTCGTGGTCAAGCATCCCCGTTACGAACGGATGGGGCTCAAGGATTTGTGTCACTTGATCCACGGGGTGTACGCTACCAACGATGTGGCGCGGCTGACGACGGAAATGTATCTCTCTAACATGGTGCCGGCCATGCGCCCGTCCGACGCGTTTGCCCGCATGGCGCACCGCGAGATCGACCGCGTGCCGATTGATGATCTTGAGGGTCGCATCACCAGCATTCTGCTGACCCCGTATCCGCCGGGCATTCCACTGCTGATTCCGGGTGAGCGCTTCAATGAAACCATCGTGCGCTATCTCAAGTTTGCGCGCTTCTTCAACGAACAATTTCCCGGTTTCGAAACCGACATTCACGGGCTGGTCAAGGAAGTGGTTGATGGCAAAGCCGTGTATTACGTGGATTGCGTGCGCTGACCTGTTGTTTATTGGCACGAAACTGGAAACGGCGGCTTAGGTCGCCGTTTTTTATGTTGTCATCTGGCGTAGAATTGCAGGCTATGAAATCCTCGTTTTTTCTCGCGCCCTTGTTGTCTCTTGTTGCGTGCGCCTGTTTTGCTCAAGGCGCAGCATCTGCGCTGTTTGTTAGCGGGAACGCACAGATTGTTGGCAAGGACGGGCAGACGCGTGCGGCTGTTCGAGGTGGTGAGTTGTTTGTCGGCGAAACGGTTGAAACAGCGGATGGCCGTGTTCAGTTGCGCTTCCGTGATGGAGCTAACATGTCTTTGCAACCGGGTACGCGCTTCAGAGTTGATGAATTCCGCTTTGTCGACCAGAGCGGTAAAGCGAGCTCAGACGATCGCGGTTTCTTCTCGCTGCTTAAAGGCGGGTTCCGTACGCTCACCGGCTTAATAGGCAAAGAGCAACGTGAGCAATACAAGGTGGATGCAGTAGTGGCGACCATCGGCATTCGTGGTACCGATTACTCGGCGCAGCTTACCGAGGCGGGGTTGGCGTTGAGCACCTTCGGCGGGTTGGTTGAAGTCTGTAGCAGTGCCGGATGTGCGCTGGTGGCACCGGGTGAGACCTTTATTGTCGCCGACCGGAACAGTCTGCCGCGCCGTCAAGGGCAAGCACCAGGCGGCATCCCGGGCGATTCACGTATGCCTGATTTGCCGCCACCAAAACCCGGAGAATTATTGCCGGCTGTGACGCCGCCCGTACCGGCCCCGAGTACGGCACCATCAAGTCATGGGCCTAGTTATTCACCGCCCACCGGCCCGTACCGGTAAGCCGGTGGAGTGAGTTTGAGAATTGCAGTGTAGGGAGGGAAACGTGGCAAACAAAAAATTTCGTAAATCCATCGCCGTGTTGCTGCTGGCGTTGCTTTCCAGCGCCGTGCTGGCCGACGAATTGACCGACCGGGCGAAAGCCCTTCTCGATCAGGGCAAGGCGGCCGATGCTTTTGCGTTGCTTGATCCGCAGGAAGGCGCACGAGCGGGCGACGCAAGTTTCGACCTCTTGTTCGGCATCAGTGCCATTGAAGCTGGTCAGAACACGCGCGGTGTTTTTGCGCTGGAGCGTGTTCTGGCTGTTCAGCCCAATAATGTGCGTGCGCGCGCTGAAATTGCCCGCGCCTATTTGGCACTGGGGGAGACAACAACAGCCAAGCAGGAATTTGAAACCGTGCAGAAGCAGGGTGTCCCCTCGGATGTGTCTGCGACGATTGACCGTTACATGGACGCGGTTGATCGGGTTGACACCGCTTCACGCACGACCTTGCGCGGTTATGTGGAAGGTTCGTTGGGTTACGACACAAATATCAATGCGGCGACGAGTAAGGGTTCCGTGGCTATTCCAGGGTTTGGCGGTGAAGTGACTTTAAGCGATGATAGTGTGGCTAAGGCGGCTTGGTTCGCCGTCACCTACCTCACCGATGCGCACCGGGCCTGCGCCCAGCGCCTGGCGCACTGGATGCGCGCCGACTGCGGCTTCGACGAGGTCGAGATTGACGCCGTCGGCAACGTGG
>JANNGP010000189.1:0-19451 GCA_031403915.1 Betaproteobacteria bacterium
TGCAAACGCCACAAACAGCCAGGTCGCCAGCGTTGCGCCTCCGAGCAAGGGGTCCAGTGAGAGCAGCACGCCGGCAGCAGTTGCCACGCCCTTGCCGCCTTTGAATTTGAGGAAGACCGGGTACAAGTGCCCAAAGAAAACAGCCAACGCCACCAGACCGACGAAGTACGGCGCAAAACCGAAATCCGACCCGTATTTCTGAGCCAGAAAAACTGCCAGCCAACCTTTGAACACATCGCCCAGCAAGGTGACGATAGCCGCCGCCTTATTGCCGCTACGCAATACATTGGTTGCACCCGGGTTTTTTGAGCCATAGCTGCGCGGATCGGCGAGGCCAAACAGGCGGCTGGAAATCAGGGCAAAAGGCACGGAGCCAAGCAGGTATGCGGCAACAAGCGCGAGAAGGGCGATCAGAGCGGGAGGCATGGAGGGTGTTTCCGGGTGGTCAAAGAGGGGTTGGGTTAGAATGCCGGGGTTGTTTAGCCCCACAGGCCATCAGCCTGACCCGCGATTTTACACCGAGACATCACTCCCCACTCTTGCGTATGGACATCATTTTCATCGACGACCTTCGGGTTTCCACCCTGATCGGCATCTATCCGCGCGAGAAGGCCATGCCACAGACGGTTGAGATGTCTTTGCAGATTGGCACCTCAACGATAGGCGCCAGTGCCAGTGACAACATCAGCGACACCATTGATTATGCGCAAGTCGTTGAGCGCCTGCGCACGGAGCTTGCCACACAGCATTTCAACCTGCTGGAAACGCTTGCCGAAGATGTGGCCAACCTTCTGCTTAAGGATTTTGGCGCCACCTGGGTGCGCGTCTCGATTGCCAAGCTAGGGATGATGCGTGGTGTGCGCCGGGTTGGCGTGGTGATTGAACGCGGCAAAGCCGGCTAATTCAACCCTTTAGCGCCACCGTAACCACCGTTGGCGACAGTGCGCGCAGCAAATCATGCGGATGCACGCCGACCAGATACCCGCGCCGCCCGCCATTGATGTAGATCAGCGGCAGATCGAGGATGCTTTTCTCGATGCAGATCGGCATCTTCTTCTTGGTCCCAAACGGGCTGGTTCCCCCCACCAAAAAACCCGTGTGCCGGTTGGCCACTTCCGGCTTGCACGGCTCAACCTTCTTGCAGCCAATCTGCCTTGCCAACTCCTTGGTTGAGACCTTGCAATCGCCGTGCATCAACACGATTAGCGGCTTGGCTGCCTCGTCTTCCATGACCAGCGTTTTGACCACCGCGTGTTCGTCAACATTGAGTTCGCGCGACGAAACCCCCGTGCCGCCATGCTCTTCATAATCGTAGAGATGGTTGGAGTGTGCGATGCCGTGCTGGCGCAAAAATTTTGTTGCGGGAGTTTCGGGGGCGTTTTCGGATCTCATGGTATTCGCTGGAAAGAGTCGATTGCTTCAGCATAGCAGAACCCGGAAAGATGGCTAACCCCGCGGATGATGCGCGGCGTGCAATGTCTTCAAACGTTCTCGGGCAATGTGCGTATAAATTTGCGTGGTCGAGATATCCGAATGACCGAGCAACATCTGAACGACCCGTAAGTCAGCGCCATGATTGAGCAGATGCGTGGCAAACGCATGGCGCAGAACGTGGGGGGAAAGCCGTGTCGGGTCCATGCCGGCGATCAGCGCGTAGCGCTTGATCATTTGCCAGAAGGCCTGTCGCGTCATCGCCGACGCGCGTGCTGTCACAAAAAGATCGTCGGTCTGGCGCTTGTCGAGCAGCGCCGGACGCGCTTCGGCGAGGTAGCGACGCAACCAGTCGATCGCTTCTTCGCCCAACGGCACCAGACGTTCCTTGCTACCTTTCCCGAAAACCCGCACCACGCCCATATCGAAATTGACCTCATGCAGACGCAAAGTTACCAGTTCTGAAACACGCAGACCGGTTGCGTAGAGCGTTTCGAGCATGGCGCGGTCACGCTGACCAAGTATTGTTTCCGTCGGCGGCGCAGCAAGCAGCGCGTCAACCTGGACTTCGGAAAGCACCTTGGGCAAACGGGACGGCTTGGCCGGCATGGCAATTTTGAGCGTCGGATCAGTCTTTATCTGCCCGCGCGCCAGAAGATGCCGGTAAAAACGGCGCAAGGTTGAAATGTAGCGGGCTTGCGACGAGGCGCGCAGTGTTTTTGAAAGCACGGCGATAAAACGCATCAAGGTAGCTTCATCGACGGCAGCCAGTGATACGAGTTTTTGCTCCCTCAGCCAGCCGGCCAGATGCAACAGGTCGCTGCGATAGCTGGCGAGCGAGGCTTTGGCAAGCCCATCCTCCAACCACAAGGTGTCACAGAACGCATCAATCTCTGCGCGATCGGCGTAATCCGGACTTTCTGCCGCCGAGAATTCAGCGGCTTTCATGGGTCAGCAACCAGCGTTTCACATCAAGCAGAAAGCCGCCTCTCTGCCGTGCAAAACCGCCCAATCCGCCTCCCGTCGCAACAACACGGTGGCAGGGCACAAGCACCGGGAACGGGTTGGCGCCACAGGCCTGCCCCACTGCCCGCGGCGCGTTATGCAGCGCCTTGGCCACTTCGCCGTAGGTGCGCGTCTGGTGATTGGGAATGGCCGCGATCTGCGCCCAGACACGGCGCTGAAAAACCGTCCCGGAGGGCCGCAGCGGCAATCCGAATTCAAAGTCGGCATTGGTCAGATAAGCGCGCAGTTGGCGCACGGCTTCAGCCGCAAGCGCGTTCTTCGCTGCGCGCTCCGCGCAGGGCTCCAGAAAATCGACTCGAAGAATTTCAGCATCGTCACAGCGTATGCCAAGGCAAAAACCGGGTGCAGCGATGATTGCCTGATAATCCCGTTCTGAGGGCGCGTTCATGCTTGCCACTCAGGACATCTTGCCCAGCAAACCCTGTTTAATGTCGTCCTGCACCGGATCTTTACCGAGCCAGACTCTGAGCAGCGCCCTGTAGAAATCCTCCCCGGCAACTTCCTTGCCCTTGACCTGGCCATTGACGCTCAGTTGAGTGCCCTTCTCAGGAATCCAGTCGATCAGAATGATCGAGTCGGCTTTTACTTCGCCGAGGGCAATTACCGTTTCAGACCACTGCTTGAGACGATCTTTGACGGCAGTCATTTCTGCCTCGGTATTGTTATTTTCCATTCCTTTGGACAGCGCATCGGCAAAAGTTTCCCCTGAGACGTCCTTGGTCAGGCGGATAACAACCCGTTTCGCACCTTTCCCTGCCAGAACCGCGTTGGCGTCGCCGGTTTTCGCCGGGAGGTAGAGTGCCATCACATAGCGTTTGCCAAACTTGCGGCGCACGCCCGTGCCATTTATGACCAAATCGCTGGTTCCGATTTTTACCGTATCGTCAAACTTGACGCCCTCGACCTCGACAGCCTGGGCTATGTTCAACGTCAGTGCAGCAACAGCAGCCAGTATCAGGTTTTTCATCACGTCTCCTCCGGGGTGGAAAGCTTGTTCAGGCACGTACCTGACCGCTACCGAGCACAATCCATTTCTGGCTGGTCAGCCCTTCGAGGCCGACCGGGCCGCGTGCATGAATCTTGTCGGTCGAGATGCCGATTTCAGCACCCAAACCGTATTCAAAGCCGTCGGCGAAGCGCGTCGAAGCATTGACCATGACCGACGCTGAATCGACTTCGCGCAGGAAACGCATGGCCTTGGAGTAGTTCTCGCTGACAATGGTTTCCGTATGGTGCGATCCGTAACGATTGATGTGCGCCATGGCCTCGTCCAGCCCGGCAACCACCTTGACCGAAATGATGGGCGCCAGAAACTCGGCGGCATAGTCTTCCTCCGTCGCCGCCTTGGCGTTCTTCACCAGCGCCTGAGTTTCAGCACAGCCACGGATCTCGACGCCTTTGGTGGTAAGCATGGCCGCAATCAGCGGCAACAAATCCGCCGCACGCGAACGCGCAACGAGCAACGATTCGGCGGTATTGCAGGTACCGTAGCGTTGGGTTTTCGAGTTCTCGACAATGTTCAGCGCCTTGCCGGTATCGGCCTCATCGTCCAGATAGACATGGCAGTTGCCATCCAGATGCTGAATCATCGGCACGCGCGACTCGGCCAGCAGGCGTGAAATCAGCCCCTTGCCGCCACGCGGCACGATCACATCAACGAATTCGCGCATAGTAATCAGATAGCCGACGGCCGCACGATCCGTGGTATCGAGCACCTGCACCACCTCGGCCGGCAATCCGGCGGTGGCCAAACCTTCCTGAACCAGTGCGGCGATGGCGCGATTGCTGCGAATCGCTTCCGACCCGCCACGCAGAATGGCCGCATTGCCCGACTTGAGGCACAGCGCCGCCGCGTCGGCCGTTACATTCGGCCGCGCCTCGTAAATGATACCGATGACGCCCAGCGGCACACGCATCTTGCCGACCTGGATGCCACTCGGGCGGAATTTGAGGTCGGTGATCTCGCCGACCGGATCGGGAAGGCCGGCGACCTGTTCGACGCCTTCCGCCATCGCGGCAACACCTTTCTCAGTCAATGTCAGGCGGTCAAGCATTGCCGGCTCCAGCCCGGCGGCTCGGGCGGCGGCCAGATCCTCAAGGTTGGCCGCAACGAGCGCCGCCGATTCGCGGCGAATGGCTGCCGCAATGAACCGCAGGGCGGCGTTCTTGGTGTTGCCGTCGGCCCGGGCAATGGCGCGTGAAGCGTCTCGCGCCTGCCGGCCAAGCGTATGCATGTACTGCTGAATATCCATGGTGACCCTGCTTATTTCGACTCAAAGCCTGATTATAGCCATCGATCAAATAAAAACCTTAATTGAACCATTGGAAAGAGATACACTCTGACCGCTATTGAATCCTGCCGACAACTGACCATGATCCAAAAACTGATTCTGCCCGCCGAAATCAAAGTGTGTGCCACCTGCAGTTACTGGGATGGCGAACGTAAAGTTGACCCTGAGCTTCGGGTAGTCGTCATCGAAGAAAGTTGCGAAGGGGAGTGTCTGGTGCAAGGCAAATGCTGTCAGGGCCTAAACGACGAGGCCGAATGGCAGAATGATTGTCTATGGGAACACTTGGCACCTGACGAGCAGCCAGAAACAAAAAAATAACCTCGTCTGTTTCTCTGCTAATACCCGTCTCTGCTGACCCTTATCAGATAGTCAGCACATACTCAGGCCGAGACGCAAAAACTCATTCCATGCATCCCCCGACCCCGCCGCACCCTTGATCATCCGGTCAATGCGTGAGGCGTGTGCCAGCGCCGCATTGGCTCGGCCAGCATCCAGGCGCTGTAAGGCCCGCTTAAATAGCGCCTGCCGCGCACCCCACACCCGAGCATCTTTGAGCAAAGCATCCAGTGACTGACTGAGTTTCAGCCCGGCCTTGACCTGTGCCAACGCTCGCACCTCTTCCGTGATAGCCCAGAGCACCAGCGGCGGCGCTTCTCCCTCCTGCTGCAAGCCATCCAGCGTGCGCGTCAGGCGCGCCACATCGCCCGCCAACAATGCTTCGCGCAGACCGTCAAGGTCATAGCGGGCGACATTCAGTACCGCGTCCTGCACCTGCTGCAAGTCGAGTTCCCCAACCGGGTAGAGCAGGCCCAGTTTCAGGATTTCCTGATGCGCGGCCAGCAGATTGCCTTCGACACGTTCGGCAATGAAGCGCAGGCCGTCACTATCCGCACTTTGTTGTTGACGGCGCAGCCGGCCGGCTATCCAGGCCGGAAGTTCGGCCAGATTGGGCGGAATCAGTTTGACAGCCACTCCGGCCTCGGACAATGCTTTGAGCCAGACGGCTTTTTCTTCCGTCCAGTCGAGGCCGGGCAGCGTAACGAGCAGCAGAGCGTCGGGCGAAGGACGGGCACAATAATCCTGAATCGCC
The DNA here is from genome assembly GCA_031403915.1 of Betaproteobacteria bacterium. Taxonomy (GTDB): domain Bacteria; phylum Pseudomonadota; class Gammaproteobacteria; order Burkholderiales; family Rhodocyclaceae; genus Propionivibrio. The sequence continues at coordinate 5,839 of JANNGP010000189.1, forward strand.
GCACTGCCCTCGCGACCCGGCTTGCCGGTCGGAATACGCAGATCAATGAGTTTGCGGCCGCCGAACAACGACATATTGCCCGCGGCGTGATGCAGTTCAATCCAGTCGAAGCCGGAAATGGCCGTGAGCACGTCGCGCTCGTCAAAACCTTTACCGCGCGCCGCGGCACGAATGGCATCAGCGGCTTCAATCACCAGCAAGGGTTCATCCCCATAAACGACGTAAACCGGTTTTAGCTCACGTTCAAGGTGGGCTGTAAGTTGCTCGCCCTTGATTTGCATGGCGGCTTATTCCGCCAACGCTGGCGGCCTCGGCTTAACGGCGGCCAGGCGGCGCATCAACTGCTGTACCAGATCCTTTTCCATATCCTGCCAGAGAAGAACCTCTTCCTGTTCCTTGGACAGCACATTGGAGTCGTCGTAGGTCAGGTCGCGCGTCAACTCGATCGTATTGGGCAAAACGAGGTCCCGCCCTTTGTCATCGATAACACGGTAACCGTAGCGATAGCGCAGCCTTTTTTCACGGACACGGCCCGCACTGGAAAGCGAGAGGATTACCGGCTCGCGCGCCTCGGCTGTCGGCAGGAAGGTGGCTTCGGCATCCGCCCTCGAATCAGCAAGGCGGGTTGAACCCGAAGCACGAATAGCGCGCTTCAAACCGGCACCGATCAGCGAATAATCCGGTACGGCAAGGTACAGACTCTCGTAAGGCAGCGTATAGGAGCCGCGCAACTGGAAACCGCAGGCCGTCACCAGTAGCGCCAGTGTCAGTACGAGCGAATTGAACACTAAACGCATCGAGCACTCCCCGAAAATTTACACGACAATATTAACAAGCCGACCCGGAACGACAATCAGCTTCTTTGGCGTCTGACCTTCCAGATGCTTTTGCGCCACATCGTTCGCCAGTGCCGCCGCCTCAATCGCCGCCTTGTCTGCCGTGGCCGGCACGCGCAGACTGCCGCGCAATTTGCCGTTGATTTGCAGCATCAGCTCGATTTCATCCTGCACCAGAGCCGTCTGATCGGTTTTCGGGAACAGTTGTGCGCCTGCCGCCTGACCCGGTTTGAGTTCAGCATACAGCGCTTCACACACGTGCGGCACGATCGGGTAGAGCAACAGCGCGACGGCTTCCAGCGTCTCCTGCCGGACAGCGCGCGCCGCAGGCGAATCCTCGGTTAGCTTGGCGTAGGCATTGAGCAGCTCCATCACCGCTGCAATCGCCGTGTTGAATTGCTTGCGCCGGCCGTAGTCATCGGTAATCTTGCCGATGGCCTGATGCAATTGGCGACGGAAGGTCTTCAATTCGGCGGACAACTCACCGCCGGCATAAGCCGCAACAAGACCACCGGAGACATGCTCAAAAACAATGCGCCAGACGCGCTTGAGAAAGCGGAAAGCCCCCTCGACACCGGCATCCGACCACTCCAGCGACTGATCCGGCGGCGAAGCAAACATGATGAACAGGCGCGCCGTATCGGCACCGAACTGGTCGATCAGCGCCTGCGGGTCGACGCCGTTGTTCTTCGACTTCGACATTTTTTCCGTGCCGCCGATGACCACCGGCTGACCATCCGTACGCAGCGTCGCCGTCACCGGTCGACCGCGCTCATCGCAGATCAGCTCGACATCCGCCGGATTGATCCATTCCTTCTTGCCGCCTTCACCTTCACGATAGAAGGTCGGCGCGACGACCATGCCTTGCGTCAGCAAATGGGCGAAAGGCTCGTCAAGTTTTCCAGCACCGAACAGGCCGGCATCGCGCATCAGCTTGGTCCAGAAGCGCGAGTAGAGCAGGTGCAGGATGGCGTGCTCGATACCGCCGATGTACTGGTCGATACCGCCCTTGCACCAGTAATTGACGCGCTCGTCGACCATCGCCTTGTCGTTGTCCGGGCAGCAATAGCGCAGGAAATACCACGACGACTCGACGAAGGTATCCATAGTGTCCGTCTCGCGGCGCGCCGGCTTGCCGCACTTCGGGCAACTGCATTCGTAGAACTCCGGCATCTTGGCCAACGGGCTCCCCGCCCCCGTGACCGTGACATTCTCGGGCAACACGACGGGCAACTGCTCGTCCGGTACCGGCACATCGCCGCAGCTCGGGCAGTGGATGATCGGAATCGGGCAACCCCAATAACGCTGGCGCGAAATACCCCAGTCGCGCAGGCGGAACTGCGTTTTTTTCTCGCCCAAGCCCTTGGCCGCAAGATCACCCGCAATCACGTCAAAGGCGGCCTGGAACTTGAGCCCGTCGTACTTGCCGGAATTCACGCAGACACCGTAATCGGCGTAGGCCTCCTGCCAGGGCGCCGCCACATCGCTGTAGGCACCGGCCTGCGAGCCAATAACCATGCGGATCTCCAGCCCATACTTGGTGGCAAACGCGTAGTCGCGCTCGTCATGCGCAGGAACAGCCATCACCGCACCTTCGCCGTAGCCCATCAGCACATAGTTGGCAACCCACACCGGCAGCTGCTCGCCATTGAGCGGATGGACAACAAACAGGCCGGTCGGCATGCCCCTCTTTTCCATCGTCGCCATGTCGGCTTCGGCCACACCACCGCGCTTGCACTCTTCGATAAACTCGTGCAGCGCCGGGTTGGTCTTTGCTGCCTGCGTCGCCAGCGCATGCTCAGCCGCCACGGCAACATAAGTCGCACCCATCAGGGTATCCGGGCGTGTCGTATAGACCTTGAGGACGCCGTCCGTACCAATCGAGGCTTTGTCGTAGGGAAAGCCCACATCGCAGCCGAAGCTCTTGCCGATCCAGTTTTTCTGCATCGTCTTGACCTGCTCGGGCCAGCCGCCCAGCTGGTCAAGATCAGCCAGCAGTTCGTCTGCGTAGGCCGTGATTTTCATGTAATACATCGGGATTTCGCGCTTCTCGATCAGCGCATCCGAGCGCCAGCCGCGCCCGTCAATCACCTGCTCGTTGGCCAGCACCGTCTGGTCTTCCGGGTCCCAATTGACCGTGCCGAGCCGCTTGTAGATCAGGCCTTTTTCATAAAGGCGAGTGAACAGCCACTGCTCCCAGCGGTAATAGTCCGGCTTGCAGGTCGCCAGCTCACGATCCCAGTCGATGGCAAAGCCGAGCCGGTTGAGTTGGCCCTTCATGTAGTCGATGTTGGAATACGTCCATTGCGCGGGCGGCACGTTGTTCTGGATCGCCGCGTTCTCGGCCGGCATGCCGAAAGCGTCCCAGCCCATCGGCTGCATGACGTTGAAACCCAGCATCTTGTGGAAACGCGAAAGCACGTCGCCGATCGTGTAGTTACGTACATGTCCCATGTGCAGCTTGCCCGACGGGTACGGAAACATCGACAGGCAATAGTATTTTGGCTTGGTCGTATCCTCAACGGCGCGCGCTGCTCCGGTCTTGTTCCAGTGCGCCTGTGCGGCAAGTTCGATCTCTTGGGGCTGGTATTTTTCCTGCATGGCGGGCTAAAGTCTGCAATTAACTAAACCGAGGATTATACGCGGTTTGCTGCGGGCAGCCGGAGGCAGGCTACCAGTTCGACGGGGCTGAAAGCAGGAATGCTTTAACCCTCATCCGCTATTTTTCATCGATTTTCTCCAGAAGCACGCCAACTCAGAATTTTCCCGGAACAATGGTGTCTGATTGTTACCACTCAACTTGCAGAAGAATGACCCTCTAATGCTAACTATCCACATATCCCGATGATTCAAAAGGCCGCTGAACATCCCTGGATCGTATTGGGCTTCTTTTTAATCCTGGTTCTGTTGGGGATTGGTGCAGTCATTCGGACACGTCAAGATCGAATGCGAAAGCATCGAAGTAGAATTGATCGCAGGAATAAGCTAAGAATTGAGCGGGAACGGCGATGGAACCCACGTGATTGAAACGGCCGCAACTAAAATGTGCGCACGTTTCTGTCACAGCTAACAAAAGCCTGGCTTTTCGGACAAGCCCTTGGCAATTCTGGTGGCCAGTCGCGGAATTGAACCTCGGGCACGCGAACCATGGTCATCAAAGGCTTCCAGACTAACAAGACAAAAAACCAACGATTATTAGCCTAGCATGACAGATTCAAGCTATGGAAAAGCTCATGCAAAACCCGCTTTTCAGCATTCATTACGCGATCACGCCGCTCATAGGGATAGCGGGTGACGGCAATCGCGGCCAGGTCCAGGCAACTGTCCAGAACATTACGGCGCACTTTGTCATCGCTGGAGAGATTTAGCAATTGCACGGAGAGTTCGCGAAGGCGGTGCAGTTTTTCCGGATCAGGGCGGGTGTTCAAAAGGTTACCGGCAAATTTTTCGGCCTCGGCAATGCTGATGACTTCTTCTCCATCCGCCTGGCCGTACAAGTCCGCCAGATGACGCGTAAGGCATTCGTAGAAGATACTTATTTCTGCCGGTTGTGTAACACCATCCGCCCACATAACCTCGATCAAGGGCATCAGTGGTAATAAATACACAGTTTCCGGCGTGAGGCCGAATTCTCCAACCAGCGTTTCGAGAGCGTCATTCCATAGCATAGGAAGCAATCAGAACGAGAATGAAAAAAGAGAACCGAGGATCAATCGTTACGTATTTCAAGGGGTTCCTGAATTCGCGCAATAATAACGCAATCGTGGCAGCCCTGGTTACTCTTAGTCATCGATTTGGCGACCCTGATCGAGTACGCCGCAAACATCCACAGGACGAACCCACCAAGGAAGGTGACGAAATCCTGCACCAACTACTTGTGGTGCGCCTAAGCCGACGGCAGATTCGCCAGTTGACGCGCCTTCTGTTTGGCGACGACATAGTCGGCATGAGAAACATGGAGCAAGTCGGCGATCTTGCGCATCAGATGCGTTTCGTGTGCATCAATGTGTCCATCGGACATCGCAACGTACCATAGATTTTCGATGATGTGATTCTTCTGATCAGCGTCGAAGCCCTTATTGATCAAGGACGTGAACTGATGGTAACCACTGGCTTGCCTGGCCTCTTGATCAGCCAAGTCCATCAGGGTTTTTAGCTGTCCAAAGTCCATATCAAACATCTGAAGCAGTGTTTTGGCAACTGAGTCGCGCTCAACATCCGAGATCTGATCATCCATACGCATCATTTCGAGGAGCAAGGCAGCGGTTGCGATCTGCAATACTTTTTCCTTGTCACTTTCGGATTGTCGTATTTCAGTCTGGATGAACTGGTTAAAGAAGTCTTTGATGCCGGTAATCATGATTAATGCGGGACTCCAAGCTTCTTGCACAAGGCATCCTGGTACGGCCCTTTGACGGGCACCCAACCGTCACCCGGTGAGATTTGCGAGCAAATATCGAAGTCGTTCTCTGCACTGTGCCACTTATACCATGCAGCTGGCCCTGCCCACAGACTGGAACAAAAGAGCACAGCGCTTATGAATACGATTCGTTTCATGGACTCACCTGAACACGTTCGACAATGTGATGGTTCATTATCATCCTTCCTCATTCAGAAGGACAGTGCCGCTCAAGTGCATGTTCTTTCTTCGTCTGAAATAAAGCACATCGAGAAAATTGCGGCAACAGAGGGGCAACAAACGCCCCATAGCAAAAAGCCCAACCTTGTGGGCTGGGCTAACGTCAGACAACCGGCTAGTCATCAGGGTCGGCAGACAGCTTGCATAGCTGTGCTGGCCCGACCGGAGAGATTCGAACTCCCTACCCCTTGGTTCGAAGCCAAGTGCTCTATCCAAATGAGCTACGGTCGGTTTTGTCAGATACTACCTGAACACTTAGGCCAAATCGCCTCCCTTTGATGTGACTCCATTAACCCCCGACCTCAATGTTGAGGATCAAAAGCAAAGGCTCCGCAGGTCATAAGACAAGCAGAGCCTTCAATGTTCTGGTGGCCAGTCGCGGAATCGAACCACGGACACGCTGATTTTCAATCCAACCTACTAAATTAGTCAACTATTTCATAAGCGAAGAAACGTAACGAAATTTTCTTCTTTGCCGGGTGCACCACTCCCCTTGCCGAACCGACTACCGAACCTAACTGCCGCATACATTTTGAGTCCGGTTGCTATATCGAAATGAATCAATTACTTGCATATGCCACTGCCGATCCCGGCCGAATTCCGTATGGCGGGGTGCCGAACTTGGCCGAACTTGCTAACAAATGTCACTGATCAGTCCAAAGAACCAACAACTTCGCTAATATGTCAATATAATTACCTGACGCGATAACAGGAGTGGTGTGTTGGAGAAGCAGTGGTCTTTAGAGACATTCGGAGTAGATGGCGCACATATCGACTTCGTGATAGCTCAACTACCTTATCGAATTGGCCGCAGCAAAAACAACGATCTGGCGGTTGCCAATCTTGGGCTGAGTCGTCTCCACGCCGTGCTGGCTCCTGATATCAGCGGTCAGATGCGGCTCGTCGATCAAGACAGCACCAACGGCACCTTCGTCAATCGCTCTCGTGTCGAAGGTTACTGCCTGCTCAATGAGAACGACATCATTCACTTTGGCACTGCGGAGTTCAAGCTGCGCTTGCGGCTGGTGGATCAGAGCGAAGCTACGTCGTTCGATGAGATGCACACCATGGTCATGCCGAAGAACCTGTCACTTTCAGAAAACTTTTTGTCGAACGAGGCTGAATTCGACGAGTTGATCATGGGTCAGGGTCTGTCGGGTGCTGCTCAGCCTATCGTTGATGCACACACGAGGAAAATTGTCGGCTATGAATTTCTCGGACGCGCCAATCATCCGCAATTACCGAGCACACCGATCGAGTTGTTTGGCCTAGCGGAAACGATGGGGCGAGAGCTTGATCTGAGCGTGGCTTTCCGCGAGTTTGGCTTCAAGAATATGGCGCCGCGCATCCTGGACAATCTGCTGTTCATCAATGCGCACCCGAAGGAGACATTTAACGAGAGTTTTATCGCCTCGCTCGAACTGCTTCACAAGACATCGCGGAAACTCAACATCGTCGTTGAGATCCATGAATCGGCCGTGACAGACGTAGTTAAGCTACATGCACTTGCCAATCGCTTGGCGCAGTTGGATATCCGTTTCGCCTACGACGATTTCGGTGCCGGGCAAGCGCGTTTCCTTGAACTGGCTGACGTTCCTCCACACTTCGTGAAGTTTGACCGAGCATTGATTGATGGGCTGCACAAGGCTAGCCAACGCAAGCGCACGGTTGTCAGCGATCTGGTTCAAATGGTTCTGGAGGCGGGCTCAGTGCCAATCGCCGAGGGTGTGGAACATGAGGAAGACGCACGCGTCTGCACTGACATGGGGGTTCCATTAATACAAGGCTATCTTACGGGCAGACCAATCCCTGCGAATTCTCTTTAGCACCTTTGGCAGCGGTTGCAGTCCTGGTGGAAAATGAAACAATCCCTGAAGAACACAGTCCTCACACACCGTTAGACTTACTTGACTGGTTTTGCTGCATAAGGCCCGTCAGGTATTGAGTTAACGTCCAAAACAAAAACTTGTTGGTTTGCCGTTTTTGCCAAAGGCATATGATTTGGGGCTGCACGCGCTACCGCAGCATTAATCAACGCCCCAATTAATGCGGCAATTGGATGGCCAGAACTATTGCTCGGGGGTTGGTACTGCATTTTTTTTCGTTCCCGCCAAATTTCTGTGCCGTCACGGCTGACCATCTTGTACTCAAATTCCACGGTCACAGTGGTTGTGATGATCGCATACTGGGCATCCCAGCGATGAATCGTTACATAGAGAACTGCATCCGCGTCAAACAGCTTTGCAAGCACAGAGGCTGGTTGCTCATGCACTTTCTCGCTCTCGTAATAGCCTTCCTGTTCAAGAATGAATTTCGTGGTGTTTACCGGAAAAACGTAGTAACCCTTATCTGTAATCGGTACAGGCAAGGTCGTTAGAACATAGTTTGGCGCATCGACATCTAACGATTTATTGACGATAGGCACAACTAGGATTGAGCGCGGTGCGGTAGCCAAGAACGCGCTTTGATCTCTCTTCGTGGGCTGCGCAACGCAACCAGTGAGAAGGCTTGCTAGAACAACTAAAAAAAGGACTCTCACTTGGCGGTCTCCGTTTTGGTTTGACTCTGGCGATCAATATTTTGAATCATGGCCGTCATCAACCCTCGGCTTTCCGGCCAAGCATCACGTTCTTTGAAGTAATAAGACTTGGCCTTCTCGGCGTTGCCTGCTTGCAAGTAAAAAGTCCCTAATTCGGCATACAAACCCGGTGCAACCTTTTGCTTTTCTACCTCCATTGAACTGACATGGGATTCCAAAGTGATACGTAGATTCTCAAACTTATTGGGGTCCTTGTAAGAATCATAAAGACCTTGTTCATAAGGCCCCCAAGAGTAAAGGCTAGGTTTCGCACAGGAAGTGAGACTGATGCAGACTGCTACAGCTATTAGAATTCTCATCGGTTACTCACTTCACCATCAATGAACGGTTAACGCCATCACCGACATACATCTTTTCTTCATGTACGGTACTGCCATCAAGTACAACCTTGACCAGATGATTTCCTGACAGGACGCGCAGAGCAGATTTGCCTTCGAGATAATCGCTAACAGCACCCACATCAAGACCATCAATCAGCACACGCGCCCGATTCAAACTTTCGTCTGATATTTTGAAGGATAACTGTGGACGCAAATCAACGACGTTTTGTTTCTCTGTGGGCATCTGCGTACACGCAACCAAGGCCGTCATCAACACAACCGTGAGTATTATTTTTCTGATCATTTCAGCGCTCCCTCGTAACGAATTACAACCTGATCAGATTTATAGCTGCCCAGTGAACCATTGACGAAACTCGCAATCGAACCTTCGTCAAGTTCGTTCTCGCCAAACAAGGCATCAATACGAACCTGACCAATTGTTTGCCCTGGCAAGGTAATTTCAGCACCTGTTTGCGGTGACTTGATCTTCTCGCCTTTAGTTTGAACCGAGAAGTTCATCCCGGTTTTTATTCCTTGGCTCTTTCCGCCGCCAATGAAAAGACGATTTCCCTCCGCCTTTAGGATGAAGGTTTCCCATGGTCGACTGCTAAGTTCATTGCTTAAGCGATTAATTGCATCGCCGACAGCCTGTCGAATTGCAGCATCATTAAGTGTGCCGTCATAGGATGCTTGCGAGCCAAAACCGAACGTAGAAGCTGTTTCTGTCGATGCTTCCCCTGAGCCGGAAGTTGCAAAAAAGACGTGGCCAGTCTTTGTGTCAACTAATCGGATATCCACCTTGGCGAATGCAACTTGGCGTTTGCTCGAGGAAAGAAAGCCACTTTCACCAAGTGTCTTGCGCCCAAACTCTGTCAGTGAGCCAACAATCAGCGCGTCGACACCGATCAGATTCAGTTTATTTCCGGTCAACTGACTTTCAGCAATAACACGTGTGATATCGGGACGTTCGAAGACGAGATACGCGCCAGATTCAGTCAATGCCTTGCTCATCAAATCGGTGACCTGCTTGCCCAATGGGTCGCCATGAGAATCACGTAACAACGAACGCCCATAATTCGTTTCATTGGTAATTCGACCGAGCGCGATCTTACGCTTCAAGGTTGGCACAACAGGAGCTTGACTCACGATAGCTTGTTGCGCAGCCTTTTGCGTTGCTATTGATTGCGGAGCTTCCTTTTGCGCAACAGGAGGTGTTTGTGTCGCGCAGCCACTTAAGAACAGTCCGCTAGCAAACGTTGTCAGGACAATCGACTCTTTTAATTTGGTAGCGAAATTTCGATGACTCATCCTTGTCTCCCAAGAAGTCATTCATAAAATAATCAGACGTATGTTGCTTAATTGTTTTCTATTATTTGCACAACACAAGAACAAAGTAATAATTCGAATAACTTAACTAGTAGATGCTGACACATTTCCTGCGTGGTTGTAATATGGCATTGGTAATAGCAAGATATTGCGTAGCTCTAATACAGAACGCTGTCACCTCGTTGAGTAAACAGGCGTTGACCCAGAGTGCGAGAGTACTGTGCGCCATTTGTGGCGATTTCCGCCCTGTGATTATCTCCGACCGCTTAGGAGCGCCCACTTCCGCACCTGCCACCCCGGCGTAACCCCAACCCACAAATGGAAACGCCCCCCATTGCTGGGAGGCGCTTGTATTCTGGTGGCCAGTCGCGGAATCGAACCACGGACACGCGGATTTTCAATCCGCTGCTCTACCAACTGAGCTAACTGGCCTTAAATCTTCTACTGCATCCGCTTTACGCGGATTTTGCCTTCGGCCGCTGCGCTTAACGTTCGCTAAGCTTACGTTAGCCTGCACCGCAACCGGGCATATCTGGTTGTGGCTCCGGCACGCTACGCTAGCCTTCGCCGCAACCGGCCGGTTTTCCCGAGCCGGTTGTCAATCCGCTGCTCTACCAACTGAGCTAACTGGCCAAGAAGGCGTGCATTATAGCGAGCCGGTCGATCTTCGTCAAAAACAAAACGCCCGCCCTCCTCTGTTCTGGCATTCAGGCAAATCCGGTCTGAACAAACGCAGGGCTATCCGGCTTTGGCGGAATGATCCGGTGCGCAGGGAACACCACTCGCGCAATCGAGCCGGGCACCCGCTCTCCTTGATCATCCGGCTTGTGCGGACGGAGGCTTGCAGCAGCGCGGTGTAATTCGGCGATTTCACGAACGATGGCCAGCCCCAAACCACTGCCCTCGACACCTGTGCCATCGACCCGGTAAAAGCGGTCAAATACCTTATGTGCGTCTTCGTCGGAAATTCCGATGCCGCTATCTTCAATTTCCAGCAGCACAAAATCGCCCTGAGCAATTACACGAGCGGTCACCCGCCCTTCATCCGGCGTATAGCGCAAGGCATTGTCGAGCAGGTTTTTGATCATTTCACGCAGCAGAAAAACATTCCCCAGAATGTGCGCCGAGCCGGCCGGCTCGTAGCCCAGATCAATGTGCCGATCAAGGGAGCGCACGACCCAAGTTTCGACAATTTCGCGCAACAATTTATCAAGGTCAACCGGCACCAACGTCTGCTCGGAGTGTTCGCCGGCTTCTGCACGCGCTAGTGCTAGCAACTGATTCACCAGATGCGAGGCTCGATCAACACTGCTTGAAATATTTTGCAGCGCGTAACGCAACTGCACCGGGTCACTTTCCCGCATGGCCAGTTGTGCCTGCATTTTCAGACCAGTGAGTGGCGTGCGCATCTGGTGCGCGGCATCGGAAATAAATCGCCGCTGGACATCCATATTTTGCTGCATGCGTGCCAACATGGAATTGAAGGCATCGGTCAGCGGTTGCAGTTCTTCGGGCACACGACCCGCCGCGATAGGCGATAGATCGGCCTCACGACGTGTTTCAATACGCTCACGCAGTCGGGTCAATGGGCGTAAGCCCTGAGACAAACCGAACCAGACCAGTATTACCGCCAGAGGAATAATTACAAACTGCGGAAGTATCACGCTGGCAATAATTTTATTGGAAAGCTGCGAACGCTTCTCCAGTGTTTCGCCAACCTCGATGAGGATCCACTGTTCGCGGGGCGCGCCCGGCTCGCCAAGGTAGAGAAAGGCAATCCGCAAGTCCTGACCCTTGAAATCATCATCACGAAAATAGACTTCGCCCGGCTCAGTTTCATCAGACACTTCGCTATTTTTCAGCAGAGGCAGTTCCGTATCTCCCGCGATCAACTTGCCGTTCCGCCCGACGACATGGAAATAGACGCTGTCGAGTTCATCCGATCGCAGAAAGGCACGCGCAGACCCCGGTAAGGAAATCTGCGGCCGCCCCTCGACGAACTTGACCTGACGCGAAATTGCCGTGACCTGCTCGCGCAAGGTTTGATCGTAAGGATAATTCGCTACTGTGGTAGCAAAGTAATGTGTAACAGCAATACTAATCGGCCACACAAAGAGTAGTGGCGCCAGCATCCAGTCCAGAATTTCGCCGAAGAGCGAACGCTGGTTATCAGGATTTCTGTTCTTGCGTAGACTTTTCAAAGCAGTATCCCAGACCGCGCACGGTGGCAATCGTCACGCCGCTGGTTTCCAGCTTCTTGCGCAGGCGATGCACATAAACCTCTATGGCGTTATGACTTACCTCCTCGCCCCATCCGCACAAGTGGTCTACCAGTTGATCTTTACTCACCAGCCGCCCCGCGCGTGACATGAGTATTTCCAGCAAACCCAGTTCACGAGCAGACAATTCCATCCTTTCGCCATTCAACAGCGCGCAACGATCCGTCTGATCGAAGGCTAGTGCGCCGCACTGAATCACCGGCGTCGTTCCCGTTGAGCGCCTTGTCAGCGCACGTACCCGCGCCTCGAGTTCAGGAAGCTCAAAGGGCTTGGCCATGTAGTCATCTGCTCCCAGATCAAGGCCTTTGACACGATCGGTGGTTCCGTCAAGCGCGGTCAGAATCAAAACCGGCACCGGCGATTTGCGCCCGCGTAAGCGCCGCAACACTTCGAGTCCCGTCATGCGCGGAAGCCCGAGATCAAGTATCACCAGGTCGTAGCTGCCCGTAACCAGTGCCGAGTCGGCATCGGCACCATTGGCCACCCAATCAACGGCATAGCCAGTCTGGCGCAAAGAGCGACCCAAGCCGTCGGCAATAATCCGGTCATCTTCTGCAATCAGAATTCGCATGACTTCCCTTCAGCCACTAACGTACGTAAGGTTTTTGTAAGCCGCCTCTCATATGATGCACGTGCTGTTCTCCTTTATGGTCTTAGGAGTTTTGGTTTCGATCCGAACTCGGGGAGTGCCTGAAACTGCACCGGGCGCTCCCCACCATTTTTCTCCCCCTGCGCTTTGCTATCGCCCTGCCATGCCCCCTTGTGCATCGGCGGCTTTCTTTGCTGCACGGAAAAAACCATTGTGCCACTATTTTTGCGGCATAACATCCAGCCGCCACACTTGCGCACAAAAGAAAACCCCCGCACGGCATAACCATGCGGGGGTTTTGTGAGCAAAAGTTAAGAAAACCGCTCAGACAGGCATTATCTGCCGGTAAATTACATACCCATATCCATACCGCCCATACCACCCATGCCGCCCATACCACCCATGCCGCCGCCGGCTGGCTTGTCTTCAGCCAGTTCAGCGACCATGCAGTCAGTAGTCAGCATCAGGCCGGCAATCGAGGCCGCATTTTGCAGCGAGGTACGTGTCAACTTGGTTGGATCGAGCTCGCCCATTTCAACCATGTCGCCATACTCACCGGTCGCGGCGTTGTAGCCGTAGTTGCCCTTGCCATTGACCACGGCATTGACCACGACGGAAGGCTCTTCACCGGCATTGGCCACGATTTCACGCAGCGGCTGCTCCATGGCGCGCAGAACAATCTTGATACCGGCGTCCTGGTCGCTGTTATCGCCCTTGAGCTTGGCCAGCGCAACGCGGGCACGCAGCAGCGCAACGCCGCCGCCGGGGACGATGCCTTCTTCAACGGCTGCACGGGTTGCGTGCAGCGCATCTTCGACGCGCGCCTTCTTCTCTTTCATTTCAACTTCGGTCGCAGCGCCAACCTTGATCAGCGCAACACCGCCGGCCAACTTGGCAACGCGCTCTTGCAGCTTCTCCTTGTCGTAGTCGCTGGTGGCGTCCTCGATCTGCTTGCGGATCGTCTCGACGCGGGCCTTGATGACGTCTTCCTTGCCGGCACCGTCGATGATCGTGGTGTTTTCCTT
>JANNGP010000190.1:0-5251 GCA_031403915.1 Betaproteobacteria bacterium
GAGCAGGTCGCGGCGTGGACGGCGGGCTACGAGTCGGCCCGGACGCGCGTCGACGAGCTCACGGCGGCCATGGCGGCCCTCGTGCCGATCCCGTGCCCCAAGTGCGGGACCGAGGTCTCTCCGGGTCGTGACGACCTCGCCGCTCGCCTGGGCGCCGCGTCCAACGAGTACCGCCGTCTCGAGGGGGCCAGGCCCAAGGAGCCCCTGGGCCTGGCCACTGAGGCCGCGCAGATCGTCCGCCTCGAGGACCGGCGTCGGGAGCTCGGGCACGCTCCCGCCACCCTCGCCGCCTTCACCCTCGAGCTCCGCCGGCTCGAGGCCCTCGCGGCCCGTGCCGACGCCGTCGCGGACGCGGAGGCATCGCTCGCCGAGGCCGAGTCGGCGATCGCCGCGGCGGACGTGGAGATCGCGACGATCAGTGCCGGCGGCGCGGCCGCGCGCGCCGCGGTCGTCGAGGCCCAGGCGTCGCTCGCCGAGCTCGAGCCGGTCCTCGAGAAACGATCCCGGGTCGCCGCCGACGTCGCCAAGGCCACGGGCGAGCTCGCCCAGGCGCGCGTCCGGCTCCGGAGCGCCCAGGGTGCCGAGGCCTCGGCCAAGGCGGCGCTCGAGCAGCTCGACCGGCTGGCCCTCGAGCGCGACCAGGTCGCCGCGGGCATCGCGTCGGTCGACGCGGACGCCGCGCTGCTGCGCCGGCTGGTGGCCGCCTTCGGGGTCACGGGGATCCCGGCCCGGATCATCGAGAGCGTCCTGCCCGAGCTCGAGGCGCACGCGAACGAGCTGCTCGCGGACCTGCGGCCCGGGATGACCGTCGCGATCCGCGCCCAGCGGGCCAAGAAGGACGGGTCGGGCGTCGTCGAGGCCCTCGATCTCGTCGTGCGCGACGCGGCCGGCGAGCGGCCCCTCGCGCTGTTCTCCGGCGGCGAGCGGATGTCCGTCTCGCTCGCCCTCGCCGTCGGCCTCAGCCGCCTCGTGGCGCGCCGGGCAGGCTCGCGGATCGAGTCCCTGGCCGTCGATGAACCTGACGGTCTGGACGGCGACGCGCGCAAGGCGTTCGGCCAGGCGCTCCGGGTCCTCGCCCACAAGGGCGAGCTCGCGAGGGTGGTCCTCGTCAGTCACCACGCAGACCTCGCTGACTACGCCGACGAGGTGTACGAGGTCACCAAGGATGCCCAGGGCAGCCATGTCGGGCTCGTCTCGTGAAGTCCTCGATCTGCTCGATCGAGGACTGCTCGGAAGCGGTGCATGGGCGCGGCCTCTGCGAGCTGCACTATCGGCGCTGGCAGCGTCATGGAGATCCCCTCCGCGTTCCGCCCGGACCTGAGGCTCGCTTCTGGTCCCACGTCGACACGTCCGGCGGCATGTTCGCCTGCTGGCCTTGGCAAGCCTCGCGGAATGCATCCGGCTACGGCCACTTCGATCACTCCGGGGCCCACCGCTTCGCGCTCCAGCTGGCCCTCGGCCGCCCTCTCGGCGAGGGCATGGAGGCCTGCCACACCTGCGACAACCCGCCGTGCTGCAACCCGGCGCACCTGTTCGAAGGCACCCACCAGGACAACGTCGACGACCGGAACGTCAAGGGGCGGACGGCCCAGGGAGACCACGTCCCGCCCGAGCGGCGCGCCCGCGGCGATCGCCATCCCGCACGCCGGATCGCGGGCTGGGGACAGGGCGAGCGCAACGGTCGTCATCGGCTGACCGAGGACGACGTCCGGACCATCCGGCGCCGCCTCGCCGAGCGCGTTCGCTGGATCGACATCGCCGCCGAGTTCGGCATCAGCAAGCCGGCCGTCTCGCACATCGCTGCGGGCCGGACCTGGACCCACGTCAGCTAGGAGGATCCAACCGATGACCATCACCATGCCCGAGCTCGTGCTGTTTCCGGAGGACGTCACGCCGTACGTGCCGGTCGGGTCCATCACGGTGGGGGCACAGGACCTCCTGCGCGCCCTCGTCTCGGTCATCCACGCCGCGAGCACCGACGACACCCGCCCGATCCTGGCGTCCGTGGCCATCCAGCCGCGCGGTGCCGCCGTGCGCTTCGTGGCATCGGACAACTACCGCATCGCGATGTGCGAGATCGACGCGGTGAACGAGGAGACCGCGGTCGAGGATGCCGGGGACTGGCGGGGGCACGTCCCCGCTGCGCTCGATGACGTGAAGCGGCTGATCGTGGTCCTGAAGTCCATCCCCGACATCCGCGCCGAGGACTGCGCGTCGCAGGTCGTCCTGACCCTCGGCCGGCAGGACACGGAGAGCGAGATCGACGGGCCGCGGCGCCTGGATGCGTTCGTCGACGATGAGACCCCCATCGCCCGGCTCCCGCTGCGCGTGATCGACGGCCTGTATCCCGACTACGCGCTCCTCATCCCGGCGGACCCTGAGCACGTCGGGACATTCAGCGCGCAGTTCCTGTCTGAGGCGGCCAAGTTCGGCGGCGCGTTCGAGCCGGGCGGCATCATCCGGCAGGCCCGGGCGGCGAGCGCGCTCGACCCCTTCGTCTTCCGGAACGGTCGGTTCACCGAGATCGTCATGCCGGTCAGGACGGGCGAGGAGCCTGCCGCCCCGACTCGACGTGTTGATCCCGAGACGGGCGAGGTCCACGACATCGAGCCCGCGGACGCCGCGTGATGGGCGCCACGGTGGCCGGCTGGGTCCTTCTCCTCATCGCCGGCGGGCTCGCGCTCGCCGGTGCCCTCCCTGCGGCGCTGTTCGTCGCGCTCGCCGCGGGGCTCGTGGCCGTGACGGCGCCCACGGCCGACCAGCGCTCGGCCCGGCGGCGAAACCCACAGCACGCGCGGCGGGTCCGGTGAGCGCCCAGCCGCTGTGGACGGGCGCAACGTGCCCACGCTGCCACGCGGTCCGCGGCCACGTCCTCGGGTGCCGGAAGGCGGCCGCCGACTTCCGCTCGCGGGTCATCGTCGACGCACTCGTGATCCCGTCCGGGTGGTCGATCGAGCGCAGGGTGAGCGACGGCGCGTGGTTCCTGTTCGCGGCCCGCGGTCGCCCGCCCCTGTCGGCGATCCTCTCGGTCGAGGCGCACGGCGCGGCGCTCTGGCTCCACATGAGCGTCGCCGCAGATCGCCGGGTCCCGACGTGGGAGGAGCTGCGCGACGTCAAGTCGTGGCTGCTCGGCGACGTCGAGGCGTACATGGTCGCGCCCCCGCGGGCGCGGTACGTGAACATCCACCCGGACGTCCTGCACCTCTTCGCGCCGGTCGACCAGGAGTGCCTGCCGCTGCCGGACTTCACGGCCGGGACGGGATCCCTGTGAGCGCCGGCGCCGCGATCCGCTGGGCCGAAGCCCACGCGGTGGCCACGGAGCTCGTGGGCCTGCTTGCGGACGCCTGCGAGCGGATCGAGATCGCGGGATCCATCCGCCGGCGCAAGGGCGAGGTCCACGACATCGAGATCGTGGCGATCGCGGGGCGTGGGTCGGAGGCCGTGGACGGGCTCTTCGAGCCCACCTACCTCGAGGTGGACGCGCTGGACCGCCGTCTCGAGGGCCTCCTCGACGAGCACCTGCTCGCCCCGCGCGCGGTCGAGATCCACCGCAAGGACGGGACGGTCGAGACCGGCCAGCGGATGGGCAACGCCTATAAGGCCCTCGTCTACCGCGGGATGCCCGTCGACCTGTTCATTGTGCCGCCCCCCAAGTGTGGCGACTGTGGGACAATACTTCGTGATGAGCACCGGAACCCACGCCCCTCGAACCTGTCCGATCTGCGGCAAGGAGTTCACGGATCCCAGGCACCCGGCGGTGAGGGCCTGCAGCAAGGCCTGCGCCGGGAAGCTCAGCTGGCGGAACCGGGTCGCGGCGGGGCAGCCCGAGGGGCGGCATCGCCCGACCGGCACGTGCCCGACCTGCGGCAAGGGGTTCGAGTCCAAGAGCTACTTCCGGACGCGGTTCTGCAGCCGGGAGTGCATGTATCAGGGGCGTCGGCCGAGGCCGCGCCGGGAACCCTGGACGGGGTTCGTGAAGCTCGACGAGATCCCCGCGGGGACGATCACCCGAGCGGGGTACATCGAGGTCTACCTGCCGGAGCATCCGCGGTCGTCGCGGAAGGGGCGCGTTCTGGGGCACCGGCTGGTCATGGAGCAGCATCTGGGCCGGTTCCTGGATCGATCGGAGTCGGTCCATCACCGGAACGGGGTCAAGCACGACAACCGGATCGAGAACCTGCAGATCGTGACGCACGCCCAGCCGAACGGGACGGTGCTCTGCCCGCACTGCCGGCGGGAGTTCCTCGTCCACTAGCCGCCTGCCCCTCGTGCGGCTCGTCGCGGCTCGCTGACCAGCCCAGCTGGGGCTGCATCTTCGCCCTGCGCACGGGCCCCGGTGACTGGAACACGCGCCTGGTCACCGACTGCAAGCGCTGGTTCCGCCGGGTCGAGGACGGCCGCGTGCTGCACCTGGGCAAGGTCATCCCGACGCCGACCGAGGCGGCCTTCTTCGCGGCCCTCGGCGTGCCCTGGCTCGACCCCTGGGACCGCCGCGTAGATCGCCTGCGCTTCGATGCGGCCCTGCTATCCGCGGGCGCCGGCTGATGCAGCTCCGTGGCGGTCCGGTCCTGGGCGAGAACGGCCGCGCCGTGGGGATCCACGAGCCGGTGGAGTGCGGGCCCACCGCGGACCTCGCGGCCTACGACGTCGACATGACCGTCACGCGCCGGCCGGCCACCGCGGCGGACCTCGCGCGCCTCGAGCCGCCGCCGTCCGCGCGCCCCGTGCGCCCCGGGCACGCCATGCACCTGATGCGCCAGTCCACCAACCCGCGGTCCTGGCGCAACTACCGCTCCGTCATGGGCGCCGACGCGCCCGCCATCGAGGAGGAACCCGTGACGCCCGTCACGTCCACACCGCCGGCGATCCCGTGCGGCACCTGCCTGCACGAGCCCGTGTGCGCGCTCAAGGCCTCCATTCCGGACTTGGGCACCCACGTCCAGCTCGACCCCCGGAAGCTCGCTGACGGCCTCTGGCTCATCGTCACCGGCTACGCGGTTGACTGCGACCACCACCTGCCCGTCATCGCCCTGCGCGAGACGACGGCCGACCGGATGGCGCCCCCGCGGATCGTCCCTGTCGCATCGGTCGAGGAGCCCAGCGCGAAGCTCAGCAACTCGGCGCACTTCATCTGGGAGGCCGTGGTATCGGGGATTGCCACATTGAAATGATCTTCAATCTCGAAGAGCAGCGTCAGTCTATCCAAAGAATCGAACCCCAAATCTTCTAGCGGTGTCTCGAGCGAAAATTC
>JANNGP010000191.1:0-5574 GCA_031403915.1 Betaproteobacteria bacterium
CCTGCGTTCGACTTTCGTCATTGATAAACAAGGTGTTCTCCGTGTTGTTCTTTACGGAGTCCATGCCAAAGGCCACGCGCTGGAAGTCCTGCGTGCGGTGAAGGAACTCAATTAATGAACATGCAAGTTGCCAAAAATTCCGTCGTTACCCTTGACTATAGTGTCGTTGATCCTGATGGCGAACTGGTCGATGCTGGCCAGGAGCCACTGGTCTATTTGCACGGTGGTTACGATGATATTTTTCCAATGATTGAAGAAGCAGTGCAGGGAAAGAAGATTGGCGAATCGGTGATCGTTAAAATGCAGCCGGACGACGCCTTCGGCGAATACGATGCCGAGCTGATCCAGATTGAATCGCGTAAAGGCTTCCCCAAAGAACTGGAAGTTGGAATGCAGTTCGAGGGTGTGCCGGATGGCGGTGACGACGACGATATCCTGATCTATCGTGTTACCGAAATAGCTGATGATAAAGTCGTGCTTGACGGCAACCATCCTTTGGCCGGCATGGCACTGGTATTTACTTGTACCGTGACCGCGGTGCGCCCGGCTAGCGCAGAGGAGATCGAGCACGGGCACATTCACGATGGTGATTGCGATCACGACGACTGAATATATTTCCGACAATGGCAAACCTATGGAGAATGCAATAGATTGGTGTTGATCGGCCATTTTGTAGGAGACTCACTTTTTCTACCCTCGTTGGGCGTCAACATCTCTCTGAGCCAATCTCACGGTACAATCTCATAAATACGGAGGTGTAAGCCATGGGGAATCAACTCGAGTTGCTCGAAGCCGAAGCACTAAAACTAACTACTGGTGAACGCGCAGCATTCGCTCAGTTGTTGCTTGCCAGTCTAGACGAAGATGCCGAGATTGAAGAGGCTTGGGCCGTTGAAACCGAGCGCAGACTTGCGGAAATTGAGAGTGGAGCAGTTCAAGCCATTCCCATTGCTGACGCACTTGCGCAAGTTCGTGCAGCGCTAAAGTGAATCTTGTCGTTTCCCCAGCGGCGCTCGCCGAACTACATGACGCGGCTGCTTTCTATACGGTAAAGGCGAATGTCGAGCTTGGTCTCGCATTTGTGGCTGAGTTTGAACGATCGGCAAATTTCATTCTGGCAAATCCTTTGATCGGTGCTGTATTTCGTGGTAATCGCCGGCACTATCTCTTCCGTCGGTTCCCGTATAGCATCATCTATCATGTCGCTGCAGAAGATCTTCAAATTCTCGCTGTAGCACACCACAGGCGTCGCCCTGGCTACTGGGCACAGCGAAAGTAGTGCTCGACGGCAACCATCCTTTGGCTGGCATGGCACTGGTATTTACTTGTGCCGTGACCGCTGTGCGCCCGGCTAGCGCAGAGGAGATCGAGCACGGGCACATTCACGATGGTGATTGTGATCACGACGACTGACGGGAGTCGATTTGATCAAAAAATCGCAGCTTTCGGGCTGCTGTTTTCTTGTAAGTCGACTTTTTCTCATTCAGCCAGTTCCTCTTGAACCCCGCTCTCAGGCTGCTTCCATCGGCAATTGTCGTGCTTCTGATCGGGGTGGGGTTGTGGCACGGCCCGATTGCACAACCCGTTGACTATCATGGCTTCGCGGATCAGCAAACCCGTTTTGGCATAGCGCACTTTGCTGATGTCGTATCAAACCTTGGCTTTGCTATCGTGGCCGTCTGGGGCTGGTTGACGCTGTTCCCATCGCGAGATCACAGCGCCCTTGCCAACGGTTGGGACGGATACGGTCTTTTTCTCGCAGGCTTGTTTTTTACGGCGATTGGATCGGCCTGCTATCATCTTTCGCCAGACAATGTCCGTCTGCTTTGGGATCGCATCCCGATTGCATTGGCTTGTGGCGGATTGCTGGCAGGGGTGTGGGGCGACGTTCACGCACGGTCGTGCAAGAAGCTGGCGATGTGGTTTGCGCTGGCGGCCTTTCTCAGCGTTGGATGGTGGTATTACACAGAACTGAAAGCGCAGGGCGACCTTCGCCCCTATCTGCTCTTTCAGGTGCTGCCCGTGTTTCTGATTCCAGTCTGGCAATGGCTCTATCGTTCCCCGCTATGGGACAGGCTGGCGATGGGCGGCGCCCTTGTGCTATACATCATTGCCAAGGTGGCCGAGCTGTTGGATTACGAAGTGGCGGCGCTTGTTGACGTGATCACCGGGCACACTCTGAAACATTTGCTGGCCACACTGGCGGCTGGGCTGATTGTTTTCCGGCTTATCCAGCGTACTCGGCAAAGCCCGAAGGGCATCGCCTCGCGCCGTTCGTAGTCATTGCAGGGCGTGTCGCCGATAACTGCAAAGCGCCAGCCGCCGGTCATCGGCTCAGTTTTTTAAGCTCGTAGATGGCGTCAAGCGCCTGTTTTGGCGTAAGTGCATCGGGATCAATGCCGGACAGGCAATCCATCACCGGGTGCGCAGCTACGGGCTCTGGTGTGGTGTCTGCTACCTCAGGCGGCAAGGCGGTAAACAAATCGGGTTGCAGTGGGTTGGCGGACGCGCGTTGCTCGAACTCGCGCAACTGGCGGCGTGCCGCCTTGACCACCGGCGCCGGGATGCCGGCCAGTGACGCGACCTGAATCCCGTAACTCTGGTTGGCGGGCCCATCCTCAACGGCATGCAGGAAGACAATTCGCTCGCCGTGCTCAACGGCGTCAAGATGCACGTTGGCCAGATCGGCATACTGATTGGCCAGCAGGGTGAGTTCGAAATAGTGCGTGGCGAACAGTGTCAGGCTGCGGTTTTTTTCGACGAGGTGGCGGCAGATGGCGAAGGCCAGCGCCATGCCGTCGAAGGTCGAGGTGCCGCGTCCGACTTCGTCCATCAAAATGAGGCTGAATTCGGTGGCGTGATGCAGGATGGCCGCCGATTCGGTCATTTCGACCATGAAGGTCGAGCGTCCGGAAGCGAGATCGTCCGAGGCGCCGATGCGCGTAAAAATCTGGTCAAGCGGGCCGAGCACCACGCGCTTGGCCGGCACGAAGCTGCCGATGTGCGCCATCAGCGCGATCAGCGCGGTCTGGCGCATGTAGGTCGACTTGCCGCCCATGTTCGGGCCGGTGATGAGCAGCAGGCGGCGCCCATCACCAAGTTTCGTGTCGTTGGCGATAAAGGATTCGCCGCCGGCGAGTTCGTTTTCGACGACCGGGTGACGGCCGCCTTCGATCAGCAGGCCGGGCTCGGATGAAAACTGCGGGCGACAGTAATTGCGCGACAGGGCGACATCGGCAAACGCACCGAGCAGATCGGCATGCGCCACAGCCCGCGCAATACGGAGCAGTTGGGGCAGGTCGGTCTGCAAGGCCGTCAGGACGCCCTCGTAGAGCATCTTCTCGCGGGCCAGCGCGCGATCCTGCGCCGAGAGCGCCTTGTCCTCGAAGGCCTTGAGCTCGGGCGTGATGTAGCGCTCGGCGTTTTTCAGTGTTTGCCGCCGACGGAAGTCGTCGGGGGTTTTGTCGGCGTTGGCGTTGGTGATTTCGATGTAGAAACCATGCACACGGTTGTATTCAACCTTCAGGTTAGCGATGCCGGTGCGCTCACGTTCCCGTGCCTCCATCTCGATCAGGAATGCGCCGCAGTTGTCGTTGATGGCGCGTAGCTCGTCTAGGTCCGCATCAAAGCCGTTGGCGATGATGCCGCCGTCACGCACAAGCGCGGCTGGTTCGGGCAGAATGGCGCGGGTGAGGAGGACGAGTGCTGCTTCTGGTGTCGACAATTCAGCGAGCAGTTGGTCGAGTAGCGGCGCAGGCGAGCCGGTGAGCGGGATGCGTAACTCGGCAAGGCGATGCAGGCTGTCGCGCAGGCTGGAGAGGTCGCGTGGCCGGGCGCTGAAGAGCGCGATGCGCCCCGCGATGCGTTCGACGTCGGCCATGCCGCGCAGCGCCCTGCGCAGTTCGCGCAGGCGTGGCGTTGGTATGCCGTCGTCGAGCAGCGCTTCAATGGCGGCGTGCCGTGCCGTGGGTTGCGCCGGATCACGCAGGGGGTGATGCAGCGCATGGCGCAGTGCGCGTGAGCCCATTGAGGTGACGCAGGTATCGAGCAGGCTGCATAGCGTCGGTGCCGGCTGGCCGCGCAAGGTTTCGGTGAGTTCGAGGTTGCGTCGCGTGGCCGTGTCGAGGCCGAGGAAGGTGTCGTCGCGTTCGACGCGCAGCGACTGCACGTGGGGCAGGGCACGCGTCTGCGTCGCTTGGGCATAGCGCAGCAATGCGCCGGCGGCGGCAATGCCCAGGCGCAGCCCGTCGGCACTGAAGCCGGAGAGCGAGGCGGTTTTGAAATGAGCGCAGAGTTCGCGCGTTGCCGCTTCTGAATCAAAGTGCCAGTCGGGCTGAAGGGTGAATGTGGCCTGCGTGCCTTCCGGTGCAAACGGTAGTACATCGCCCTCGGGTAATACGATTTCAGCCGGGCGGATGCGGTCGATGCTGGCCTGTAGCCGTCCGGTCGGCACCTCGCACAGGTGGAATTCGCCGCTCGCCAGATTGAGCCAGGCCATGCCGGCCAACGTGCCGTTGCCTTGTCGCGCGACGGTGATGGCCATCAACAGGACGTCACGTTTTTCGTCGAGCAGTGCGGCGTCGGTCAAGGTGCCGGGCGTGACGATGCGCGCTACAGCACGCTCAACTGGTCCTTTACTGGTGGCCGGGTCGCCGATCTGCTCGCAGATGGCGACCGATTCGCCCAGCTTGACGAGGCGCGCAAGGTATTGCTCGACGGCGTGATAGGGCACGCCGGCCATCTTGATCGGATTGCCGGCGCTCTGGCCGCGCGTGGTGAGTGTGATGTCGAGCAGGCGCGCCGCCTTCTCGGCATCGTCGAAAAACAACTCGTAGAAATCGCCCATCCGGTAAAACATCAGGATGCCCGGATGCTGCGCCTTGAGGCGCAGATATTGCTGCATCATCGGTGTATGGGCTAACTCTTTGTTATCAATATTATTTTTGTCTAACATCTAATTCCTGTCTAAAACTTGGCCCATCCACGACAGGTACTTCCTTGTCGCGAAGGTATCGCGTGGTCATTGCTGGTGACGTATGCCCGAGCAATGCAGTTGGGTTTTTCCCTTGTGCTTTTGCAGCCGTTCCAGCCATTGCCCGAAGGTCACGTAAATCGGCGTCAGTGATCTTAGCGGCCTCACAAGCCTTGTCCCATTGGTCGCGCACGGTACGGTAGTCTGGAGCTTTACCACGGCGATTGTGTAGGATTGTGAGGGCACGAATATTGTCACCATGAAGTGCCTTCGCGCGATCCACCACAGCCCGCAATTCAGGTGTCCATCTTACCGTAAGTCGTGCATCCGTTTTGTCCTGTTCAAAGTAGATGCCTTCCTCTCTAAGGTCGGCATAACGGATCGTAAGGACATCAACCACGCGTGTCGCGGGTTTTTAGACTTGTCCGGTTCTGTAGCACATGAATTGTCCGCTTTTTTTGCCGGTAGGGAATGCGGCCTTCGATGCCTTCGGGCACCAGCTTGTTCGCATCGCTGACCTCGGCCTGGAAATAGCGATCGGCGCTGCCGTCGGTCATGGCGCCGAGCGAGCCCATCCCGCGATAGACCTTGTACGGGTGCCC
>JANNGP010000192.1:0-2608 GCA_031403915.1 Betaproteobacteria bacterium
CCGTTCGACCGCAACCCCGACGGCACGATCTATCAGCGCCCCTTCGGCGGCCACACCGCCAACTACGGCGAAAAGCCGGTGCAGCGCGCCTGCGCCGCCGCCGACCGCACCGGCCACGCGATGCTGCACACCCTGTACCAGCAGAACGTCAAGGCCCGCACCACCTTCTTCGTCGAGTGGATGGCGCTGGATCTGATCCGCGACGCCGACGGCGACGTGCTCGGCGTCACCGCGCTCGAAATGGAAACCGGCGAGGTTCACATCCTCGAAGCCAAGATCACCTTGTTCGCCACCGGCGGCGCCGGGCGCATCTTTGCCGCCAGCACGAATGCCTTTATCAACACCGGCGACGGCCTGGGCATGGCGGCGCGGGCCGGCATCCCGCTCGAGGACATGGAGTTCTGGCAGTTCCACCCCACCGGCGTACACAACGCCGGGGTGCTGTTGACGGAAGGCTGCCGCGGCGAGGGCGCGATCTTGCGCAATTCATCGGGCGAGCGCTTCATGGAGCGCTACGCGCCGACGCTCAAGGACCTGGCACCGCGCGATTTCGTCTCGCGCTGCATGGACCAGGAGATCAAGGAAGGCCGCGGCTGCGGGCCGAACAAGGACTACATCACCCTGGACATGACCCACCTGGGCGGCGAGACGATCATGAAGCGCCTGCCCAGCGTGTTCGAGATCGGCCACAACTGCGCCAACGTCGACATCACGAAGGAGCCGATCCCGGTGGTGCCCACCATCCACTATCAGATGGGCGGCATTCCGACCAACATCCATGGCCAGGTGGTGGTGCCGAAGAACGGAGACTCCAACTCGGTGGTCAACGGCTTCTACGCGGTGGGTGAATGTGCCTGCGTCAGCGTGCACGGCGCCAACCGGCTGGGCACCAATTCGTTGCTCGACCTGCTGGTGTTCGGCCGCGCCGCCGGCTTGCACATCGTCGAGCACGTGGGCCGTACGCCGTCGCACAAGCCCCTGCCTGCCGATGCCGCCGATGCCTCGCTGGCGCGCCTGGCGCGGCTGGACAACAGCACCGAGGGCGAATACGCACAAGACGTGGCCAACGACATCCGCGCCACGATGCAGCAGCACGCCGGTGTGTTCCGTACGCAGGCGAGCCTTGACGAAGGTGTGGTGCAGGTCGGCGCACTGGCGCAGCGCGTGCAGGCCATCGTGCTGAAGGACAAGAGCAGGGTCTTCAACACTGCGCGCATCGAGGCGCTGGAAGTCGAGAACCTGATCGAAGCGGCCAGGGCCACCATGGTCTCGGCGGCGGCAAGGCGCGAGAGCCGCGGCGCACACACGGTGAACGACTACGCCGACAGCCCTGAATTCCCGTTGGGCCGCAACGACCGCGACTGGATGAAGCACAGCCTGTGGTTCTCGCAGGGCGACCGGCTAGCCTACAAGCCGGTGCAGCTGAAGCCTTTGACGGTGGACAGCGTGCCGCCCAAGGTTCGTACCTTCTAGGCCCCCTCAAGTCCATCCACGCCATCACACGATGCTGTTCTCCCCGTCCGAACTCAAAGGCGTCCCGCGCATGAGCAAGCGAACTTTCCAGATCTACCGCTACGACCCGGACAAGGATCAAAAGCCGTACATGCAGAGCATCGACGTGCAGCTCGACGGCTCGGAGCGCATGCTGCTGGACGCGCTGATGAAGCTGAAAGCAGTCGACCCGTCCTTAAGCTTCCGGCGCTCGTGTCGCGAAGGCGTGTGCGGCTCGGACGCCATGAATATCAACGGCAAGAACGGCCTGGCCTGCCTGACCAACATGCGCACGCTGGGCGACACCATCGTGCTCAAGCCGTTGCCGGGGTTGCCGGTGGTGCGCGACCTGATCGTCGACATGACGCAGTTCTTCACGCAGTACGACTCGATCAAGCCGTACCTGGTGAACGACACACCGCCGCCCGAGAAAGAACGGCTGCAGTCACCCGAGGAACGCGACGAGCTGAACGGCCTGTACGAATGCATCCTGTGCGCCAGCTGTTCCACCGCGTGCCCCAGCTTCTGGTGGAACCCCGACAAGTTCGTCGGCCCGGCGGGGTTGTTGCAGGCCTATCGTTTCATCGTCGACAGCCGCGACCAGGACACCGCCGCTCGCCTGGACAACCTGGAAGATCCGTACCGGCTGTTCCGCTGCCACACCATCATGAACTGCGTCGATGTCTGCCCGAAGGGGCTGAACCCGACCCGCGCCATCGGCAAGATCAAGGAAATGATCGTGCGCCGCACCGTTTGAGTGCGCGGCACCATCGACCCACTCGCCCTATTCGCCCCACCATGGACCCCTTGCTGGACGAACGTGGCTTGAGCCGGCTGAAATGGCGCTGCCGCCGTGGCATGCTGGAAAACGACCTGTTCATCGAGCGTTTTTTCCAGCGCCATGAAGCGCGCCTGACGATCCGCCAAGCACGCGGCATGCATGTGCTGATGGACCTGGCCGACAATGAATTGCTCGACCTGCTGCTTCGGCGCAGTGAGTTGCCGCCAGAACTGAACCAGCCCGAAGTCAGCGAGGTGCTGTCGCAGATGCGCGGGCCCACACTCAATTTTTCAGCAGGAGGAACCGCCCCATGATGACCCAATCCGATGTCAAGGC
>JANNGP010000193.1:0-14044 GCA_031403915.1 Betaproteobacteria bacterium
CTCCCTTGTCGGCGGCGTCTGGCTGATGTGGGCGCTCGGCTACAACATGAGCGTCGCCGTTGCAGTCGGCTTCATCGCGCTGGCCGGTGTCGCTGCGGAAACCGGTGTCGTCATGCTCATCTACCTTGATCATGCCTGGGAAGAAATCAAAGCGAAACGCCTGAAATCCGGGGGCACGCCCACCGCAGGCGATCTTTACGAGGCAGTCATGCAGGGCGCTGTCGACCGCGTCCGGCCGAAGATGATGACCGTCGTCTCAACCATGGCCGGTCTGCTCCCCATCATGTGGGTGTCCGGCACCGGTTCGGAGGTGATGCGCAGGATTGCCGCGCCGATGATCGGCGGCATGGTTTCCTCGACGATACTCACGCTGGTTGTCATCCCGGCGATCTATGCGCTGGTCAAGCAGTGGCGAATCGATCGTCAAATGGAAAATTAGGCCTGCTGCAAAGCGTCCTGTTTCGATTCAAGCAGCTTGACAATGGTGTGCAGCACGGCGTTAACCGGCGTGCGCACACCCAACTCCCGGCCTTTGCGAATGACGTAGCCGTTGATGTGGTCGATTTCACTGCGCTTGTGGCGCGCCAGATCCTGCGCCGTGGATGAATACTGAGCCGGTACTGTCTTCGCGATGCGCTGCACCGCTTCCCAGGTATCACCGGGGACACTGATGCCGTCAGCCTTGGCCACATCGAGGCACTCTTGCGCCACATCGCGCATCACCGCTTCAACGCCCTCGCCCTGAATCAGCCGGCCATAGGGCAACTGGGTGATGGCGGACATGGCGTTGTACGCACAATTGAGGATCAGCTTGGCCCACAGAGCGCCCGGCACGTTATCGGACACCTGCGCGGAAATCCCCGCCGCAGCAAACAGCGCAATGCATTCGTCGTTGAATGATGACGGGCCGATGACCAACTCACCGCGCCCATGGTGTTTGACGTGCCCCGGCCCGGCCATCTCGGTGGCCACGTAAACCACGACCGGCACCACCGTTTGCGGCAGCACGGCCTGCAAGCGTGAAGCATTGTCGATGCCATTCTGAAAACTCAGCACCACGGCATCCGGCTCAAGATGAGGCAGCATCTCCTGCGCGGCGGATTCGGTATCGGTCGACTTCACGCAGAAAAGCACGACCTTGGCACCCTTCACCCCGCTTGCCTCCGTGCAGGCTGCCATCGGCACATGCGCCTTAAAGGAGGTTGTTTCCATGAGCAGGCCGTCACGTCTCACCGCATCTGCATGTTGCGGCCGTCCGATCAACACCACCTCATGACCTGCGCGAGCCAACAACCCGCCGTAGTAGCAACCGACAGCACCCGCTCCCATCACCGCAATCTTCATGCTGATCAACCCCGTTTTATGAATGCCCGAATGTGTGTTCCAGCCAGATCATCGACGCCATACGTCCGGTCTGGCCGTCGCGCCGGTAGGAGAAGAACCGTTCTGAATCCGTGACGGTGCACAGTCCGCCGCCGAATATACGGCTAACGCCCTGCCGCTCAAGACGCTGCCGCGCCAGAAGATAGATATCGGCCAGCCATTTTTCGTTGCCGGACGCTGCAAACGCCTTCTGCGCTTCAGCATCAGCATCCACGAAAGCCGAACGCACCTCGTTGCCGACTTCAAACGCCTGCGGACCAATGGCCGGACCGAGCCAGGCCATGAGCTTTTTTCCCGGCACGCCCATGGCGGCTATGGTTTCTTCCAGAACGCCAGCCAGCAGTCCGCGCCAGCCGGCATGAGCTGCAGCCACCACAGTTCCGGCAGCATCGCAAAAGAGTACCGGCAGGCAATCGGCGGTCATCACCGTACATGCCACGCCCGTTACACGCGTGAAGGCAGCATCAGCCTGCGGTGGCTGCGCTATCCCCATAAAACCGACGGCGTCGACAACCTGTGTGCCATGAACCTGATTAAGCCAGACGGGTTGCCCGTTAATTGCCGCCATCACTCGTGCCCGATTGCTTGCCACAGCGCCCGGATCATCGCCAACGTGCGTTCCCAGATTGAGACTCGAATAGGCACCGGTGCTCACCCCACCCCTGCGCGTTGTCACAAGGCAATGCACATCTGCAGGTGCTGGCCAGTCAGGCACAATGAAATCCTTGCTACTCAAGGTCGTCCTCGCCGTCCTCAGCATCCTCGCCGCTATCACCATCGCCATAAGCGTAAATTATTTCCGGTCCGCCTTCGAGTTCGTCGTCCCAATCCTCGTCGTTGTCCTCCTCCTCAAGCGCACGCGCTTCAAAGGCCATCATGCGCGCTGTTTGAATCAGCTCGGCCATATCCTCAGGCACATTGGACTTCCAGAGCATCGGCTTGCCGCTTGCCGGATGCACCAGCCCAAGGCGTCGGGCGTGCAGTGCCTGGCGATGGAACCCCGGGCCGGCCGGTACGCGGCTGGTCCCTCCGCCATACACCGGATCACCGACCAAAGGATGCCCGATGGAGGTCATGTGCACCCGAATCTGATGGGTTCGCCCGGTTTCCAGCGCACATTCAACAAGGGTGCAATCAATAAAGCGTTCAACGATGCGGTAATGCGTTCGTGCCGGCTTGCCGGTGTTGACCACGGCCATCTTTGTGCGCTGCGTGTGATGGCGGCCTATCGGGGCGTCAACTGTCCCAGCACGTTCGACATTGCCGCGTACCAGCGCCTGATAGTAGCGTTTGACGGTACGCGCCTGCATCTGACGCACCAGATCGGTCTGGGCTTCCAGCGTCTTAGCCACGACCATCAAGCCGCTGGTGTCCTTGTCGAGCCGATGCACAATTCCGGCACGCGGCACCTTGTCGAGCGCAGGGGCATGGTAAAGCAAGGCGTTGAGCAGCGTTCCGCTCCAGTTTCCACTGCCCGGATGCACTACCAGACCCGCCTGCTTGTCGAGCACGATCAGGGTGTCATCCTCATGGACGATATTGAGCGCAATGGCCTCGGGTTCAGAGAGCTGCTTGTGCACATCCGTGTCTTCTGCCAGCTCAATCCGTTCGCCACCCCAAAGCTTTTGTTTGGGCTCGGTGACAATGACACCGCCCACACTCACCCGGCCTTCACGTATCCAGTTTTGCAAGCGGTTTCGTGAATGCTGCGGACGCAGGCGGGCAAGCACCTGATCCAGACGCTGCCCTCCACAATCGGCAGGAACGCTCAGAGCAAGCCGGGGGTTTGCGCTATAATCAGCGCGCTCGGCGCTCTCATCGCAATTTTCTGTGGGCGGATCGACTTCTGTTTTTTTATGTGGAATTTTCATCATGCGTAGTTTAGCGGTTATCGCTGCGATTTTCCTCGCCACCTTCTTCGCCGGGTGCGGACTCTTGCCCGAACAGAAGGATGAAACCATCGGCTGGTCAGCCAACAAACTGTACACCGAAGCAAAGGAAGCGCTTAATGAAGGCGCTTACGACAAGTCCATCAAGTATTTTGAAAAACTCGAGTCACGCTATCCCTATGGTCGCTTTGCCCAACAGGCCCAGATCGATATCGCCTATGCCTACTGGAAGGACAATGAACCGGCATCTGCCGTTGCCGCATGTGATCGCTTCATCAAACTGCACCCGAATCATCCGAACGTTGACTATGTCTATTACTTGCGCGGCCTGGTGAACTTCAACGAAGACCTGGGTCTCATGGGCAAAATCAGTCAGCAGGACATGACCGAGCGTGACCCGAAAGGTGCACGTGAATCCTTCGACGCCTTCAAAGAGCTTGTAATCCGCTTTCCGGACAGCAAGTACACACCGGATGCGATTTTGCGCATGAAGTACCTGGTTAATGCGCTGGCCTCTCTGGAAGTACACGTGGCCCGCTACTACATGAAGCGTACCGCCTATGTGGCCGCCGTTAATCGTGCGCAATACGCATTAAAAAACTATCCGGAAGCCCCGGCGACCGAAGAAGCCCTGTTCATCATGGTCAAGGCCTATGACCTGATGGGCATGTACGATCTGCGCGACGATGTTGAGCGCGTAATGCGCAAGAACTACCCGAATAGCGTGTATTACACACGCGGGCTGGAGCGCAAGGAACCTTGGTGGAAGCTCTGGTAGGGGTAAGAACAGCAAACCACGAAGAACACAAAGGTCACGAAGGAAAAACAATAAAGCAAAGTACCCTATCGATTCACTCCTTTCCCAATGGGTGGAGAAGACCGCCCATCTAAAAGGTTTTCTTCGTGTTCTTCGTGCCATTCGTGGTTAATTGCCTTCCCCTCAGCTCGATTGTTTGATCGCCAGGACCGCCTGATTGCGCAAGGTACGCAACAGGGATAACTCCTTCTCTGAGATCACAATCTCGCCGGCGCTATCGCAGTCGGCATAAATCATGGCCACCGGGTTGCCTTTCATGCACAAGGGGAAAATAACAAAAGTTCCGGCATTGACCTTTTTACTGTACCACTCCGGAATGCGTGAAGAAATCTTGGGATCCCTGGTGTCGTTGATCAGAATATCGACACCTTTGGACAAAGCGGCATGGAAAATATCCGGCGCAAAAACCAGCGAGAAATTAAACCGTTTGGAAATCTCCAGTGCGTCCGATCCAAAGCCGAAACGGCCCTGCATGGAATTGCTGCGGGCATCACGAACACACAGGATGACCCGATTGAATCCTTTGGCACGGTACATCGTTTCCAGAATGATGCGCAGCACATCGTTAAGTTTGAAATCTTCCACCAGCGTATTGCTGATATCCTGAATCCCGGCCATCAGAATTACTTCTGGATTACCAACCTCAACAATCGCCTGTTCGTCTGCTTCCCCGTCGCCACCTTCAATCCCTTCCATTGCGGTGCTGGCAGGCGCACCTGGCGCACCCACCGGAACGGCGTCAAGAAGAATGGTTTCAGCGCTTTCGTCGATTACATCTGGCGCAAGCTTAACCAATTCAGGCACGACAACAGGTGGAGACTTTGTGACCCACGCCTTCATCTGTTTGCCAAACGAGGACTGCTTCAGATTGATGCCGATGATTCCGGCGAACTGGGCTACCTCCTGAAACGACTTTTCCATCGTGTCGCGCAAGGCCTGCTCACTTAACGCAATATTTTCACCATAACGTGCCGTGACCTTGCGCAACGCTTGTTGCCGTTGCTCAGGCTCGACATCGGAAATCATCGAGCACAACTCATTTGAGAAAGACGACATTATGCGCA
This sequence comes from Betaproteobacteria bacterium, assembly GCA_031403915.1. Taxonomy (GTDB): domain Bacteria; phylum Pseudomonadota; class Gammaproteobacteria; order Burkholderiales; family Rhodocyclaceae; genus Propionivibrio. The sequence goes on from JANNGP010000193.1 coordinate 5,154, forward strand.
TGCGTTCTTCAACGGTGTTTGCCTTGCGAATGCTGCCCGGTGGCAACTTGCGCATGCTGTTGACAATGAGGTTGGGGAAACCCCAGGTCCGGGCAATACCGATACCCAGATCTTCGTAAGAAATACCGAGCACCTGAACCGTTGCGGCCTCTTCGCTACAGGGTTTCTGCTCGATAACCCGCTTGATCTCATCAGTTTCATCCGGGAAATAATACTGGCTTAACAAACGACCGAGATTATTAAACATTGAACAAATAAACACCTGCTCCACATCGCGTGCCGACGATTTTTCACCGATGTCTTTGGCCAGAATCCCCGCTAAATTGGCACGCAGGAATTCTTCCTTCAGATGTGTGGCATTCCCCTTGTTTTTCAGATGTTCAAAAAGCATGACGGTGATGGCAATGTTGCGAACCGCGTCAAATCCCAAGACCAGAACTGCACGTGAAATGGTACTGACATTTCCACCACCGGATTGCCGGTAATAGACAGAATTGACCAGACGAAGAATCTTGTTGGTCAGTGAAAAATCCTTGAGGATCGAGTTAGAGAGATTGGAAACACTCTCCTTGTCAGACCCCGTAATTTTATTGATGGTGCCAACCGATTCGGACAAGGCAGGAAAATCACTTTTGTGGCGCATGCGCCGTAACAGGAAATCGATGGTGCTTTGTTTGGCATCCGCTGAGGCCACTGGCGCGTCCGGCTCGAGGTAGGCATCGAGCGCCTGACACATCTGGGTAACCGAGGAAAAGCGCTGTTGCGGATCACGTGCTATGGCTTTGTAAAGAACGCTGGCCAATTCATCATCGATCTCGACAGCGGAATTTTTCGGTATGCGGATATCTTCATTAGTTATCCGATTCAAGACTTCATAAGCATTGCCACCCTGCACAGCCCGCTTACCGGTCAATAATTCATAGAACACCAGGCCGGCAGAAAACACATCGGTGCGCTCGCTGCTTTCTCGCAGCGTAAAGCACTCAGGCGCCATATAGCATGGCGTTCCCATGAAGCCTTCATCCTCACCTGACTGAGTCTCAAGACGTGTCGCAATACCAAAGTCCATGACACGCGGCGTGCCATCATTGCCGATCAGAATATTATTTGGTTTCAGGTCGCGATGGATAATCCCTGCAGCGTGTGCATGAGCGATCGCGTCCAGCACAGGATGCAGGATAGCGATCGCTTTCACTGCGTTTTGTCGGCCATTTGTCTTGAGGTAATCGCCAAGATTCTGTCCGGACACAAACTCAAAGACGAGGTAGAGATCCCCCTGCTCTTCGCCGGCTTCGAAGATAGGAACAATATTGGGGTGGCGCAACTGGCTGACTATGCGCGCTTCTGAAAGCAGGTGTTGATTTTTCTGTGGGTCAGGGCGCGAAAAATGCAGCGTTTTGATCGCTACTTCGCGCTGCAAATGCGGGTCGCGCGCCAGATAGACAACGCTCTGGGATCCACGGCCCAATTCACGGACTATCTCGAAACGACCAATTTGCTTACTCATGGGCGCATGCCACCTATATCATCAAGCGCTTCCGTTTTTACCATCCCTCATTCCTCGGTATCGGCCGGCTCAGCCGGCTCCAACTCCTCCAGATCACCCAGTCTGGCCAGCGCCTCAATTACGGGCAGCGCTTCGACACCCTTCAACTTGCGTTCGATCTGACGGGTACGCACACCGGCGGACTCGATGCTTCGGGTGGCCTGCTCCAGCTTCTTGCGGGTAGCTTCAAGAATCTCGCCAAACTTGCCGAATTCGGTTTTGATCGCCCCCAGCACACCCCAGACTTCCGAGGAACGTTTCTCGATGGCCAGCGTCCTGAAGCCCATTTGCAGGCTATTGAGCAAGGCCGCCAGCGTCGTCGGACCGGCAATGCTGATGCGAAAATCGTGCTGCAGCCCATCGGCCAACCCGGGGCGGCGCAAAACCTCGGCATACAAGCCTTCAGTCGGCAGATAGAGAATGGCAAAATCCGTGGTGTACGGCGGCTCGACATACTTCTCGCGGATTTTCTTCGCCTCGTCACGCAGGCGCAATTCGAGCGCTTTGGCCGCCAGCTCAACAGCTACGGGATCGGCACGTTCCTGAGCCTCAACCAGACGCTGATAGTCCTCCATCGGGAACTTGGCATCGATCGGCAACCACACCGGACGCTTGTCGTCCTCACCCATCTCGCGTCCAGGCAGGCGAATGGCAAACTCAACGCGCTCCGCGCTGTTGGGCCGGGTAATTACATTTTTCTCATACTGCTCAGCCGTCAACACCTGATCCAGCAAGGCTTCCAGCTGCACCTCCCCCCAGGTGCCACGCGTCTTGACGTTGGTCAGCACCTTCTTCAGATCACCGACACCGGCAGCCAGCGTCTGCATCTCGCCCAGCCCTTTGTGCACCTGCTCCAGGCGCTCACTGACCAGCTTGAACGAATCACCCAGACGCTGCTCCAGCGTGGCGTGCAATTTCTCATCGACTGTCTTGCGCATCTCCTCAAGTTTGCTGGCGTTATCGGCCTGCATGGCACCAAGACGGGATTCAATCGACAGACGTAACTGCTCGAAACGCTGCTCATTGCTTTGGGTCAGACGCGCCAACTGTTGTGCAAACGATTCAAGCTGCTGTCCCTGCAGCGTGCCGAGCTGCCCGACCTGAGCAGACAATGTTTTAGTCAGCCGATCCAGAGCTTGCGACTGTTCCTCACGATCTCCACGTGCGGCTGTTGCGGCTTCCTGGCGACCACGCGCCATTTCCTGACGCAATTCCCGCTCGACGCGTTCCAGCCCCGCTTCCAGAGAACGGAAGGCGGGATCCAGCGAATCATTCTGACGTCCTGAGCGCTGCAACACCAAAAGCTGCAGGATCAGCACCAAAACAGCCATGGCAACTAAGCCATATATCAAATACTCACTCATTTACATCCCTGGAAAACGCCCTGTATCGGCAACTTATTTCAATGAAAAATCAGCCCGGCTGCCCTTGGTTTTAGCCTTGTCTTCCGACGTCGTCTTGCTGCCCTCGTCAAGCCGGGTCGGCAACAGGAAAACACGTTCGGCAGGCACCTCATGCGCCAGCAACCAATCCCGGACGGCCTTGGCGCGACGGTCACCAAGCGCACGCAGATCTTCCTCATCAACCTTCGAGTTGGTGATGATGAGTTTCTCCATTTCATCAACTGGAAGACTCTTGACAATGCCAACCATATTGCGTGGCTTGGGAAATTTTTCATCACGGTAGACACGTTCAAGTAGCGCCGGGTATTCCTGAGGCGTCACCTCCACAGAATCAGCCGCACCCGTTTCAACCCCCTTCTTGGTCAGATCTTCACGCTTGAGCGCACGCACTTTGCGATCGATACGGGCACTCTTCAAGCCTTCGCGGTCCTGCTCGAGGTCAACACGCCCCTCGATCTCCAGTTTGAGTGCCGGACGGTCGATCAATGCCTTGCTCAGATTCGCCAGCTTGGGCTGAACCGCCGGGGTAATGACGGCGCGACCGGCATCAAATTCGACATTCGACAATTCCTCTCCACTACCGAACAGCGAACCCAGCAGGGCGAAGGGCGAGGTCACCGCTTTGACAAAGAGATTGACGATCACCTTGACAACCAGCCCGCCGATACTGAACTGAGGGTCATCGAGCGATCCTGAAATCGGCAGATTGAGATCAATCTCCCCATTCCTGTTTTTCAGCAAGGCAACCGCCAGCGTAACCGGCAGCTTCGTTGCATCCGGGCTATCCACCGGCTCGCCAAAGGTAAGCTGATCCAGGAAAACCCTGTTCTCGGCTTCAAGCTGTTTGCCTTCAATTTTGTATTTTACAAAAAGCGATAACTTGCCTTTGGCGATGGAGTATCCCGCATATTTTCCTGAGTACGGTGAGAAGGAGGTCATTTCGATCCCCTTGATATCGGCCTGGATGTCCAGTTTTGGCTGAGTTGCCAATGGATTCAGACGCCCAGCCAAATTCAGTGGCGCCACGTTATCGTAATTCCCACGCAGTTCGATGCTGGCTACGCTATCCGCATCCGTCGACAGGCCGGTAATGCGACCGCCAATCCGCATGAGATTGGCCGTGTAGTTCGGCTTCACAAAATTATCTGAGAAACGCACACTGCCGCCCTGCAAGGTGACCTTGCCAATCTTTACCGGCATCAGCGGCTCGCGCCTGGGCTCGACCTTGGCCACCGCCTTGCCATCGCCGGAGACAGCTGCACCGACAGGCTCAGGCGCCGGTGCCTCAGATACCGCCTCGGCAGACTTCTCATCCTTGCGCACAATCTGCATGAGGTTAAGCTTGCCTTCCGGACTGACAATGATCCGTGCGAAAAAGTCGGCCAGCGCGATTTCTCCCACCGAGATCGAGTCCGGCCCAAGGCTCACCTCGATCTGGTCAAGGAATAACGATTTCCAGCGCAGGAAGTCCGCCGAATTCGCTTTATCAACCGCCTGGAAGTTGCCGACCGTCAGCTGCCCGGTAAAACCACCAGAAAACGGAGCCGCGCCGGCTTTGGAGGCCGCTTCCTGACGAACCTTCAGCTTGCCATTCAATGCCACCTGACCGCGCGTCACGGCGATGTTCAACTTCTCGGAAAAATAGGGTTGCAACGGCAGCAACTCGATCGTCTTCACATCAAGATCAAGACTCACCCCCGGCGGATACGGCGTTACGTCACCGCTCACCGTCACCTCACCCTTGCTGTTCAGGATCAGACTTGCGGCGAGTTTTGCAGCATGTCCCTCTTCCGACGACAGGTCCTTGAGCTGAATATTGACTTTCTCGAAGCGCTGCACCGACACCGGCGTTTTGCCGTGATCCTCAAAGGTCAGCTTGCCCTGGTCAATACGCAATTCGCCTAGCGTCCATGAGAGCGGCACCTCGCGGGCCACAGTAACTCCTTTGGCGACCGGCTTCTGGTCGGCATCCAGATTCTTGCGCAGAAATTCAACCCAGTTCACAAAGCGTGGACCACCCATCCGCGTATGCGCTTCCGGCGAACTGAGCACGACACTGTCGACGACAAAATTCCGGGTCACCAAATCAGCCGAGGCAATATCGACGCGCAGCGAATCGAAAGACAGCAAGGGAATATCTTTCCCCTCGTTGACCTTCAGTTTGTTGATAATCACCGAACCCGACAACTTGAGCGAGGCCGGTTTATTCTTGTGCTGAATGAACGAGAATTTCAGATCACTGTCGAGCGCACCGGAGGGCATGGTGATCGGTAACTTGAATGGCGCATAGTCAACAAAACGTGCCAGCGACAAAGCATCCAGGGCCAGCACAACTTCACTTTCCAGTGAATCGTCAAAGGGTTTGCTTTTCCCCTTTATCTCAAGTGGCGCGCCGTTAACCCTGGCCGAAAATGCAGGTTCGACAAACGATTTTGTGGCGTAGGCCATGCTCGAAACGAAAGGCAAGGTCAGGTTGATATCGCTTACCTGATGTTTTTCATTGACCGGCCGGTCATCGAACTCAATCACCCCCCCGGTCACCTGAATGTTGTTAAGCGAGAAAGCCGGCGTCGGATCGTTGCTCTTTGGTTTGGCCATAAATTCGTCAAGCAGATCAGAAAAGTTATAACGCTCAGCCGACAAGCGAACGATCCTGAGTTTTGGATTCACCAGACGAATTTCGTTCAGCACCGGTCCGCCGCGGAACAGGGAACTGAATTCAAGGTTCAGATACAGGCTGTCAAAACCGACAAAGGTCTCATCGCCTTCCCGCTCTTTGATGCTTACCCCGTCCAGCGTCACGGAAAGTGCGTAGGGATTGATACTGACGCTTTTGACAGAAACCGGGCGATGCAGCGCTGTGCCAAGTTTCTCAAGCACTGTAGATTTTACAAAGGGCGGCAGAACGAAGAATCCAAGCACACCGACAAGCAGAAACACGACCAGGAGCCGCAAACCGTATTTTTTTGTTTTTGCCGAATGCAGTGCCGTCATAAAGAGGGCTTGAAGCTTTTCTTTATTGATCATGATGTTCAGCCGTAATTTGCAGTAGAGAGCTAAATTTATCACGAACACGCTACGAATGAACCGGCAATGCAGGGTCAAAATTAGCCACAGGCGATTTAATTACAATCAGGCTAGAATGACGACTACGAAACATTTCTGTTTTAAGGTCAGGATGAAGACACTTGTCATCGAAGACAGCAAAAGCAGCCTGAAGCTTCTTTGCGACCATATTCGAAAAATCGGCATTACGCCCGTTCCGGCTCACACAGGAGCAGAGGGCATAGACCTCTTTCTGAAGGAACGTCCGGATCTGGTACTGCTTGACATCATCATGCCGGATCTCGACGGCTATGAAGTGGCCCGTCAGATTCGCCAGCTTGAACCGCCGGGTGACTGGACCCCGATTATCTTCCTGAGTTCTTTGAACAAAGACAAGGACATCGAGAAGGGTATCGCTGCTGGTGGAGACGACTATCTTCTCAAACCGATCAGCGAAGTTGTTCTGGCCGCGAAGATTCGCGCCATGCAGCGCATCATCCAGATGCGCCAGTCACTGCTTGTTCTTACCCGCAAACTTGATGCCGCCAATCAGGAACTGAAAAGGCTGACATCGCTTGACGGACTCACCGGCATTGCCAATCGCCGTCACTTTGACGAAGTGCTGATGCGCGAATGGCGACGCGCCATGCGTCAGGGCCACGAAGTGTCAATTCTCATGTGCGACATCGACTTCTTCAAGCTGTACAACGACACCTACGGTCACCAGAGAGGCGATGAGTGCCTGCGTCAAATTGCCCATACCCTGGCCAATACCATGGATCGTGGTGGCGACCTGCTGGCCCGCTATGGCGGCGAAGAATTTGTTGCCGTTCTGCCGGGAACTACCTTGCACGGCGCCTCGTTTGTCGCAGAGCAAATGCGCCAAGCCGTGAGCAAATTGGCCATTGCGCATCCCGGGACATCGTTTGCCCATGTCACTGCCAGTTTTGGTGTTGCTTCTGCCGTGGCCATGCCGGAAACCAATCCACAAGACATCGTCGGCGCCGCTGATCTGGCGCTTTACAAGGCCAAACACGGCGGCCGGAATCAAGTGTGCCAGACGACATCTCTGGATCCGCAAGAACACTGAGCAAACAAATCCTGCCTCTGCTCCAGTCGAAAAGCACTAACCCCGCTTTCAGAAGCTGTTCTTCCACTCACGCAATACGGTAAACACCGCGACGGAGTCAGCGCAATCCGCTGTTTTCTCGACCCGACGCCGTGCCGAGGCAACAACTTCCGGCTCGTTGCAGCGTAAAAACGGATTGGTCGCTTTCTCATTCTCGATCGTAAATGGCACGGTAGCCCAACCCTTGGCGCGCGCCACCGCCACCTCATCCACACGCTCCCGCAAATGGCGATTACCCGGCTCAACCGCCAGCGCAAAGCGCAAATTAGCCTCCGTGTACTCGTGTGCACAATATACGGCGGTTTGATCGGGCAAGATTGCCAGTCGTGCCAGCGAATCATGCATCTGTGTTGGTGTTCCCTCAAAAAGCCGCCCGCAACCGGCACCAAACAGCGTATCACCACAGAACAGGCTCCCGCAGCCATAATAGGCCAGATGCCCAAGCGTATGTCCGGGCACCGCAAACACCTTGAACTCGACGCCCAACGCATCAAGGCAGATCGTTTCACCACCGGACAAAGGCTGCGTAATGGCTGTGATAGACTCCGATGCTGGGCCGAACACCTCGGCCGGATAATGTGCCAGCAAACTCGCGACACCACCCTGATGATCAGCATGGTGATGTGTTACAAGGATGGAAACCAGCGTCAAACCTTCGCGCTCAAGCACCTCAAGCACGGGGCGTGCATCGCCGGGGTCAACGACAACCGCTGAAGCACCTTTGCGCAACAGCCAGATGTAGTTATCCTTGAACGCTGGAATCCTGATGACGTCAAACATCGCATGATTGTGGAAGAACTGCGGAAAATGTCAATTCCCGGGATCGATGGCTGGCTAGCCACAGCGCAAGGGCGCTATGTCATGGGCTGGGAGCAGGCCAGGATCGACGCGATGGTCGCCGATCTGTTCGGCTACAACGCACTCCAGCTTGGCTTGCCGCAATATGATGCCGGGTCCGATCCGTCGTCCGGGTCCGCGTCCGGGTCGCCTGGCAGGGAACGCAGGAGATGCCGGGCCAGTCGCCCGGGCAGGTCAAGGAAGTGCAGGTCCTCCACCTGGGCCGTCAGCCGGCGGATCTCCCCGGCGAGCGCTGCCAGCAGAGCGTGGCGAAGGGGTGCCTGCTCATCGACCAGCCGGTCGAAGGCATCACGGCGGAGCACCTGGGTGGTGACCGTGTCGAGCGCCACGGCGGTGGCCGACCGGCGCGCACCGTCGAGCAGGGCCAGTTCGCCAAAGAAGCCACCGGCGCCGATCGTCGTGAGGATGGCCGGCTCCGAGCCGTCATCGGCCGGGAGCGTGATCTTGACCAGACCGGCCGCGACGATGAACAGGGCATCGCCGGGATCGCCGGCGTGAAAGATCGTCTCGCCCTTTCGAAAACGCCGCGGCCGGAGCGCACCGCCAACGAGTCCCAGGGAAGCGTCATCAAGGCCCGCGAAGAGCCGACACCGACGCAGCGCGTCCAGTGCCGCGTCCCGTGCCGCATCCGCCGAAGAACCCGCAAGTTCGACCATCCTCGGCATGGTACGCGGGGCGCGTTGGGCCCGTCGGACGAGCGGTGACAGGACGCGCGTCCAAGGTGGTTAGACTCCGGTGCATGGAGGCGACGTTCTGTCCAGGCTGCGGAGCCGAGGCTAGCGCCGAATTTCGGCGCTGCGGCGCGTGCGGCACGCCGCTCCCGGGCGCGCCGATCGTCGAGGAGATGGAGCGCTTCGCCACCGTCGTGACATCGGATCTGAAGGGATCGACGGCGCTGGGTGAGCGGCTC
>JANNGP010000194.1:0-3887 GCA_031403915.1 Betaproteobacteria bacterium
CACAGCTCCCGGTGCGATTGAGCTCATATCAACAAGGATGGTGCCGGCCTTCGCGCCCTCCAGCACGCCGTCCTTGCCGAGAACGGCTTCTCTGACATGCGGCGAGTTGGGCAGCATAGTGATGATCACATCGCTTTGCGACGCAACGTCCTTGCTGGAAATGCCAGCGTTTGCGCCAAGTGCAAGCAGATCGTCAAACTTCGTAAATTTGTCGAAAACGGTTAGTGCATAGCCTGCTTTAAGAAGATTCTTGGCCATAGGGCAACCCATGATGCCCAGCCCGATAAATCCGATTTTCATTTGCATCCTCCTGAATGAATCAATGCTGAGCAATAAGCTTGCCACCTAATACGAGAAGATCATAGCGCTAGGATTATGACAGGATGTCACTACGGGATTAGACTCCAGCAAGCCCGCATGGCGTTGCTCTATGCAACACTTCGTCTTAGTTTGCAACCAGCACAATGACGGCGGAATTGAAAGGCATTTGCACTTGAGGGCTTGCCCTTGCTAATCCCCATTCCTCATCCGTTGAAATGGTTTATAGTTGTATATTGCAAGCGAATTCTGGTTACCGATAGAACTAATAACAATTGCTACATAGGGGAGTTGACATTAAATCCATCAGAATTCTTGCCGATGATCTGACCGGCGCACTGGATACCGCCGCATCTTTTAGTGGCCAAGTGCCGGTCTTCATTGACAAGCCCCCGGCGGAGAACAGCCCTACCCCTGATGCGCAAATTTCAGTTGTCGCTACGCCTACCCGGGATATTCCCGCAGAAGAACTCCCTGCCCACCTGCAGCCCGTCCTTGGCTGGTTGAAATCCGGCGATATCGCCTTCAAGAAGGTCGATAGCCTGCTGCGCGGTAATACCTTTGCTGAATTGGCCTGGCTGTCCCGCAGCGGCGCATTTGATACAACACTTTTTGCCCCGGCCTTCCCGGCACAAGGCCGCGTGACCATCGATAGCCAACAATGGGTTATCGAACCGGGAAACCTTAACGGCCCACGCAAACCAGCCGCCATGCCCTTTGGCGAAGCCTTCGCAGGCCACGGACTCACTGTCGGACCGGACAGTGCGACAGACGGGAATTCATTCGACATCCGGGCGCCGAACATCATCTCGGACGAAGAACTCGATGCCGTCGTGACGCAGGCGGAATGTGAAGGGGAAGGTTCCGTATCGCGCTTGTGGTGCGGTAGCGCAGGGCTTGCTCAGGCTTTGGCACGCCGGCACGGTTTGGTACCCGGTTTGACAAAGGCCGTGTTGCCTCTGACGGTTAATAACGACGGGCCGACTATACTGCTCACCGCGAGCCATCATCCCGTTCTGAAGGAGCAGTGGAAATTGCTGTGTGCCGAATTCAAGCCACAGGCGCTTGCGCAATACGCGAGCGCATCGGAAGTGACGATGGCGCTGAATGCCGTTCAGAAAGGCGCAAAGAGCGCCTGGTTTGATCTCTCACCAACGGAAACAATTAGCCAAACGCAGGCCGCGCAGCTACTCTCTGAACAAATGGCACAACTGATAAGCGGCTTACCCAAGCCGGCACAACTGATCATCATTGGCGGAGATACCCTGCTCAGCGTATGCCGTACGGCAGGTGTTAATGCCTTGCTAGCTCAGGCGTCAATACGTAGCGGCTGGGGCTGTGCGCGACTGCAGGGCGGTGTGTGGGATGGCGTGGCCTGTTATTCACGATCAGGTGCCTTCGGAGGCGCTGACGACCTGCTGCAAGTAATTCGCCTGCTCGATGGCAACATAAACCTCAAAAAAAGGAAATAAATAATGAGCAAGGCAATCCGACTGGCTGTCACCATGGGAGACCCGGCCGGTATTGGTCCGGAAATCATTGCCAAGGCCGCGTACCAGATGCGAGAAGAAGTCGCTGCCGGACGCATTGAGTTCATTGTGATCGGGAGCGCAAAAGCGCTCGACAAGGGTTGCCAGCAGGTTGGTCTGGCGCGCGACACCTTGCCGCTGAGCATGATCGATGTCGGCCCGGTCGATGGCGAGATCGTTACCGGCCAGATTTCCGCAGTCGGCGGTGAGTGGGCTTATCGTGCGGTCAAAAAGGCTGCAGAAATGGTTCTGGCCGGTGAGGCCGACACCATCGTGACGGGTCCCCTGTCGAAAGAAGCGCTGCACATGGCCGGGCACCATTTTGAGGGGCACACCGAACTGCTGGCGCATCTGACCGGCATGCGCGATGCGGTGATGATGCTTGCTCACGGCCCGATGCGGGTCAGCCATGTCACGACCCACTGCCCGCTTGGCGAAGTGCCGTCACGGATTACGCCAACTCGCCTGCGACGCGTGTTTGACGTCACGCTGGAGGCGCTGGAATGTCTTGGCTTCGAGAAGCCGCGTCTAGCCATCGCCGCACTCAACCCGCATGCCGGCGAAGGCGGCATTCTCGGCAAGGAAGACGATCTGATCATCGCGCCTATCATCAAGGAATACGTCGACAAAGGCCATGATGTCACCGGGCCGGTGCCGGGCGACACGGTCTTCATCAAGCTGCGCGCCCAGCAATTCGATGCGGTGGTCGCCATGTTTCACGATCAGGGGCATATCCCGGTCAAGTTGCTCGGTTTCAACGTGAATGAAGCCACCGGCGTATGGCAGGCGATCAGCGGCGTCAATGTCACGCTGGGACTGCCCATTTTGCGCACCTCGGTTGACCATGGCACGGCTTTCGACATCGCCGGCAAGGGCGTAGCTAATGCCGACAGCCTGATTGATGCGGTTGACTATGCGGTCAAACTGCTCGAAGGGCGGCGCAGGAAAGGCTTGTAATGGCTTTCCGGTTCAGGCACCCATCGGTCTTGACCAAACCGGCGGTTTTGACAAAATGAAGCCAGTGGGGATTAGTGCAAAATACATCCAAAATGTCGCAATTTACATCATCACACCGAAAGCTGGTGCCCGTTTCTCTTATAAATCATCAACTCAGGGCTTGGCACTTTTATTGCTAGCGATTAGTCAAGAAATTATTGACCCTAAACGTCTTAATGTCTATCGAAGCATGTGTAGAATGCAGAAGTTGTAGCCTGATTAAAAGTCTAATAAGAGTTTTTTAAGAAACCATCGAAGTTTAGTTTTTAAGCAAGAGCAATACTTACTTAACCGCAGAAATATCACGAAGGGATGTGAGCTATGCAGATTTTGAGAACAATCAAGAAGGTACCGGGCGGCATAATGGTAGTGCCGCTGTTCATTGGCGCCTGTCTTAACACCATTGACCAGATGCACATACCGGCCATCATGACTTTCCTGAAGAGCGTCGGCGTTTCAGCCTTCAAACCGGGGATTTATGAGTTCCTGCGCATCGGCGGCTTTTCCGAGGCGCTCTTCAAAACGGGCTTTTTTACCTTGATCGCCATGTTCCTGTTCTGCACCGGTGCTCAGATGAACCTTCGGGCTGGTGGCATTGCCATGAAAAAGGGGATCACTCTTACCACGGTCAAGTACTTCGTGGGTCTGGGCGCGGGCTTCGTTTGGGGCACCCTGTCCGGTGACATGTTCAATGGCTTCCTCGGCTTGTCGGCCATGGCGATCATCGCCGCTGTGACCAACGAAAACGGCGGCATGTTTGCTGCCCTGTCCGCGCAGTTCGGCAACCGTTCTGACCTGGGCGCCGTATCCGTGCTCTCCATGAATGACGGCCCGTTCTTTACCCTCATGGCGCTTGGCATGCTGGGTGCCAACTTCCCATGGATCGCCTTCGTTGCCGTTCTACTGCCCATTGCACTCGGCATGCTGTTCGGAAATCTGGACCATGAGGTGCGCGAGTTTCTCCAGCCCGGAGAATATATTCCCGTTCCCTTCTTTGCCTTTGCACTGGGCGCCGGAATGAACCTTGCCACTTTCTTCAACCCG
>JANNGP010000195.1:0-1637 GCA_031403915.1 Betaproteobacteria bacterium
TGAAGAAATCGAGGACGTACTCGATATTGAGTGCGCGCCAATCACCTGGCCTATCGGCATGGGCAAGACCTTTCGTGGTGTTTATCACCTGCAAAGCGACAGTCTGTTGCGCTTCGCGCCGGGCGAAGAGCGACGCGTCGAATCGGAAAAACTCGACGGCATCAACAACCCGGTGCTTGACGAGCAGTTCCCGCTTGAAGTCGGCAAGCTGCGCGACGATGTTGATCTGATTCAGAGCGCCAGCAGCCCGTTCAATCTCGTCGACTTTCTCGCCGGTTTGCAATCGCCGGTCTTTTTCGGCTCCGGGATCAATAATTTCGGCGTGCAGGAAATCCTGCAAGCGCTGATCGACTGGGCACCGCCGCCGCAGGAGCGCAATGGTGGCGAACGCATGGTGCAACCCGCCGAACCGGCCTTCACCGGCTTTGTGTTCAAGATTCAAGCCAACATGGATCCGAAACACCGCGACCGCATCGCCTTTTTCCGCGTCTGTTCCGGACGTTATACCTCGGGCATGAAAGTGCGCCATGTGCGCATGGATCGCGACATGAAGCTGGCTAACGCGCTGACCTTCATGGCCAACGAGCGCGTGCTGATGGAAGACGCGGTCGCTGGCGATATCATCGGCATCCACAACCACGGCCAACTGCACATCGGTGACACACTCACTGAAGGCGAAACGCTCGGCTTCAAGGGCATTCCTTACTTCTCGCCTGAACTTTTTCGCGTTGCCCGCCTGCGTGACCCGCTGAAGAGCAAGCAACTGCAAAAGGGCTTGCAGGAGCTCGGTGAGGAAGGCGCGATTCAGGTTTTTGAAAACATCGCCACCGGCGCGCTCTTACTCGGCGCGGTGGGCACGCTGCAATTCGAAGTTGTTGCCCAACGCCTGCAAACCGAATACAAAGTCGATGCCATTTTTGAACCCGCCGACATCAACACCGCGCGCTGGCTGACCTTCCCCGACGATCTGACACGCCGCAACTTTGAGCGTGAACAGCAGCACCGCATGGCCAAGGACGTGGACGGTAACCTCGTGTATCTGGCCAGCACCCGCTACAACCTCGATGTGACCCGCGAAAAATGGACCAAGGTCGGCTTCCACGACTCGCGTGAGCACGGGCAGAAAATGGATTGAGCAGGATGCAGCGAATCTTTTTCTTCGACATCGACAACACGCTTCTCGACCACCGCACGCACACCGTCCCCGATTCGGCAATCGCGGCCATCGGCCGGCTGCGCCATGCCGGGCACACCGTTGTTGTCGCAACCGGGCGCAGCTATGACCATGCCCGCCCTGTCGCCGACCGGATCGAATCGAACTACGTCATCACCCAGAACGGCGCGCGCATCCACCAGCATCACGCTGAGGTCTATTCGCGCACGCTCGACCGGGCTGCGCTCGACCGCCTGTTCGCGCGCATGGCCGTGCTGAGCCACCCCTACGGTGCCAACCAGGGCGTCATCGGCTACATCAATGAAGCCGTCCCGACGACGACGATCGCGCTCGACAGCGTCAAACTACCCTGGCAGACCGACGACCCCTTCTATCAACGTGAGGCCGTCCATCAGGCCTGGCTGTTCTTCGACGAGGCACTCGACAGCACGTACTGGCCGACGCTTGTGGCAGCACTTCTTCC
>JANNGP010000196.1:0-1558 GCA_031403915.1 Betaproteobacteria bacterium
GTTGATCCGAGCAACGTCGAGCAGATCGTCAACCAGGTGCACCATGTGGCTGAGCTGCCGCTGCATCATGTCCCGCACCTTGGCTGCGGTCTCCGGGTTGTTCCCGGCCAGTCGTAGCACTTCCAGCCCGTTTCGTAATGGTGCAAGCGGGTTGCGCAACTCATGCGCCAGTGTCGCCAAGAACTCTGTCTTGCGATGATCGGCCTCGCTTAAGCGCGCTGCGAGCAGGCGTAGCTCTTCCTCCGCTTGCTTGCGCTCCGTGATGTCCGTGTTGGCACCCACCCACTCGCGGACCGACCCATCCTGCGCCAGCACGGGCACCCCACGCACGGCGGTCCAGCGATAGTCGCCGTCGGCGTGCAGGATCCGATACTCCGTCTCGAAAATTCCGCCCGCCTCCACGCTGGCTTGCCAGGTCGCGAATGTGGCTTGCCTGTCGTCCGGATGAAGTGCCTGGAGCCATCCGGTTTGGATCCATTGTTCATAGGTCTGCCCTGTGAAAGCGCGCCACGACGGAGAGTCCTCGATGACATTCCCCTGCGCGTCCGCTGTCCAAGTAATCTGGGACGTGGCGGTCACAAAGGACCTGAACCGCTGTTCATTGCGCAGAAGCGCTTCCTGAGTGATCTGGCGTGCGTCGCTCTCGCGCCGATGGTCCAAAATCAAAGCTGCGGTGTTGACCAGCAGCGCCACCGCTTCTTTCTCTGCTGGGGTGGGGACATGCACCTCGCGGCGGTAGCAGGCCAGCGTGCCGAGCACGACACCGCCCGGCGAGCGGATTGGCTGCGACCAGCATGAGCGCAATCCGTGCGAGAGAGCCAATTCCTTGTAGTCCTGCCACAAGGGGTCAGTGGCGATGTCAGAGACGACGACTTCCTGGTTGAGGTGTGCCGCAGTTCCGCACGAGCCGGCGTTGGGGCCGGTCGCCATGCCGTCGATGGCTGCGTTATATGCCTGCGGAAGCGAGGGAGCTGCGCCATGCCGTAGATGACCATCCTGCGCAAGCAGCACGGAGACCAGCATGGCCTCCTCTGAGTAGGCCTCGGCAGCCCGCACGACAGTACCAAGCACCTGCTCAAGAGATGCTCCGGATACCGCCTGCTCCATGGCGATTTTTTGCGTGCCGGCGAGGATGCCGTCCCGCTCCCGGGCGCGCAGTAGCTCTTGCAGCGCGGTAATGTCGCGCGACACAGACAAGAAGCCCTTTAGTTGCCCATCGGCCCCATGAATCGGCGTCACCCGAACATCCCAGAACTTGGGCACGCCCTTCGCTGTTGGGCAGAAGGCAGTGAAGTGCCCCAGCTGGCCTTGGCGCGCCTGCTCCAGCGCCGATTCGATCTGTTGACGCGCCGCCTCACCCGGCCACAAGCTCACCCATGGAAGTCCACATATCTCGCTCAGGTCATCTACGTCCATCAAGCTCTGGCCGTTCCGGTTCATGGACAAGAGATTGCCCTGAAGATCGAGGAGCTTCGCGCAGTCAGGGCTGCTCTCGAACAACAAATCAGCGGTCAGTGCAACGGCAGACGAGGCAGGAACTGCGGAATTCATAAATGAG
>JANNGP010000197.1:0-2297 GCA_031403915.1 Betaproteobacteria bacterium
GGCGTGGACGCTGGAGAATCTGGCCGACGGCAATGTCGTCAATCAGATCAAGGTGCCCGAACACGAAGCCGTGCTTGCCAAGCTGGCGCTCGACAGGATGCTCGCTGTATCCTGAACGGCATGACCACGCCAACGCTGCACATCACCACCTACAACATTCACAAGGGCTTCTCGCAATTCAACCGGCACATGATGGTGCACGAGTTGCGCGAGCAACTGCGCCTGCTCGACCCGGATATCGTTTTTTTGCAGGAAGTTCAGGGCAGCCATAGCGGGCACGCCTCGCATCACGACAATTGGCCCGAAGCAGCACAGCACGATTTTCTTGCCGAGGATGTCTGGCAGTCCGCCGCCTACGGGCGCAACGTGATCTACGACCACGGCCACCACGGCAACGCCATTCTCTCTCGCTTCCCGATCGAGCATTCGCACAATCAGGATGTCACCCACCATCGCTTTGAACGGCGCGGCATTCTGCACAGCCAGATCAATGTGCCGTGGCTCCCCAAAGCCCTGCATTGCGTCTGCGTGCATCTCTCGCTCTTTGCCCGCTCTCGGCGACGGCAGATGGATGCGCTGGCTGGCTATCTGGAGGACATCGCCGACCCCGACTCGCCACTGATCATTGCCGGTGATTTCAACGACTGGCGCAATGAAGCCGATGAGTTGCTGGCACATCGCCTCGGCCTGTGCGAAGCCTTTGGCGGAGCCTGTGGCAGCCTCGGAACCCCCGGACGCAGCTACCCGGCCAAGTTGCCCGTCCTGAAACTCGATCGCATCTATGCACGCGGCTTCTCGATCAAACATGCCGAAGTACACTTCGGTGACCCGTGGTCCAAGATATCCGACCACGCTGCGCTCTCGGCCGAACTGAGACGACTGCGCAGCACCTCTGCATGAATCGGCCCGAAAGGCAATAGACACGGGCATCTTTAAATGAATGCCCACACAGCGCCTATTCATGCGCTTCTTCAGGCCATGATCTGAAGATCGCCATTTGACGGGCATCCCAGCCCGGCTACAACGAAACCGCCCCGCCGGGGAAAATCGCACGTTCAGCCGGAACGCGCGCCAGCGACCAGTGAGCAATCGCCCAGCACCAAAAATCGACAAGCGGCGCAGCACGCAATTCCAGCGGAACCTCGTGCCCAAGAAATTGCAGCGCTGACGCCAGCACTTTGCTTCCGCCGGCCGGATCGACCGCCATCGCCTGCGTCTGCTTGGAGAGCTTCTCGCCAGCGGCATTGACCACCACCGGCAAGTGCGCATAACTCGGCGTCGGCAGCCCGAGGCGCTGTTGCAGCCACATCTGACGCGCCGTTGAATCGAGCAGATCGACGCCGCGCACCACCGCATTAATGCCCTGCGCGGCATCGTCGACCACCACCGCGAGTTGGTAAGCGTATTGCCCGTCGGCGCGCAGCAGAACAAAGTCGCCGACGTCGCGCTCCAGGTTCTGCGTCGCCTCCCCCTGCACGCGATCAATGAAACAGAATTCGCGGTTCGGCACGCGCATGCGCCAAGCACGCGCGGCCAAGCCATCGCCCAAGCCGCCGCGACAGGTGCCGGGATAGACCAGGCCGCCGTCGACCGAATGCTGACCGGTCACAGCAGCGATCTCGCTGCGCGTGCAGGCACAAGGATAAACATCGCCGTCGAGTTGAAGCTGGACGAGCGCCGCATGGTAATGATCGTGGCGGCGGCTCTGTACGGCCACCCCGCCATCCCACTCAAAGCCGAAAGCCTCCAGCGTGCGCAGGATGTTCTCCGCCGCACCCGGCACGGTACGTGGCTCGTCGACATCCTCCATGCGCAGCAGCCACTCGCCAGCGTTGGCACGTGCATCAAGATAACTTCCGACCGCGGCAACCAGCGAACCGAAATGCAAGGGGCCAGTGGGCGACGGAGCGAAGCGGCCACGGTAGCGATTGGTGATTTGATTCATCCCGCCATTGTAGCCGCGCTCCGTACTACAAATCAGCGCGTTACTTGCCCGAACTTAGACCTTGAACAGGAAACATGGGCAGCCGAAGGCCTGCCGTTGCCTGGTTTTTCTGCACACATCACAGTCGAAACCATAAAAATACCTGCTATAGAAATTCTGTGCCCTCTGGATAAATGGCGGCTTTCGCTTTCGATGCTGGATGCGTACAATCGGCCTATTGTGTTGAAAAACTCCCGCTTTTGCTAGTGCTTTGGTATAATATTCGTAATGCATATTAAAGCCGAGGTGCAGTGATGATGGGGGAACAAACGAGCAGCCAGGAACCATTGTTCTACGGTTTCAATCTCGAAAG
>JANNGP010000198.1:0-20481 GCA_031403915.1 Betaproteobacteria bacterium
CTTTCGAGATTGAAACCGTAGAACAATGGTTCCTGGCTGCTCGTTTGTTCCCCCATCATCACTGCACCTCGGCTTTAATATGCATTACGAATATTATACCAAAGCACTAGCAAAAGCGGGAGTTTTTCAACACAATAGGCCATGACCGGTCGGTCGTGCAGGCACGCCGAAAGCAGTCATTAGGGAGATGAGAACATGGCAACGCCAGACGCGGCTTTAACAAAGACGGAACTGACTCTGCTGGAAGCCAAACAACGAATTGACTCCTTGGAGGTAGCGGCTGCCAAAGCTCTACTTCTCGCGGCTGAGACGCTCAGACGTCAACAAGATGTTGATAAGCACAGAGAGGCATTACTTGCCTGTGTTGAACTTCTCTTTACTGAACTACAAATGGAAGGTGCAAAGCATAATAAATTTGTAGAATCCAGCCTGGAGCGGACGGCTAGGGCATTAGCGGAATTGCAGATTTCGATTAAGCAACGGAATCGATAAATTCCTAAGCCTCATTGTTTCAAGCACAGAAAAATATGTACCACTAATAGTTCTGCTGAACAGTAGGATTGAGCATAGTATGCGCTGATGTCAAAAGACATCAACAAGATATCAAGTAGCCTGATCAGTCGCAACAACGCGATCATTCTCCAAATTGATCCTACGACCGGCCAGATTCTCGACGCCAATGAATCTGCCAGCAGGTTCTATGGTTGGTCACATGAAGAATTGTGCGCCAAGCACATCCAGGACATCAATCAGTTAGACGCCGATCAGGTTGCCGCAGAACGTCAGGCCGCCGCAAGAGAAGAGCGCAAATACTTCGTATTCCCGCACCGACTTGCCAACGGCGAAACACGAACAGTGGAAGTCCATTCCACACCCATAGCCGTTGAAGGCAAGACAATACTCGTTTCAATCATCCACGACATTTCCGAACGAGTGCGATACGCAGAGCAGGTCGAACATTTGCTCATGGAGCAGAATGCGATTCTGAGCAGCGATATTGTTGGGATCGTCAAACTGAAAGATCGAAAATTCGTCTGGTCCAATGACGCCTATGCCGAAATGCTCGGATACACAAAGGAAGAATTGATCGGGCTACCGACTCGCACCGTTTATCCGAGTGATCAAGCCTACGCTGAGTTTTTTGAAGCAGCTTATCCAGTCATGCAGCGAAACGAGATTTTCCGGACCGAGATTCAGTATCAAACGAAAAATGGAGACATCCGATGGTACAGAATCTCTGGCGGATTGCTTGCCCCGGGCAGTAGCGAATCCATTTGGGCATTCGTGGACATCACCGAACGCAAGGAAGCTGAAGCTGAACTCTCTCGATATCGCTCTCAACTTGAAGATTTAGTCGAATCACGTACCGCAGACCTGTCCCTTGCCAAGGAAGCAGCGGAAACCTCCAGCCGCGCCAAGACGGCCTTCCTCGCCAACATGAGCCATGAGTTGCGAACGCCGATGAACGGCATCATGGGCATGACGGCTGTCGCCCTTCGTAGCACGTCCGATCCCAAACTGAAAGATTATCTTGGCAAGATTTCGCAATCCTCGGAGCGACTGCTTGACCTCATTAACAACATTCTCGACATCGTCTGGATCGAATCCGAACGCTTTGACCTGAAGCCGAAAGGCTTCGATCTTTACGGCGTCCTGGGGAAACTGACCCGCCAGCATGGATCGATTGCCCGAAAGAAAGGGCTGACATTCGCCATCGACGTTGCCCCTGAGTTGGAGAAGCGACCGCTCAATGGCGATGCACTACGTTTGGGTCAGCTTCTTGCCCACCTGACCAGCAACGCCATCAAGATCACGGATAAGGGAACGGTTATTGTCCGCATCACAGTGGCCGAGGAGACCCCAGACGAGGTCCTGATGCGCTTCGAGGTACGGGACACTGGCATCGGCATTCCGGCGGAACTTCAACAGCCTCTCTTTAGGGCCTTTGAGCAAGCCGACACCTCGATGACCCGCAAGTTTAGTGGGACGGGTTTGGGGCTCACGCTCAGCAAGCGTCTAGCGCACGCTATGGGAGGCAGCATCGGCGTCGAGAGCCGGCCTGGTGAGGGTAGCGTCTTCTGGTTTACCGTTCGCCTGGCCAAAATCGCCCTCCTGATCGATACGGAGCCAGTGAAGGACCCGCGTTCCGCCGAAGAAATATTGATCACGTCCTATGCCAATGCGCGTGTTCTGCTGGTCGAAGACGAGCCGTTCAATCAGGAAGTGACCAAAATCCTGATGGAAGAGGTCGGCCTGCGCGTCGATGTGGCCAACGATGGTGCAGAGGCCGTGGAGATGTCGAAAGAGACGGATTACGACCTGATCCTGATGGACTTAAGGATGCCCGTACTCAACGGTGTTGAGGCCACCCGGCAAATTCGCAAGCTTCCCGGTCGGTCAAAGACGCCGATACTGGCGTTGACGGCCAGTGTCTTTGCGAAGGACAGCGAGACGTGTTTCGCCGCCGGAATGAACGATTTCATTGGCAAGCCTGTAGATCCGGAGAAACTGTTTGCGGCGCTGCTTAAATGGTTGGAAAAAGCCGATCAATAATGACACTGAGTTCGATGGCCCATTTGAATGTCCGCTTCCCGTTGTAGCGAACGACTCTTTAGGGTCGAACTGAGACATAGCTGGCCTCACAGATTGAACGAACCTTCCCGAATAATTCTGCACCGCATCATGCGGTGTACATATCAGACCCATATTTCGGATAGCTTCAAAAAGCCAAGGCCGTAACCCGGATACGCACCCGATTCGTAGGTCGGAAAAGCGAAGCGCCTTCCGACGCTTGGAAATCGTCTGCGGGCAATATGCCAATAAATGGCACAGTCGTCGGAAGGCGCCTGCGGCTTTTCCGACCTACCGCCCTTCATGATCTGAATAGGCTCAAAAGGTTCAGCTTCGCAATGTTTCTGCAGCATCGCCCTACAAGGCAATCAGTACGGACTTCTTCGAATCGACTGCCGTGGAAGTAAATATCCATGCGGTTCTCGCGGCATGTCGTCACTAGATCGCCTATTGGCGGGCGTTTCGGAGCAAAGATGGAACGAATTTTGATTCCTTAAAAAGAATTCGAAGTTGGCCCTTTTAGCTTTCTTTTAGCTTTCGAATTATTGTTCTCAAATAGCTGACGTTCTTGTACATTGTGCTGGATAATTTTTTGGTTACTGGGGTCAAGTAGTAGGGGTTATGAAAATATCAAATCACTTCCTAGAAACGTTTATTTGTTGCCTGGCACTCGGGTTAGTGTCGTCAACCTGCCATGCAGAAATTTATAAATGGATAGATGCAAATGGCAAAACGCATTTCTCGGAACGAAAGGATATTGCAGGCAAGGCTAGAGAGGTGGGGCTGAATTCCAATTCTCAACCGACATCAACACAAGCTACCAAATCGACTTCTGAGTATTGGCAAGAACAAGAAACCCTTTTCAAACAACGTCAGATGCAAAATCCTCAAAATATACCAACCGCGCCATCCTTAGCCACAAAACCCAAAGCCCTCTCTGATGGCAGAGCCGACGATTCTAATGCGTCACGATGCAATCTCGCCCGGGACGTTCTCAGCGGTGCTGTAAAGCACCCTAACGGCGCTCCGACGGATAAGTATGACCGAGAGGTCGCTGAAAATGATGTCCGCGCTTATTGCCGCTAGTAAGTGACGGCGCTTATTGACGTGCGCGCCGAAGCAGACCTGACCACACGGGAGCAGGCTTTTGAGTATTCCACTCTGCGCAGGCAAGCACTTACTGCCCACACCGGCCGACATCACGCCGGATAGTATGATTTGGGTCAATCAAAAGCTAAACTAGCTGCTGCACAATACGGCCCTGCCCCTTCTTTTGCGACTTACCCGGAATTTCCTGCATGCTAGAAGTATCCAGACTTGAATGCGTACGCGGCGAACGAAGCCTTTTCGCCGACCTCGGATTCCGGCTGGATGGCGGCGAGATGCTCAATCTGCAAGGCAGGAACGGTTCCGGCAAAACCAGTTTATTGCGTATTCTTTGCGGCCTTGCCCACCCGGCGGCCGGTGAAATCCGCTGGCGCGGTGAATTGATCGGCAAACTTGGCGAAGACTACCGCCGCGAGCTGTGTTATCTCGGCCACCACAACGCCATCAAGGAAGAGTTGACGCCGCTGGAGAATCTGCTGACTTCGGCCAGACTGGCTGACGAAACCCTGGACGAAGGCGCGGCACTCGATGCGCTGGAGCTGGTCGGGCTGGCCGGCCGCGAAGATCTGGCCTGTCGTTACCTCTCACAAGGACAGAAGCGCCGCGTGGCGCTGGCGCGACTGGTCAACGAACGGCGGGCGCTGTGGATACTTGATGAACCCTATGTAGCGCTTGATGCCGCAGCGATTGAACTGGTGGCTGATCTGATCGGCGCTCATTTGCAACGCGACGGTCTGGTGGTACTGACTACGCATCAGGCGGTCGACGTCAAAGCCGGTGCTGTGCGCGAGTTGAGACTAGGCTAAGCCATGCTGAAACTCATCCGCGCCATCATCGCCCGTGATCTGCGTCTGGCCATGCGTCGCCGTGCCGACATTGTTTCGGCGTTGTTCTTTTTCATCATCGTGGTCAGCCTGTTTCCGCTCGGGGTCGGGCCGGAGCCGGAACTGCTGCGCAAACTGGCACCGGGTGTGCTGTGGGTTGCCGCGCTGCTGGCCACCATGCTCTCGTTGCCACGCCTGTTTGCCGACGATCATCGTGACGGCACGCTGGAACAACTGGCGCTGGCACCGCAACCGCTGGGACTGATCGTGCTCGGCAAGGTATTGGCGCACTGGCTGGTTTCGGGTCTGCCGCTAGCGCTGCTGGCGCCAATACTGGGCTTACAGTTTGACCTGGCCGGTGACGCACTCTGGACTCTCACCGTCTCACTGCTCATCGGCACCCCGGCGCTGTCCGGCATTGGCGCGATCGGCGCCGCGCTGACACTGGGCGTTCGCGGTGGCGGCGTGTTACTGTCGCTACTGGTGCTTCCGCTGTATATTCCCGTGTTGATTTTTGGTGCGGGCGCGGTCGATGCGACGGTTACCGGACTCGGGGCGCAAGCCCATCTTTCGCTACTCGGCGCGCTGACGCTGGCTGGCGTATTTTTTGCGCCGTGGCCCACGGCGGCGGCTTTACGGATTGCTCTGGAGTAGCTGAATTCAAATGCGAACCACCAAGACACAAAGACACAAAGTTTCACCAAGAAAACCCGATTCAATTGTTGTGCCTTCCTTGGTGCATCTTGGTGCCCTTGGTGCCTTGGTGGTTCGCTTTATGGTTTTTTAGCATGTCAAACAAACTGATTAACGTGTTCAAATTCGCCAGCCCACAGGCCTTCTATCCGCTCGCCGGGAAAATGATCCCGTGGTTCTGGGCGCTGGCCGCTCTCTTCGGCATCGCCGGCTTGTACGTTGGCTTTCTGCTGGCGCCGACCGACGCGCAACAGGGTGAGGGCTACCGCATCATCTTCCTGCACGTGCCGGTTTCGTGGATGTCGATGTTCATCTACCTGGTGATGGCCTTCTGGGCCGGACTCGGGCTGGCCTTCAACTTCCGCCTCTCGGGCATGATGGCCACGGCGCTGGCGCCGACCGGCGCGCTCATGGCCTTTCTTTCTTTATGGACCGGCGCCCTGTGGGGCAAGCCGATGTGGGGTACGTGGTGGGTATGGGATGCGCGCCTGACTTCGGAACTCATTCTGCTCTTCCTCTACGTCGGTTTCATCGCGCTGCAATCGGCGATCGACGACCCGCGCCGCGCCGACAAAGCCGGGGCGATCCTGGCGCTGGTCGGTGTGGTGAATATCCCGATCATCTACTTCTCGGTCAAGTGGTGGAATACGCTGCATCAGGGCTCGTCGGTCAACCTGACCAAGTCATCAATGGCCACGACCATGCTGTGGGGCATGTTGCTCTGTGCGCTGGCCTGCTGGATGTATGCCATCGCCGTCGCACTGATGCGTGTACGCAGCATCATGCTGGAACGCGAGCGGCACACCGACTGGGTGCGCGCTGAATTGGCGAGCAAGGAGTAAGGCATGTACTGGAACAGTTTTTCCGATTTTCTGGCCATGGGCAACCACGGTCTTTATGTCTGGGGCTCGGTAATCGTCATGGCGGCTCTCATGATCATTGAACCCGTATTGCTGATTCAGGGTCACAAGAGCCTCGTCACACGCTTGAAGCGCCAGTTCCGCGCCGAAAAATCCGACTCCCGTTAAAGGTAAGCATTGAAAACACGTCATAAGCGTATCGCGCTGATCCTCGGCGGTCTGGCCATTCTCGGCCTGGTTGTTGCTCTGGTACTCAACGCTTTCCAGAGCAATCTGGTGTTCTTCTTCTCGCCGACGCAGGTCGCGGCGGGTGAAGCGCCCAAGGGCAAGTCCTTCCGCATTGGCGGCATGGTCAAGGAGGGTTCGATCAAACGCGAGCCTGACGGCGTCACCTTGCGCTTTGTTATGACCGATACCGAGAAGGACATGATCGTCGCTTACAAAGGCATCCTGCCGGATCTGTTCAAGGAAGGTAAGGGCGCTGTTGCCCAAGGCAAGCTTGGCGATGACGGCCTGTTCATTGCCAGCGAAGTACTCGCCAAGCATGACGAAAACTACATGCCGCCCGAAGCGGCCAAGGCCGTTGGCGATGCACATGAACGCGCCGCAGCCAACAAGGCCGCGACGGAAGCGACCGCCAAAACTCTCAAGTAGCAACTGAAGAATACGGACAACAGCCCATGATCCCGGAACTCGGACACTTTGCTCTTATCGTTGCGCTGTGCGTGGCGCTTGCTCAGGGCATCCTGCCCTTGGCGGGCGCGCATTGGCAGCGTGCGCAATGGATTGCTCTGGCCAGGCCGGCGGCGATGGCACAGGCCGTGCTGATGGCGGTCGCCTTCGGTTGCCTGACTACCGCTTTTGTGCACAACGATTTTTCGGTGCTTTATGTCGCGCAGCATTCGAACACCCTGCTCCCGGTGCAATATCGCGTTGCCGCTGTGTGGGGCGGACACGAAGGTTCGCTGCTCTTGTGGGTGGTCATGCTGGTGATGTGGACGCTGGCTGTTTCACTCTTCTCCAAACAGCTTCCCGATGCCATGGTGGCCCGCGTACTCGGTGTGCTGGCGCTGGTCACGGCAGGCTTCCTGCTGTTCATCCTGCTCACCTCCAACCCTTTCGATCGCCTGCTTCCAGCGGCTGAAGAAGGGCGAGACCTCAACCCGCTGTTGCAGGATCCGGGGCTGATCTTCCATCCGCCGATGCTCTACATGGGTTATGTCGGCTTCTCGGTGGCTTATGCTTTTGCCGTAACTGCCCTGCTTTCCGGCCAGCTCGATGCGGCGTGGGCACGCTGGTCACGCCCGTGGACGACGGCGGCCTGGGTCTTCCTGACCCTTGGCATCGCGCTCGGCTCATGGTGGGCGTATTACGAACTGGGCTGGGGCGGCTGGTGGTTCTGGGATCCGGTAGAGAATGCGTCCTTCATGCCCTGGCTGATTGGCACGGCACTGGTGCATTCGCTGGCGGTGACCGAAAAACGCGGCAGCTTCAAAAACTGGACGGTGCTACTGGCCATCTCTGCTTTTTCACTCTCGCTACTCGGCACCTTCCTCGTGCGCTCCGGCGTGCTGACCTCGGTGCACGCCTTCGCCACCGATCCACGGCGTGGCATTTTCATTCTCGTTTTCCTTGTGGCCGTGATCGGCAGTTCGCTCGCCCTTTTTGCCTGGCGCGCGCCCAAGGTCGGGCTGGGCGGGCGCTTCGCGCTGCTCTCACGCGAGTCGCTGCTGCTCACCAACAATGTACTGCTGGTCGTCGCCTGCGCTTCGGTATTGCTTGGCACGCTCTATCCACTGCTCATTGATGCCCTGGGTGCCGGCAAGCTGTCAGTGGGGCCGCCTTACTTTGATTCCGTATTTGCTCCCTTGATGATCCCGGCACTCTTCCTGATGGGTGTTGCACCCTTCGCGCGCTGGAAGCAGGCCAGTGTCGGCGAGTTGGCGCGCACCCTGCGCTGGGCTTTTCTGGCTGCCGCCGTGGCTGGCCTGATCACCCCCTTCTTCCTCGGCGAGTGGAAGCCGCTGGTCGCTTTGAGTCTGCTGCTGGCGGCATGGATTGTTCTCTCGGGATCGCTCAATTTCGTTGAACGTGTGCAGTCGACACGCGCCGGCCAAACCTTCATTACGGCAGCGCTGAAGCAGCCACGCAGCTTTTTCGGCATGCATACTGCCCATGTGGGTATCGCCGTCTTTGTCGTTGGCGTGGCCATGGTCAATGGCTATCAGGCTGAAAAAGACGTGAAGATGGAGGTCGGCGACACCGTGACGGTGGGCGGCTATTCCTTCCGCTTCAATGGCGTGCATCAGGAGAAGGGGCCGAACTATGTCGCGCTGGTCGGCGATGTGGATCTGCTCAAGGATGGCAAAGTCGTGCGCAAGATGTACCCGGAAAAGCGCACCTACCTGGCGTCGTCGATGCCGATGACCGAAGCGGCCATCGATACCGGTTTCCTGCGCGACGTTTATGTGTCGCTCGGCGAACCGATTGACAAGGCGCAGCCGCAAGCCGCATGGGCCGTGCGTGTTTATCACAAACCCTTTGTCGACTGGATATGGGGCGGCTGCGTGCTGATGGCGCTGGGTGGCCTGCTGGCCATCAGCGACCGTCGCTACCGGCAAATTAAAAGCCAAAGTTGAACCACAACGTTCACAACGCACACAACGAGATTCAAATGCAAATCAATTTCCCCGAATTGAGTCGGACAAAACCTGAGAACAACGCATATCAAAATAGATTGCGTTGTGCCCGTTGTCCCTCTTCAGGGAGGCTTCGCGCTGTTCGTTGTGGTTAATTATTCTTTTTTGAGTCACATCGCATGAACCGTTTTCTCTGGCCGCTGATCGGCTTTGCTGTTCTCGTTGTTCTGCTTGCTGTCGGGCTTAATCTCAACCCGCGTGACGTGCCCTCGCCGCTGATCGGCAAGCCGGCACCCGCCTTCACCCTGCCCAAACTCGACACCCCAAGTCAGACCTTCTCGCCGAAGGACATGCTGGGCAAAGTGTGGCTGCTTAATGTGTGGTCGACTTGGTGCGTGTCGTGCCGACAGGAACATCCGGTACTGGTTGAAATCGCCAGAAGTCGCACGGTGACACTGGTAGGCCTCAACTACAAGGAAGTGCGCGGCGATGGCGGCATCGATGCAGACAAATTGAACGCCGATGCTGAAATGAAACTGGCCATTGAACGCGCCAATTCCTGGCTGAATAAACACGGCGATCCCTATAGCCTGACAGCGCTTGATCTCGACGGCCGCGTCGGCATCGACTACGGCGTCTATGGCGTGCCGGAAACCTACATCATCGACAAGGCCGGCATCATTCGCATGAAGCACACTGGGCCGATCAGCCCGGACGTTTTCTCCGGCAAGATTTTGCCGCTGGTTGCGGAGTTGAATAAATGAACGCTTTGAGAACCCGCCGCAAAGGCGCAGAGGCGCAGAGGAATCGCAGAGTAGGAACAGAAGCAAACTGGTTTTCTCTGCGTAATCTCTGTGCCTCTGTGTCTCTGTGGTGGATTTTGATTTTTGCTTTTGTCGGCCCCGGTTATGCCAAAGAAGCCGCACCGTTGGCACAGGACGAGGTCACCGAAAAACGCATGGTAGCGATTTCCACCGAATTGCGCTGTCTGGTCTGCCAGAACGAATCGCTGGCCGGGTCGAATGCCGAGTTGGCCAATGACCTGCGCCGCGAGATTCGCGCCCTGATCAAAGACGGCAAGAGTGATAACGAGATCATGGAATTCATGGTCAATCGTTACGGCGATTTTGTGCGTTACCGCCCGCCGCTCAAGGGGACAACCCTGCTGCTGTGGTTTGGTCCGGCCTTGCTTTTTGTCGGCGGCCTTGCCGGCCTGGTGCTTTATCTGCGCCGTCGCAACACAGCGATCAAGGACAGCCCACTCAGCGCTTCTGAACAACAGCAGGCCGACCGCCTGCTGAATACGACAGAGCCCAAATAATGACGCCGATGACTGCTTTTATTCTCGCCGCTGCACTGCTGGTTATTGCCGTACTGGCCATTCTGCTGCCGCCGCTTTTGCGTATGCCAAAGGCGTCAAGTGCTGTTGACCGGCGCGAAGCTAATCTGGATATTTTTCGTGATCAGTTGAGCGAACTTGAGCGCGACCGCAGCGAAGGTGTGCTGGCTGAAGCGGATTACGAGCAAGCAAAAAGTGAATTGCAGCGTCGCCTGCTTGAAGAAGTTCAGCCCGAAACCAGCACGCAGAAACAAGCACGCGGTGGCCGGAAAACTGCACTGGCGCTGCTCATTGCCATTCCGCTGGCGGCAGCGGCCGGTTACCTGATTCTGGGCAAACCGCAAGCGCTGGATCCGATGCAAACCCAGGCGCGAGTCAGCCCGCAGCAGATTGAGGCCATGCTTGGCAATCTGGTTGAGAAGCTCAAGAAGAATCCGGATGACACCAAGGGCTGGGTCATGCTCGCCCGTTCCTACAAGGCGCTGGGTCGTTATGTCGAGTCCGCCGAAGCCTACAGCCACGGCGGCGCGCTGGTCGATGGCGATGCCGTCCTGCTGGCCGATTATGCCGAAGTCCTTGGCCAGTTGAATGGCGGAAATTTCGAGGGCAAGCCGTCTGAGCTGATTGCGCGGGCGCTGAAGATCGACCCCGATGAACCGCAGGCCTTGTTCCTAGCCGGTGCCGCAGCGACTGATCGCAATGATTTTGCAGCAGTGGTCGATTATTGGGGACGTTTGTTGTTGCAACTCGAACCCGGCTCCGAGGAGGCCGTAGCTGTGGAAGCGGCTGTCGCCAAGGCACGCAAGATCGTCGCCGGAAACCCCAAAACCGCAGGGAAAACTCCCGGCAAATCGGGAGGGACAGCGGCGGCCAATGCTGAAGCCATTTCCGGCGAAGTCGCCCTGAGCGGGAATATTGCCTCACAAGCCAAACCCGACGACCTGCTCTTTGTTTTCGCCCGTGCCGATGAAGGGTCGCGTATGCCACTCGCGGTGATGCGCACGCAGGTCTCCGCGCTTCCGCTGTCATTCCGGCTGGATGATTCGATGGCCTTGCCGGGCGGCAAGAAAATTTCCGAATTCAAAACGGTCAGTATCGAAGCCCGTGTCGCCAAAGCCGGCAAGGCGCAAACCTCAAGCGGCGATCTCTTTGGCAGCATCAAGGGCGTGAAGCCCGGAAGCAAGAACATCAAGCTGGTGATTGACCAAGTTCAGCCTTAGAACAACCTTTCCCCCACGGAGAGACGCATGCAGGTGACCGTAAACGAAATCTGGACACTGGTTCTTGCGGTACTGGCCATTCGCCTCGGTATTCTGACGCACCGCCTCTTCCCCCGTTTGAAACAATGGAACATCCCCCCGGCAATTACTGGCGGCTTGCTGGTTGCGACAGCCGTAACCATTGCCCGCACAGCCTACGGTATCGAAATCGTTTTTGCCGACGGCATTCGCCAGATGCTGTTGCTCATTTTCTTTGCCGGGGTTGGCCTGTCAGCAAAGTTTTCTGCACTGTTCAAGGGGGGGCGCGGCGTAGCGGTAATCTGTCTGGCGATTGTTGTGGTCGTGTCCCTGCAGAATGTTGTCGGCGTGGCGATTGCCCGTACGTTCGGCCTCGAAAGCGCTCTGGGGTTGTTCTTTGGCAGCATTCCCTTCATCGGCGGGCATGGCACGGCAGCGGCCTGGGCACAAGCCGAGCCGGCGCTCAAACTGCCCGCCGCGTTCGGCGTGGGCATGGCCTGCGCAACCTTGGGGCTGATTGCCGGCGGGCTGGTGGCCGGCCCTGTGTCGTCCTGGCTGGCCCGGGGTGCGCTGGCCAAAGGCAGCGTCATCGACGCGGCCGGGGAAATTACCGAACGCACGCCAAAACTTACAACGGCTGAATTGCTGGATTCGGATCGCTGGCTGATTATCGTCCTGATTCTGGGTGTTTGCCTTGGGCTTGGCGAAGTCTTCAGACATTGGGCAGACAAGCAGGGCATGGTTGTTCCCGGCTTTCTGGCCGTTATGGCGGTAGCCATCATCATCACCAACGGTGGCGATCTGTTGCGCCGGCCGGTCGACCTGATCGTTAGCGATCTGACCGGCACCGTGGCACTACGTCTGTTTCTGGCCATCAGCATGATGGGACTCAAACTTTGGGAGCTGGCCGACTTCATGCTGCCAATGGTCATCACTCTTTTTGCGCAGGTTATCGTCGTCGTTCTGGTAGCGGTTGCGCTGGTCTATCCGATGATGGGGCGCGGCTATCAATCTGCCGTGGCGTGCGGCGGTTTCATTGGCTTTGCACTTGGTGCCATGCCCGTTGGTCTGGGCGTGATGAAGCGGGTGACGGAAACCTTTGGCCCGGCGCCCAAAGCCATCATCGCCGTGACACTGGCCGGTGCGCTGTTTCAGGACACGGCCAATGCCTTGCTGGTCAATTTGGGATTTTTGTTACTCAAATAAGAACCGGCCTGCAACACCCGTCAATAGGCGATGTGCGGACCAGCCGCCGCGCAAGCCAATAAGCATGCGCCTTCCAGCAATACGCCCGGAAGGGACTATTTCAGGGCAAGCGCATCAAAACTGGCCAGCGGCTGTCCTGCTTCTCCCAGAAGCACCAACTGTGGCCCATCAAACTTCCAGCGTTTGACCTTGGCCAGCGCAGCAAGAAAAGCCTGTTCATCGTTCAGGTTGGGGCAGGCCATCATGGTGCTGGCCACTTTGCCGAATGACAGAGAATTCCCTTCCAGCCGGTAAGTGCCCATGATCCGGTTGCACCCACCGGAACCGGCAAGGTGATTGTCCTTTTCCTGAAAAATCAGGTGCGCTTCGCGCTGATCTTTTTCGGGGGTGACCGGCTTGCCATCCAGCCGGATCAATTTCCAGTAGGTATTGGTCAGACTGCTTGCCTGTGCCCGGCCGGCACTGCCGCCCTCGCTGCTGGCACAACCCTGAACTCCTGCAACCATCAGGCCGGCAAGTAGCATCAACATACTGCCAACGGGTTTATTCATAAGACCTCCAATTTTCCAACCGCCTTGTGTTTCCTGATTCTACGGCCAACCGTCATTCTGCAGACGAAAAAAGCGGGACCGAAGTCCCGCTCAATATCCATTCCTACCTGAGAAATTCTTATTCCATTTCCAAATCCATGATGTCACGAAGACGAGCCGAAGACAGTGCAATTAGCACGGCAAGGCGACGTCAACAAAGACAGGATGGGTTTGGGACTGGAATTACTGTTTGGTCGCCTTGATGTCGCCCTCAGCCCCAAAGCCGAGGGTATAGCCCATCGTGACGTGATGGAAACGCCCGCTGGCATGATCGGCATGCACAGCAACTCCAAACGGAACGGTTTTGCCTTCGCCCAATGCGCCATTGAGTTTGCGCGTGAAGGTGACAGTGTAGGTGCCGCCCTTGTTATCACCCGTCGCGCTGACACCTGCTGTGCCGCCTTCCATGTTGCGTTTGTCGGTAACTGAGCCGTCGATCGCTTTGGCACCCTTGGCGCTCTTCCACTGCATTAACTCATACGCGCCATCTTTGGTGTACTTGGTCTTGTTGGCATCGGCGCCAGGCATGGTGCGCGAATCGCCGTGGCAGGTGGCCCAGCAACCCACCTGAGCGCCGGATACCGACTTGTCGCCGGCCGTTACTGCCACCTTGTCGTTGGCGAACATCACCGTAGCTTTGACATCGTTGTCCTTGTCATCTTTGTTAACACCGCCGGCCGGTGCCTTGAAGGTCAGCCGGATATAGGCATTGGCGCTGTCATAGGCCGCTTGCACGGTGACCGGGAAGTTCATGGTCTTGGGTGCGCCTGCCGGCTCCATTTCCTTGCTGGCCATCTTCTTCATATCAAAATTGAGGCCACCCTTCTCTTCGTGGCAACCCACGCAGGTTTCACCCTTGACCATACCGGTACGACCACTGTGATCAGATTTCTTCATGACCCACTCAATCGAAGCCGTGGCCGGACTGAACGCCTGAATGTCGCGCTTGGGCACCTTGCTCCAGTCCGGAGCGGCGTTCGCACTAGCAGCAAACAGAACGCCGATGACAGCGAGAGAAAGGGAAAGTGTCGATTTTTTCATGCTTGTCTCCAATCAAAAAGTTGGTTCTGCTTTTGTGACAATGGGTAAAACAAATCCGGAAACTTATTCCTCTTCTTCCGGCATGTTCTTGGGTTTGCTGTGCGCGATGCCCTTGTGGCAATCAATACACGTCTGCTTTTCTTCCAGCCCGATCTTGTGCATCTTGGACGCACGTGCTTTTTGTTTTTCGATATCCATGGCATCGAAGGAGTGGCAGTTGCGGCACTCGCGGGAGTCGCTGGCCTTCATGCGCGCCCACTCGTTGGTGGCCAGCCGCAGGCGGTGTTCCTCGAATTTTTCCTTGGTATCGATGGTGCCCATGATCTTGCCAAAGACTTCAGCACTGGCCTTGATCTTGCGGATCATCTTGTGTGACCAGTCCTTGGGCACGTGACAGTCGGAACAGTAGGCACGAACGCCGGTACGGTTGCTGTAGTGAATAGTGGTCTTGTATTCCTGATACACGTTGTCCTTCATTTCATGACAACCAATACAGAATTCGAGGGTGTTGGTCGCCTCCATGGCGGTGTTGAAACCACCCCAGAAGAACACGCCGGAGGCGAAACCGACCGAGAGCAGGGTAATCAGCGAGTACTTGATGCTCGGGCGCTTGAGTACGGCCCAAAGTGCAGAAAGCTTTTCCAACATAGTGTCCCCTATCGTTTTCGGTGTGCTTGTCGTCGATCCAATACCCGACAATAGTGGCAGAGTCTAGCAGGTCTAACAATATCAACTATTTGATCTGGATTAACAATTTTGTTTTTTTCAGCTTGCACTAGCGCGCCCTCACACATCTTGTGCTGCACGAGCCTGACACAGTAGCATAGTCCCCCATGGCCAACCCATCCAGCCGCCGCAACTTTCTCTTCGGCCGATTCTCGAAACCCAAAGGGTCCTTACGTCCTCCCTGGGCGCTCTTTGAGGACGATTTTTTGCAGGCCTGCACGCGTTGCGGCGATTGTACGTTGGCCTGTCCGACACATATCATCACCGATCGCGAAGCCGGCTACCCGATCATTGACTTTGCCGAGGGCGAATGCACCTTTTGCGGCGATTGCGTTACCGCCTGCAAAAGCGGAGCGCTGGTTCGTCACGAAGGGGAATTGCCGTGGGCGATTCGCGCCGCCATCGGGGAAGACTGCCTGGCACGACAGGGCATTGAGTGCCGTGTCTGCGGCGAACAATGTGCAACGGACGCGATTCGCTTTCCCTTGCAGGGCGGAGGAATACCCTTGCCCGGGATTGAAACCGGCCGCTGCACAGGATGCGGCGCTTGTGTCGGAACATGCCCGACGCGCGCCATCACCCTCCGCTGAACGATACGGATCAGTTCTTCTTGATCGTCTTCTTGCTGGCAGATGCGGTCTTGGGCGTATCGCCCTTGAAGGTATTTTCCACCAGTGGTGGCGCATCCACTTGCGCCACATGGCACAGAACGCAGCTGTAGCGCGCGTTCGAGGCTTCCTGTAGCTTTTTTCCGTCGCGATCGACAAAGTGGCTGACGCCGACCATCGGCGCATTCTTTTTCTTGTAGTTCGCCCCCGAGTGGCAATCCATGCACTGATTGCCTTCGAGATTGATCTCGTCGAAGTTGTCGACAGCGTGCGGGATCACCGGCGGCTGTGCACTGAAGGTGCGTGCAACGAGGGGTTGTGTTCCCGGCCGCTTGCCTACGTAGGCTTTTTCGCTGGCCGCCGAATCGCTGGCCGCCACATCCGCGCCACGCATCGACTTGGTCGCATCCGCCGCAAAGAGCAGGGTGCAAAAGCAGGCAGCCACGGCGGCAATGGTCAGTTTCAGTGTCTTATTCATAATCCCTCCACGTCAAAGAAAAACAGCTTCGTTCAGTTGCTTAATTGCCGTTGGCCGCAGGCTGCGACGCGACATTCACTCCGGCAGATACCGGATTGTTAAAACGCAGGCCAAATACAAAGACATCCTTGGAGCAAACATCAATACAGCGGCCACAGTTGGTACAGTTGGCATCCAGAATCACCGGGCCAACATTCTTTTCTTCCCCTTTGAGTGCCGGCCGGATGACCTGCACCTCAGGACAAACTTCAAAACAATCCATGCAGTCATTACAAGCGGATCGTTTGCTCGCCGAAATACGCAGCAGCGAGAAGCGGCCGAGCAGATTATAGAAAGCGCCGACCGGGCACAGGCGGCCGCACCAGCCGCTACGGCTGACGAACAGTTCGAACAGAAAGATGGCGAGTACGATCAGCCACGACGCCCCCATGCCGAATAACAGGCCACGGTGCAGCATGGATACGGGATTGATCCACTCCCAGGCAATACTGCCGCCAAACGCCGAGAGAATCAGCGTCATGACCAGGATCCAGTAGCGTGTATCGCGTGAAAAATTCGCCCCGCCCTTGATATTGAAGCGACGGCGCAGCCAGCCGGCGGCATCGGTTACCGGGTTGACCGGGCATACCCAGGCGCAGAAGACCCGCCCGCCGATCAGTGCATAAAAGAGCGCAATAATAGCTACGCCGATCAAGGCATCACGCTCCGGAATGCGCCCGGTGAGCATCGATTGCAGCATGACGTAGGGATCGGTCAACGGCAATACGCCAAGTGTCAGACTGTAGTTGAGGTTGCCTTTGATAATCCAGATGCCGGCCAGCGGCCCGAGCAGGAAGAGGGCAAGCAAGCCAAACTGCACTACGCGGCGCAGGATCAGCCACTTGTGTGCAAACAGCCAGCCCTTCTCGGCGATGGCCTCGGCGCCCACGCGTATCATGGCTTGCCTCCCAGACCGGGCGGGCGGCTCGGAACATACGGGCTGGCGACTGACTTGGTTGGCATCTCGGCCATCCCCGGCGGCGCTGACGGCACGACGGCGGCCGGAGCGGCCGACTGCGCGCCTTGCGCCTTCACGGCGCTGCCCGGATCAAAGTGGTTGGGCAGGCTCACGCCTTGGGGCAAACGGTCGGGCAAATCGATCATCTGCGATTCGTCGATCAATGAATGTCCGGCGGCTTTCTTTTCTTCCCAGCCGATGCGATAGGTTTTGCTTAGCTGGCCTTTGGCGAGTTTGGGCGGCAACACGCGGATCGCCGATTCTTCGAGCACACAGGATTTCTCGCACTTACCACAGCCGGTGCAGGCATCGGAATGCACTGTCGGCAGGAACATGGCATGACGCCCGGTGCGCAGATTGGGCACCATGTCGAGAGTGATCGCCTTGTCGATCACCGGGCACACGCGGTAGCACACGTCACAGCGCAGGCCGAGGAAGTTGAGGCAGGTTTCGTGGTCGATCAATACCGCAATGCCCATGCGCGACTTATTGATGTCGGTCAGACTGTGATCGAGCGCCCCGGTCGGGCAGGCCTTGATGCAAGGGATGTCTTCGCACATTTCACAGGGCAAACTGCGGGCTGTGAAATAGGGCGTACCGGTGGCTACCGGACTCTCCGGCTTGGCCAGTTCGAGAATGTTATAGGGGCAGTCGCGTACGCACATGCCGCAACGAATGCAGGCGCCAAGAAAATCCTCTTCGGCAATCGCCCCGGGTGGCCGCAAGGCCAGCGGCGGACGTGCCGTGGCGCGCCGTGAATACAGCCCCAGTCCGAGACCCAGCAAGCCAACACCACAGGCCATTCTGGCTGAATCGAAGATGAACTGACGCCGCTTCTGCGAAGCTTTCGCAGAAGGTTCAGGCGAGTATTTCTTGTCGTCCGGCATGATCATCGTGGTCAGAAAAGACCGCTAGCGGGGAGCACCGTCCGGCACGCCCCGCGCGAGACTTTATGATCAGGCCTTCACGATCTTGACCGCGCACTTCTTGTAGTCGGTCTCTTTCGAGATCGGGCATGTGGCGTCCAGCGTCAGCTTGTTGACCAGGCGCATTTCATCAAAGAAGGGAATGAAGACCAGCCCGGCCGGCGGCTTGTTACGGCCACGGGTTTCCACACGCAACTGGATTTCGCCGCGCCGGGTAACCGCCTTGACCACTTCGCCGCGCTGCATTCCGCGCTTCTTGACATCGTCCGGATTCATGAACACCACCGCATCCGGTACCGCCTTGTACAACTCGGGTACGCGGCGGGTCATCGAACCGGTATGCCAGTGTTCCAGCACACGACCGGTGCACAACCACAAGTCGTATTCGGCATCCGGTGCTTCGGCCGCCGGCTGCCAGGGCAGGGCGTAGATGTTGGCCTTGCCGTCCGGGTTGCCGTAGAACTTCACGCCTTCGCCGGCCTTGAC
Source organism: Betaproteobacteria bacterium (assembly GCA_031403915.1). Taxonomy (GTDB): domain Bacteria; phylum Pseudomonadota; class Gammaproteobacteria; order Burkholderiales; family Rhodocyclaceae; genus Propionivibrio. Next base: position 18,330 of record JANNGP010000198.1, read on the forward strand.
GTAGGGGTCATACCCTTCGCGGAAGCGCCACAGCGTTTCCTTGCCATCGACCACCGGCCAGCGCAAGCCACGGGTCTTGTGATACACGCCGAACTCGGCCAGGTCGTGTGCATGACCACGACCGAATTGGCCATATTCCTCGAACAGGCCTTTTTGCAGATAGAAACCCAGCGCCTGTGAATCGGACGCCTCGAATCCCTTGGCCATGTCGCTCAGCGGGTATTTGTTCACTTCACCGTTGGCAAAAAGCACGTCGTACAGCGTCTTGCCCTTGTATTCCGGATTCTTCTCAAGCAGCGCCGCCGGCCACACCTCGTCGGTCTTGAAGCGCTTGGAGAACTCGACGTATTGCCAGACATCCGATTTTGATTCACCCGGTGCCTTGACCTGCTGCCGCCAGAACTGGGTGCGGCGCTCGGCATTGCCGTAGGCGCCTTCCTTTTCCATCCACATGGCAGATGGCAGGATGAGGTCGGCCGACATGGCGGAAACCGTCGGGTAGGCATCGGAAACAACGATAAAGTTGTCCGGGTTGCGCCAGCCGGGGTAAATCTCGCCGTTGATGTTCGGCCCCGCCTGCATGTTGTTGGTCGTGCTGGTCCACAGGAAGTTGAGCTTGCCGTCCTTGAGTGCGCGGCTTTGCGCCACGGCGTGCAGGCCGATCCAGTCCGGAATCGAACCAGCTGGGAGCTTCCAGGCTTTTTCGGTAAACTCGCGATGCTTCGGATTCATCACCACCATGTCGGCCGGCAGGCGATGGGCAAAGGTGCCGACTTCGCGCGCCGTGCCGCAAGCCGACGGCTGTCCGGTGAGCGAGAAGGGTCCATTGCCCGGCTCGGAGATCTTGCCGACCAGCAAATGCACGTTGTAGATCATGTTATTGACCCAAGTGCCGCGTACATGCTGGTTGAAACCCATGGTCCAGTAGGAAACGACCTTGGTCTTCGGGTCGGCATAGGTCTTGGCCAGCGCCTCAAGCTTGTCTTTCGGCACGCCGGAAATTTCGTGCGCTTTGTCCAGCGTGTATTCAGAAACAAACTGCGCGAACTCGTCGTAGGTAATCGGCGACGAGTTGTTCGGGTTGCCCTTGGGCTTGCCGTCTTCTCCCGGATAGCCGTTGTTCATGGCCACCTTTTCCAGCGGGTGGTTCGGACGCAGGCCGTAGCCGATGTCGGTTACGCCTTTCTTGAAGTTAACATTCTTGGCGACAAACTCCTTGTTCACCGCCCCGCTCTGGATGATGTAGTTGCAGATGTAATTGAGAATGGCCAGATCGGACGACGGCTGGAAGATCAACTCGTTATCCGCCAGTTCGCAGGAACGGTGCGTGAAGGTTGATAGCACGTGCACTTTGACGTGCTTGGCGGTCAGGCGGCGATCGGTCAGACGCGACCAGAGTATCGGGTGCATCTCGGCCATGTTGGCGCCCCACAGCACGAAGGCGTCGGCATGCTCCAGATCGTCGTAACAGCCCATCGGCTCATCGATGCCGAAGGTGCGCATGAATCCGGTAACAGCCGAGGCCATGCAGTGGCGGGCATTCGGATCGAGGTTGTTGGTCAGGAAACCGGCCTTCATCAACTTGGCAGCGGCATAGCCTTCCCAGATGGTCCATTGGCCCGAACCGAACATGGCGATATTCCTGGGGCCGCCCTTCTTGAGCGCCGCCTTGATCTTCTCTTCCATGATGTCGAAAGCTTGCGTCCACGAGATCGGCGCAAACTCGCCGTTCTTGTCGAATTTGCCGTCCTTCATGCGCAGCAGCGGCTGGGTCAGTCTATCCTTGCCGTACTGGATTTTCGAGAGGAAGTATCCCTTGATGCAGTTCAAGCCCTTGTTGACCGGTGCATCAGGATCACCTTGCGTGGCGACAACGCGCCCGTCCTTGGTACCGACCAGCACCCCGCAGCCGACGCCACAGTAACGGCAGACTCCTTTATCCCAGCGCACCCCGGCATCCTTGCCGGGAGCGGCAGCAGCCAACCCGGGAACGGTAATGCCTGCGGCAGTCGCAGCAGCAGCAACGGCATTGCTCTTGATAAAGTCTCGACGCGTCAACGTTACTTTCATCTCAAACCTCCTCATCAGGATCAGATTCATTGTGGTGGTAAACCATCGATACCGAGAGCACACCCGGCTGCTGGTTGATGGT
>JANNGP010000199.1:0-2234 GCA_031403915.1 Betaproteobacteria bacterium
TCTTTGCAACGGCAGATGCTCGGCTTGCAGCCTTGTTCCAGCGGAAGTTCGAGTTCCTCGGAGACAAACGATTCAGGCGCATAGCGCTCGCGCAGCAGTTAGTCCGGCCGGCCTAGGCCCGCGCCCTCCTCGGACTAGGGCCGACTCCATAGCTGCCTACATCGGCCATGAAAGCACTCGATGAGCATCTCGCTTCCGACTGCTAAGAAGTGCGTGCTTCGCGATGGACCTCTCTAAGCCACCGTACGGCCAGGATCAGTAGTCTTTACCAGACTTGGTTGACTGGTCTCCGGTTACGAAAACACCGCGTTGAGCGTCAGCTTGGGGTCGACGGCGGGTTCTCGAGATCATGAACTCGGAGCCGCAGTCCTGCCGATCAAGCTGGCCGTCCAGTGATCTGATGCCCCGGTTGCACCTCGCGTTGGCCAGGGTAAGTCCTTCACGGACCACCGTTTGCAGTCGCCGCCTCCTGCCGCGCGCCAAAACGCAACACCGCGTTCCGGACGTGGCGGTCCATGTCCTCCCCGCCGCCATGACCGGTGCCGATCAGATGAAGCTCGGCATCCGGCCATGCCTTGCCCAATTGCCAGGCGGTGTCCGCCGGCCCGCCGAGATCGAGTCGGCCGTGCACGAGAACCCCAGGAATACCAGCAAGTCGGTGCGCGTTGCGAAGAAGCTGGCCATCGGAGAGCCAGGCGTCGTGGCTGAAGTAGTGAGTGACGATGCGTGCGAACGTCATGCGAAACGCTGGATCGCCAAAGCGTTTGGGATACCTGTAGCCGGGTTCCAGCGACATCACGGCAGCTTCCCAGTCGCACCAATCCTGGGCCGCACGCTCCCGTATCCGGGCATCCGTCTGCACGTTGAGCAGCCTGTTGTACGCAGCGACCAGGTCACCATCGCGCGCGTCCTCGGGGACGCCACGTCGAAACCGGTCCCACTCTTGCGGGAAGTACCGGCCGACCTCGTGATAGAGCCAATGCACGTCCGCGGGTCGCGTCATCGTCACCGATGCGAAAACAGCTGCCGCCACCCGCTCGGGGTGCTGTTCGGCGTAGGCCAAACCGAGCGTGACGCCCCAGGAGCCGCCGAAGATCACCCACTTGTCGATGCGCAGGTGCTGGCGAAGCTTCTCCATATCTTCGATCAGATACTGCGTCGTGTTGAAAGCGAGGACTGTCGTCAAATCTGCAGCGCTTGGCGTGCTCCTGCCACAATTGCGCTGGTCGTAGATCACGGTGCGGTATGTCGCGGGGTCGAACAGCCTTCGAGAGCCAATGGTGCAGCCAGAGCCTGGTCCTCCGTGCAGGAACACTGCGGGCTTGCCAATCGGATTGCCACAGACCTCCCAGTAGATCTGCTGGCCATCGCCGACGTCGAGCATCCCGTGCTCGTAGGGCTCAACCAGAGAGAATGGCTCCATGGCAAGATTCTGGCTCAGTAGAGTGTCCCGGGGCTCGGCTGGTGCGAGGCTTCAGGTCGCCGGCAGACTGCATGCGTGTCGCACGACCGGCCTGTCGCGGCCACTTCCCGCCACTGGCCACACGGTAGCCTACCTGTTCGAAGCGACGGCCCTATGGGTCTGAGCGCGAGCCCAGCGTAGCGGAATCAGGAGGACAGCATGTCGGAGATTCAGGGCGGTTGCCGTTGTGGCGCGGTGCGCTACATGCTGGCGCTGGATGCACTGCCGCGGACGTATGCCTGCCATTGCCGGGACTGCCAGACGTGGAGCGGCAGCGCGTTCAGCCAGCAGACGTTCCTGCCAGAGGCGTCGCTGAGCGTGACCGGGCCGCTGGCTGTCTATGAGTTGACCACCCCGAGCGGCAGAACTTCGATCCAGCGGATGTGCGCCGTCTGCCACACGCGCGTCTACAACTCGAACAGCGCTCGGCCCGGCTTCGTGGTGGTGCGTGCAGGCACGCTGGACCGGAGCGATGAACTGGACGTCGTCGCCCACATCTGGGTCAAACGAAAACAGCCCTGGCTGAAGTTGCCGGGGAATGTGCCGGCCTGGAGCGAAGGTGCCCCGGTCGCAGAACTTCTTCAGGCCCTCGCGCCGCGCTGAGCGGCCGCCCGGGCCTGAAATCCTGCCGCCGGCATTCGCGAATTGGGTTTCGAGTCGCGGCCAGTTCCTGCCGTTGAGCACGGGCAGCAGCCTGGCGCCTCATCTGGCGGCTATCTCGCGCGAGGCGGCCGCAAGGTGGTCACCAGAAAGTGGCCAGACGGAGCTAGGC